>JAFVBE010000002.1 GCA_017480195.1 Lachnospiraceae bacterium
AGGGTATTCTATCTGTGGGGTGCGATTTAGTATAGGGTTTATCTTAATGAAGCATAGTTTTTGGAATGGAATGCAAGGCTTTTTTGTTTCAGGAAATCCTGATATGGGAAGTGATGAAGAAGAAGTTTGTTCGAATTGTATCATAAATTCACAGCCTATTATTGTCGCTGACAATGTCGTTGTTGGACATTTTTCGTTTGGTAGACAGACAGAAATAATGAAAGATTATTATAATGATAATAGAGAGTGGTTTAGCATTAGGAGATATATGTAATGAACAACATAGTCATCTTTGGTGCCCAAGGCTATGCTCTTGGCACATTTAAAGCGATTAAAACTGTATATCCTGATAAGAATATATTATGTTTTCTTGTATCAAAGGTAGGAGGATTAAATCCTGATACTCTCGGAGGACTTCCTGTCAGGGAGCTTGATGAGTTTTCCGGTTCTTTGTCTGATATTGAGAAAAATCAGACTGAAATTATAATTGCGACACCTGAAAATATCCAACCGGAGATAGAAGAATTACTTGATAGCTATGGATTAACCAACCATAGTCGACTTACTGCGGCTAAATGGGAAGAACTAATGATGCTTTATCATGCCAAGCTTGGAAGGTTCATACCACTTAGAACTTTATCCGGCGAGGATTTGTATGGAAGGGTTATGTCGGATAGAGAAAAGTTAAATAAATATATATCTGAGGTAAATGGACATGTGAGTAATATAGACATAAAATCATTTGAGTCGCATTTACACATTTTTATGGCAAAATTCTATAAGGATAAGGTCTTAAAGGAAAAGGTTGAGCTTCCTGATTATATGGTGCCTATACAGGTTGGCACTGAGCTTACGGATGTTAGAGTGGCAGACATTTGCGATAATCAGGGTAATAATATTTCAAAAAAGAATGTGAATTATTGCGAGACAACTGCTTTATACTGGATGTGGAGGAATGTGATTGATGTAGATGATGAAATAAATGAATATGGTATAGGTGGGGCAGATTACAAAAATGCTGTAAACTTGGATGTGCAGTATTATGGACTTGCGCAGTATAGGCGTATGTTTAGATTCTCGGATGAGGATTTGTTAAGGTTATTTTTTAATGATGTGGATGTAGTTTTACCTTATCCTATGCCTTATGAGCTTGATATTAACGCTCATCATAATCGCTACCTGAAGGATGTTGACTGGAATGCTATGCTTACTGCTTTGCGTGAGCTCTCGCCTGAATATGCAAAGGCTTTTGAAGATATTTTAAAACAGCAGTTTATGTATAACTATAATGTTATACTTGCCAAAAAAGAGGTTTTGAGAGATTACTGCGCTTGGCTTTTTCCTATTCTTGAGCGTACAGAGGAGCTTTCTGTACCAAAGGGGAGTGAACGCGCAGACAGATATATAGGGTATATGGCGGAGACCTTGGAAACGCTCTATTTTATGTATAATAGGGATAAATTTAAGATTGTTCATACGGGTTGTAAGTTGTTTAGTTGACCCAAATTATAATACAGATAATGCAGGATAATCAACTATGAAAAGCAAAAAATATGATTGATAGCTGAAAATAACTCATTGGAAGATATTGATGAGGTATCTATTGAAATTTATGAAGTGCGTTTGAATTACATGACATTTTTAATGAAGTGCAGTGAAGTTTTCAGTGAAGTGCAGTGAAGTTTTTCTTTACAACTTCACTGTTTTTATCATACTATGTTTAAAATAAGGTAATCATGTATAAATTATTCATTATTTCAATTGATTTTGGAAGGTGAACATATGTATATTGAAGAATTGATACCAAATATAGATCTTGAGACAAAGAATGTTGAATTAAAGGGAAGCATAGATGAAGGTATAACAAATATACCGTTGTATCTTGTAAGTAGAGTAAATACACTTTTGTAAAAATAATTTAGAGGAGAACCCTTATGAACACAGCACTTGTTCTTTCCGGCGGAACGGGAACCCGTCTTGGAAGTGAGATACCAAAGCAATATATAAAAGTGAATGACAGAATGATTATCAGCTATTGTCTTGAGACATTGCTTAATAATGATAATATTGATTATGTACAGATAGTAGCTGAAGAGGCTTGGCATAAGGATATTGAAGAAGAACTGGAAGGACTATGTCGGAAATCGTGCAATAGCGGAATCGACGGAAAAACCCCGGATGCTTTAAAATCCAAGTTTAAGGGCTTTTCTGCGCCTGGTGCGAACAGGCAGTTATCAATTTATAATGGTTTGACTGACATAGGTAAATATGCTGATGATGATTCGTATGTGCTGATACATGATGCGGCAAGGCCACTGCTTAAAGATGAATTGATAAATTCCTGTTTTGAAGCATTAAAAAGCGGAAAAGATAAAGAAAAAATAGAGGTTGGTAACTGTAGCGAAGGTGATGAAAACTTTCAGATGTCAGATGAAGATAATTCTCACGATGGCGTTCTGCCTGTGCTTCCTATGAAGGATACGGTTTATATGAGTCATAATGGCAAGACTATTGCGAATCTGATTGACAGGTCGAAGGTTTATGCGGGACAGGCGCCGGAGCTTTTTGTTCTGGGCAAATATTATGAGGCAAATACAAAGCTTCTTTCAGGGAAAATAATGAGTATTAACGGCTCGACAGAACCGGCAATTATGGCAGGTATGGATATAGTCATGATACCGGGAGATGAGAATAATTTTAAGATAACTACTAAGGCTGATTTGGAGAAGTTCAAGACGATAATTGAAAAAGCGAATTAGAAGAATGCTTTTATTTAAAAGATGAGGTAACTATGGATTTTTCGGTTGATTTTTTCAGGGATGAGGTAAGGAATGGCTTTTATATCCCAACTGCGATAAAGCAGGGCTGGGCGAAAAGTCTTGAGGTTCTTGCCGCAATCGACAGGGTGTGTGAAAAAAATAATATTACTTATTTTGCAGAGTGGGGGACTATACTCGGTGCAGTTCGCCATGGTGGTTTTGTGCCCTGGGATGATGACCTTGACATATGTATGAAGCGCGAGGATTATATCAGATTCCGTGAGGTAGCAGACAAGGAACTTCCGGAAGAATTTGTAATACATGACTATGAGCGTAAGGAAGACCATTGGCTTTTCCTGTCTCGAGTAGTAAGTCAGAATCAGATATGCTTTGATGAAGAGCATCTTAAGAAATATCATAATTTTCCGTATATGGCGTCGGTAGATATATTTGTGCTGGATTATTTATATAAGGATGAGACAGAAGAACGAAGACGCTGTGACGAGGTTAAGCGAATAATTGCAGTAGCAGATGGCATAGTAGAGAATACTATGTATCAGTTGACAATTGACAGGGAATTAAATGAGATAGAACGAAAATATAATGTCAAGCTTGACAGAAGGGCAGATGCCAGAGCATTAGGTATAGCACTATATAAAATTGCTGAAAAACAGATGGCGCGTGTGCCGAAGGCACAAGCTGATACTATGGGACAGATATTTCCGTGGATATTGAAAGGCGGCGTAGGTCAGCCGAAGGAATATTATGAAAAGTTCATCAGAGTTCCATTTGAGAATATGACGATACCCGTGCCTGCCTGCTATAACTCTGTCTTAAAAAGACGCTATGGTAATTACCTTCAGATTCGTAAGGTCTGGGGCGGTCATGACTATCCTTATTTTGAGAAGCAGCGTGAGAATCTACAGGCTGTGGCGGATTTTAAACTTCCTGAGTTTACCTTTGATAAGAAGATGCTGAGCAAATGTTATAATCGTGCTATAGCGTATGACGATGCCATTGGTACAGGCTTAGATGATAAAGTTGTGATAAACTGTGAAAATTTTGACGATAGATTACAGGCTTCTTATCAAAGATTCGATTCCTATAAAAGTACTGTACTAGAATGTTTAAAACAGTTGACTGATATGACAAATACACTAATCATGGAACTTTCAACCGGTAAATCGGCGACTGGAACAAATTGTTATGATAATGAACACAAAGCATCATATGAAAACACCCTTGCACTTCTTCCTGAATGTCAGCAATTAGCGGTTGATTTAGGAAATTTTGTAGAAGGAGTAAAGGGAGAGGAGCGAAGAAGTTGTCAGCTTGTTGTAGAGAAGATTCAGGTGTATTGTGATGCCTTGTATGAGGTTTATCTGATATTAACTGAGACAGTGCAGGAAGATAGTGTGCAGACTGATGTTGATGAAATCCTATCTGTCGGCTCGATAAAGAAACTGTCTGATAAAATATCTCAGGTAGATAGCAAATTAGCTGACCTGACAGACACGGTCAATAATCAGATAATCAACAGAGATGAAATTCTCTTCCTTACAATAGGACCGAAGGAGTGGACAGGTTTTAATGCAGTTTATAATAAAATTATTTCTCGTGATGAATGTGATGTGTATGTCGTTCCTCTGCCTCTGTTATTTAAGGATTATTTTGGCAGAATTACAGCAGATGATGAGGAGATAATTTCGGCAACAAAGCTTGATGAATATCCTAAAGATATTCTGCTATCACTATGGACAGATTATAATATAGAGCTTCATCAGCCTAAGAAAATATATATACAAAGTCCTTATGATAGTGAGAATCCGTGCCTTACCATACCACCGCAATTTTATGCGGAGAATATACGCAAATATACAGACGAGCTTATATATATTCCGCCTTTTAAGACTGCTGAATTCGGCTCAGAGGATTATACGGATATATATAATCTAAAGCATTATGTCACCGCACCCGGGGTTATATATGCAGACAAGGTTATAGTTCAGTCGGAGAATATCAAAAATCAATATGTGACTAAGCTTACAGAATTTGCAGGAGAGGAAACTAAGACTATATGGGAGCGGAAAATTATAACTTATTTATCAACTGAACTGGCAGAGAAAACAGATGACACTACAATTAAGTCTAAAAAGCATATGTTATATCTTATTGGCTTAAATGAATTATCAGAGCATAAGGATAATATCCTTGAAAAAATTAGAAATCGTATGGACATTTTCAGGGAGAATAGTTCATCAATAAACTTGGATATTATGCTGTACCCAATGAACAGTGATATATGGAAGCAGGTAGATGAACAGCTTACATCTGAATTGCTTAAGCTGATAGATGGGTATGTAGATTCATCATGGTGTAAACTCTATGGATTTGAAAGCAAAATAAAAGAAAAGCTTTCAACCTCGTTCAATGAAACGCTCGAAGAAACTGCTGTGTCATATGATGCATATTACGGCAGTCCATCACCGTTTGTTACACTTTTTACATATAATAAAAAGCCGGTCATGATAGCTGAATATGATATTTAATTTACAGAAATTCGCTTTTTTAATTAAAAAAGCGAATTTCTTGTGCGTTAAAAACGAATAATCATTGACAAAAAAGCGAATAATAATTATTATAAGCATAAGCGGAAACAAGTGGCTGCTAAGCTTAAGTAAAAAATCAGAGGTGAATTTTATGAAGCTGAATGACAAGAAGAAAGCGGTTGTTTTATATATTTTAGAAAAAATAGATCAGAAAGCGGACAGTATATCAAAAGCGGTTTCAGAGAACTTTGACATTAATCAGAATACGGTTCATAAATACATTAATGAATTATCAGAAGAAGGTATCATACGAAGGATAAAAAGAGGCAAATATGAACTTATTAATAATACGACTGAGTATTCGCTTAATAGAAGCAAGGGAGATTTGGATACAGACACACGTGCACTTGACAATTATATTGAGAAGTATCTTGAGGATATGCCTGAAAATGTCAAAGCTATCTGGAGATATACCTTTAGTGAGATGATAAATAATGTTATGGATCACTCCGAGGCATCGCGTGTTAAACTGGTTATAGAACAGAATTATCTTAAAACCAAGATAGAAATCTGGGATAATGGTGTAGGTGTATTTGAAAAGATTAGAAATTACTTTGGGCTGCCATCGCTTGATGATGCAGTTGGTGAATTGTTCAAGGGTAAATTAACTACAGATGCAGCCAATCATTCAGGGGAAGGGATTTTCTTTTCTTCAAGGATAATGGATGATTTTCTTATTCTTTCGGGTAATAAGTTATTTACGCATAATAAATATGATGATAATTATGTGTATGAGCTTTTGGGAAAGAAGTTCAAAGGCACATGTGTAGTGATGGACTTATCTAATTTCTCACAGAAAAAATTAAAGGATGTGTTTGACTCGTATTCTAATGATAACGGCAAGTTTATTAAGACAGATATTATGTTAAAAAATATGTTTGATACTATACCTATATCGCGCTCACAGGCAAAGAGGGTTTGCAACAGGCTGGAGAATTTCAGTGAGGTTATCATTGATTTTGATAATATCGAATGGATGGGGCAGGGCTTTGCCCATCAGATTTTTGTGGTTTATGCGAAAGAACATCCGGAACTAAAATTGATTCCGATTAATATGAATGAGGATGTAACAAAAATGTATAATCATGTTATAAATTAATTTTGCACACAACCCACATATCGTTGACATATCCGGCGAAAATACTTATAATCTAAAGGATAATAAAAAGCCGACAGGCTATATAAAAAAGAGGTTTTTATGGCAAATATAATTACAGTTACAAATGTACTTGGACCATTGGCAACTAACTGCTATATGGTTGTTAATACTGATACGAGAGAGACATTAATAGTTGATCCGGCGGACAGACCGGATTTTATCATTAAAAGGTGTAAGGAACAGCAGTATAAAGTAACTGCTGTGCTGCTGACTCATGGTCATTTCGACCACATCAGAGCAATTCCGGGACTAAGAGAGGAATATCCTTATATAAAGGTGTATGCCGGCAAGGAAGAAGAGGATGTGTTAAAGAATCCTAATGTTAATATGACTATTGATTTCCCGCCTGAAATGACGCTTGAGGCAGACATATATGTAAATGATGGCGAGGTTCTCGACTTAATAGGTACTAAGATTAAATGCTTGCATGTGCCGGGACACACCAAGGGCGGTATATGTTATTATTTTGAGGATAATAAGATAGTATTCTCGGGAGATACTTTGTTTGAAATGAGTATCGGACGCTCAGATTTTCCTACAGGGGATTGGGATGCACTGATAAACAATATCAGTTCAAAGCTTTTGACACTGCCGGAGGATGTTGTGGTTTATTCCGGACATGGCGGCAAGACTACCATAGGACGTGAAAAGAAGATGAATCCGTTCTTTTCGGAACTTTAAATTAAGAGTATTATATATGACTTATATATAAAATATATGAGGCGGATGTTTTTATGATTTTATTGAAAACGAACGTGTCTGACTATGATAATGATATATGTTCTATGCTTATGGCTTTTTTCTTCGGAGAGAAGATTGTCAATAGTGATGAAGCGGCAGAGAAGATAGCGAAGCACAAGGCGGACTATAATTTCAATACTGAACTGCTTTTAGAATTAAATGCTTATTTTGACATAGAAAAAACAAATATAATAATATCTGAAACTACTACCGCAAAAAAGTATGAGACACAGATTTCAGGTGATTACAGAGATAGGAATGTCTATAGAAATTCATTTAAGATTGCCCTGTATCGTCTGTTAAGTGAAATAACCGGCAGGAAGCTTCCCTGGGGAGACTTGACAGGGGTGCGACCGACGAAGATAGCACTTAAATTACTTAGGTCGGGCAGCAGTTATGATGACACGATAGATAATTATATAAAGACCTATGATGTATCCCGAAGAAAGGCTGAGCTTGCGACACAGGTTGCTACAAGAGAATTAGAACTTATAAAATACTTAGATTTGGAAAATTCATATTGCCTTTATGTGGGTATACCATTCTGCCCGAGCAGATGCCTTTACTGTTCATTTACCTCTTATCCGATAGCTCAAAATAAGGATAAAGTTGACAAATATTTAGACAGATTATGTGATGAGATAAGTATAGTTGCCGACAGATATAGGGATAAGAAGCTCGTAGCGATATATATAGGCGGCGGCACGCCGACATCGCTTAACCATATACAGTTAGACAGACTTCTTACACATATTGATGAAGTATTTTCGCTTGGAGATAAAATTGATAAGAGTTGTATTAAAGGTGAAGATATAGATAAAACAGTTGGAACCTCTTATGATAAAGATAATTGGTTGCACAATCTGCTCGAATATACGATAGAAGCAGGCCGTCCCGACAGCATAACGAAAGAAAAGCTCGAGGTTATGAAATCTCATCATATAACGAGGATAAGCATTAATCCTCAGACTATGAACGATGAAACCTTAAAAACCATAGGACGCGCACATACGGCGACGCAGGTTGAAAAAGCTTTTTTTCTTGCTCGTGAGCTTGGGTTTGATAATATCAATATGGATATTATCGCAGGACTTGTAGGTGAGGATTTGTCAATGATGGAGCATACTCTTGATGCGATAAAAAAGCTTAAGCCTGACAGCCTTACAATTCATTCGCTTGCAATAAAGAGAGCTGCAAGGCTCAATGAGAAAATGGATGAATATAAAGGCGAGATAAATCACGATATGAATGAAATGCTTGATATGGTTTCGGATGCTGCTAATAATCTTGGGATGTCTCCGTATTATTTATACAGGCAGAAGAATATTGGAGGTAATCTTGAGAATGTCGGATATTCAAGTTCGGGTAAGGAGTGTCTCTATAATGTGCTTATAATGGAGGAACTTACTGACATTATTGCAGTTGGCGCAGGCTCGTCCTCAAAATATGTTATAAGAGATGATGAGGGAAATGTAATAAGGATTGACCGCTCGGAGAACTGCAAGTCGATTGATGATTATATAGACAGATTTGATGAGATGATAGGTAGAAAAAGATAATTTAGGAGGATAGATAAATGGCTATGAAGAAAAAGCCTGTCACAGGTATGAAGGATATACTTCCGAAAGAGATGGCGATACGGGATTACTGTATCGGACTTATCAAGGAGACATACAAGACTTTTGGATTTACTTCGGTTGAGACACCATGCGTAGAGCATATTGAGAACCTCTCCAGTAATCAGGGTGGAGAAAATGAGAAGCTTATCTTCAAGATATTAAAGCGTGGCGATAAGCTTTCTTCGGCAGTGGATAAGCTTGTTTCAGAAAATGCTGACAGCAACGAAAAAACTGAGAATAATACAGGAGAAGATATCGACACAGGCGTTCTCGTAGACGGTGGTCTAAGATACGACCTTACACTTCCTCTTTCAAGATATTATGCAAATAATGCCAATGATTTGCCAAGCCCTTTCAAGGCACTTCAGATGGGTAATGTATGGCGCGCTGACAGACCGCAGAGAGGCAGATACCGTCAATTCATGCAGTGCGATATAGATATACTTGGCGAGCCGAATATTATCGCTGAGATAGAACTTATACTTGCTACGACTTCACTACTTGGCAAGCTTGACTTTAAGAACTTCACGATAAGAATAAATGACAGGCGTATACTTAAAGCTATGGCGGCTTATTCGGGATTTCCTGAGGAGGCTTACGATATAGTGTTCATCATTCTTGATAAGATGGACAAGATTGGACTTGATGGGGTTAAGGAGGAGCTTCTTAAGGAAGGTTACGGCGAGGAAGCTGTTGATAAATATCTTGGATTATTTGAGAAGGCTACGGGAGATGTAGATGGCGTAAGATTTATTAAGGATGAGCTTAGCGGCTTCCTTGATGAAGCTGTAGCAGATGATTTGGAAACCATTATAAAGAGTGTTGAGTCTGCGAAGTCAGCGGAGTTTAAGATGCAGTTTGATCCGACATTAGTCAGGGGGATGTCCTATTATACAGGACCGATATTCGAGATATCTATGGACGAGTACGGCGGTTCTGTCGGCGGAGGCGGCAGATATGATGAGATGATAGGCAAGTTTACAGGTACACCTACACCTGCCTGCGGATTTTCAATCGGATTTGAGCGGATAGTTATGTTGCTTCTTGAAAATGATTTTAAGGTGCCGGGTGAGAGTGAGAAGAAGGCTTATCTTATCGAGAAAGGAATGCCGTCAGATAAGCTTCTCAAGATACTTGAGAAGGCTAAAGCTGAGCGAGAAGAAGGAACCTTGGTAAATGTGGTTATAATGAAGAAAAATAAGAAATTCCAGAAGGACCAGATGAGTAATGAGGGCTATACGGAATTTGTGGAATTTTTTAAGGACAGAGATATTTAGGTTTAAACTAAGAATAACGAATATTAAATTAATGAGGAGATATAAAAATGGCTGAATCAATGAAGGGACTTAAGAGAAGTCATAGATGTACGGAGGTTACAAATGCACTTATCGGTAATGAAGTTACCATAATGGGCTGGGTGCAGAAAAGCAGAAACAAGGGCGGAATTATATTCGTGGATTTGCGAGACCGTTCAGGTATACTTCAGGTAATATTTGAAGAGGCTAATGTAGGCTCAGAGAAGTATGCGAAAGCAGAGAAATTAAGAAGTGAATTTGTCGTTGCAATCACAGGTAAGGTGGCTAAGAGAGCAGGCGCCGTAAATGAGAATATTGCAACAGGTGATATAGAGGTTATTGCATCTGATATCAGAATATTATCCGAGTCTGACACCCCTCCGTTTCCTATAGAGGAGAACAGCAAGACCAAGGAAGAATTAAGGTTAAAGTATAGATACTTAGATTTAAGAAGACCTGATTTACAGAAGAATATAATGCTTAGAAGCAAGGTTGCGACTTTAACCAGAGCATTTCTTGCTGAGGAGGGATTCATAGAGATTGAGACACCTACGCTCTGCAAATCCACGCCTGAGGGTGCGAGAGATTATCTTGTACCAAGCCGCGTGCATCCGGGAACATTTTATGCGCTTCCACAGTCGCCACAGATATATAAACAGCTCCTTATGTGTTCAGGCTACGACAGATATTTCCAGATAGCACGCTGTTATCGTGACGAGGATTTGCGTGCCGACAGACAGCCGGAGTTCACACAGATAGATATGGAGCTTTCGTTTGTAGATGTGGATGATGTAATTGATGTAAATGAGAGACTTCTTGCGAAGCTTTTCAAGGAGACTATCGGTGTAGACATTGCTCTTCCGATACAGAGGATGACCTACAAGGAAGCTATGGAGAGATTCGGCTCGGATAAACCGGACCTTAGATTTGCTATGGAGCTTAAGGATATAACAGATGTAGTCAGGGATTGCGAGTTCGTAGTATTTAAGGGCGCTATAGAAGCCGGCGGAAGCGTAAGAGGTATCAATGCCAAGGGACAGGGCGCTATGCCTCGTAAGAAGATAGATGCATTGGTTGACTTTGCTAAGGGTTATGGCGCGAAGGGACTTGCTTATATAGCTATACAGGAGGATGGAAGCTACAAGTCCTCATTTGCCAAGTTTATGACAGAGGACGAGATGAAGAATATCGTATCAGCTATGGAAGGTGAGGCTGGAGATTTGTTGCTTTTTGCAGCCGATAAAAACAAGCTTGTATATGATGTTCTTGGCGCGCTTAGAGTAGAGCTTGCCAACCAGCTTGGGCTTTTAGATAAGAATGAATACAGATTTGTATGGATTACAGAGTTCCCGCTTCTTGAGTGGAACGAAGATATGGGAAGATATCAGGCTATGCACCACCCATTTACTATGCCTATGGAAGAGGATTTGGAATACATCGAGAGTGACCCGGGCAGAGTGCGAGCGAAGGCATACGATATCGTATTAAACGGAAATGAAATCGGTGGCGGCAGCGTGCGTATCCATCAGAACGACATACAGGAGAAGATGTTTAAGGCGCTCGGCTTTACTATGGAAAAAGCCTATGAGCAGTTCGGTTTCTTATTGAATGCATTCAAGTACGGTGTACCTCCTCACGCAGGACTTGCCTACGGACTTGACCGTCTCACTATGCTTATGGCGAAGGAAGACTCAATCCGTGATGTAATCGCTTTCCCTAAGATAAAGGATGCGTCCTGCCTGATGAGCGAGGCCCCGAACATAGTTGATGAAAAGCAGCTCGAAGAGCTGGGCATAAACATAATATCTTCGGATACTACAGAGGAATAAAAATTTTTAAATACAATATATAAAATCTTGAACTAATAAATATATATAATATAACCAAAGCCTAAGTACCACACGGACTATCCCCATAAGCAAACCTTATGGAGGCGTCGGTACTTAGTGAGGTATTTTCGAACTTAGTACCGCTACGCCGGAATCAGAGCGAGAGCGTGTTTGCGGTGGGGGATTTATCTGTGTGGTACGGATTGGGAGAAAAATATGAATAAACGAAGTTTGCGTGTACTTGAATTTAACAAAATATTAGATATGCTTACCGAGCATGCAACTTCCGATATGGCGAAGAGACGCTGTGACCGTATTAAACCACAGCGTGATATAGATGTAATCAGGACATTACAATGCGAGACAAGAGATGCACTGCTTCGTCTTAATAAGCAGGGTAATGTATCATTTTCAGGATTGAAGGACATCCGCGCATCTATAAAAAGGCTTGAGGTAAAGGGTGTTTTGACCGCGGGAGAGCTGCTTGATATAGCGGCAATTATCAATATTGCCATAGCAGTAAAAAGCTACGGAGACGGGACCGACCTTGCCGATACGATTACAGCGAGAAACTCGGCTAATGCTACGGAGGAGTATGGAAATGTATACGATTCTCTTACAGAGAGATTTAATCAACTTATTCCGCTTGAGCATATATCCTCAGAGATAAAAAGATGCATAATCTCTGTCGATGAGATAGCCGATGATGCGTCATCAAGGCTTAAAACCATAAGGAAGAACATTAAGCTGACTAACGACAAGCTGCATCAACAGCTTCTTAAGATAGTTAAAAGTGATGCGTCCAAGGATAAACTTCAGGACAGCATAATTACCATGAGAAACGGTCGTTACTGTATACCCGTCAAACAGGAGTACCGTTCACATTTTCCGGGAATGATACACGACCAGTCGCAGTCAGGCTCGACGGTCTTTATCGAGCCGATGGCGGTTGTTAATCTTAATAATGAGATTAAGGAGCTTGCCAATGAGGAGCTTATTGAGATAGAGGAAATACTCTCTAATTTAAGCACACTTGCGGCAGAGGCAGTAGAGGATATAGATTATAATCTTAAGACGCTGACCGACCTTGATTTCATATTTGCCAAGGCGAAGTTTGCACGCTCCTATAATGGCAGCGAGCCTGAATTCAATACAGACGGAATAATAGATATAAAGGAAGGCAGGCATCCTATGCTTGAGAAGCATAGTGTTGTTCCTGTAGATATAAGACTTGGAGATACATATAATCTTCTTATTGTGACGGGACCGAATACGGGCGGCAAGACGGTGTCTCTTAAGACTCTTGGACTTCTTACCTTGATGGGACAATCGGGACTTCATATACCTGCACGCGAGGGCTCAAGACTTGCGGTATTCGAGGATGTATTTGCAGATATAGGAGATGAGCAGAGCATAGAGCAGAGCCTTTCTACCTTCTCATCTCATATGAGTAACATAGTTTATATAGTAAATCATGCTGCTAAGAATTCGCTTTGTCTGTTCGATGAGTTAGGCGGTGGTACGGACCCTACCGAGGGGGCGGCACTTGCTATCGCAATCCTTAATCACCTTAAGGAAATGGGTGCAAGGTGTATGGCAACCACACATTACAGTGAGTTAAAAACCTATGCCCTATCGACGGAGGGCGTGGAGAATGCCTCTTGTGAGTTCGATGTTGCGACGCTTCAGCCTACATATAAGCTGATGATAGGCATACCGGGCAAATCGAATGCATTTGCCATATCGGGCAAATTAGGACTTCCTGATTATATTATCACTTCTGCAAAGGAACAGCTTGACTCAGACACGATTGATATGGAGACATTGATATCAGACCTTGAGAAGAGCAAAAAATCCATAGAGGATGACAAGCAGCTTATCGAGCAGTACAGATTAGAGGCTGAGAAGCTGAAAGAGGAATTAGAAGAAAAAGAAAAGAATATAAATGACAGGAAGAGAGAAATCTTAGACAAGGCGCGTGAGGAAGCAGCAGAGATAGTTGAAGAGGCTAAGGACATCGCCGACAAAACCATACGCGACTATAACAAATGGCGCAATAATCCTGACAAGGCAGACATGAAGCTTATGGAGGAAGCCAGAGGTAAGCTTCGTGACAGATTGAAGGATTATGAGACTAATGGCATTAAGAATGTTCCGGTGAGAAGGTCATCTCACAAGGCGAAGGATTTCCATATAGGAGATACAGTCGAGGTTATAAGTCTTAATGCAAGAGGAAATATAACTGCACTTCCTGATTCAAACGGAGTTGCATCTGTACAGATGGGTATACTTAATTCGAGATTTCCGATTAGTGACCTGATTATAGTATCTGATGAGCCGGTTGAGAATAAATATGTAAAGAAGGGCAAAAAAAGCGTTGTATCTGGCAAGGCAATGTATATATCACCCGAAATTAATGTAATAGGTAGGACCGTAGATGAGGCGGTTATGGAGATAGATAAATATATTGATGATGCCTGCCTTTCACATCTTGAGAAGGTTACTATTATACATGGCAAGGGTACAGGCGCGTTAAGAAAAGGAATACATCAGTTTCTTAAATCACATCCGCTGGTTAAATCCTACAGAGCCGGCGAGTATGGCGAGGGTGAGTACGGAGTAACCATTGTTGAACTATAAGGGAAAATGCATTGCTGAATATAACGGCATACTTAAATATCTTATGTCAGGGGGAAAGAATACATATGGATAAACAGAGAATCTTGATTGTTGATGATGATGAGAATATAGCAGAGCTTATTTCGCTTTATCTTACTAAGGAGTGTTTTGCCACAGAGGTGGCATATAACGGTACATCAGCCTTAGAGCTTGTAAAAACCTTTAAACCAAATCTGGTATTACTTGATATAATGCTCCCTGATATAGATGGCTATGAGGTTTGTACCGAGATAAGAAAGACAATGCAGATACCGATTATTATGCTCTCTGCTAAGGGTGAGGTATTTGATAAAGTTCTGGGATTAAAGCTTGGTGCTGATGATTACATGATTAAGCCTTTTGATTCTAATGAACTGGTTGCAAGGGTAAAAGCTGTGCTTAGACGTACAAATTATACTCCTGAACGCAATAATCTTGTGGCGGAGACAGACCATAACGGAGATTTCGTGGAATACGACGGGCTGCTTGTAAATCTCACCAACTACACGGTTGTATTTGAGGGCAGTCAGATAGAGATGCCGCCTAAAGAATTAGAACTTCTGTATTTTCTTGCAAATCATCCTAATCAGGTGTTTACGAGAGAACAACTCTTAGACAGGCTGTGGGGATATGAGTTTGTCGGAGATTCAAGAACAGTTGATGTTCACATAAAAAGGCTTAGAGAGAAGATACATGATGGAAGTAATTGGTCGATAACTACAGTATGGGGTAAGGGTTACAAGTTTGAGGTGAGATAACGGATGAAGCGTTCATTATTTGATAAAATATTTCTTGGATTTTTATTTTTGTCAATAGCGTTATTTATATCGGTTGTAGTTTATGCAACCTATGTAACCAGAAATGTAATGGTTAAGGATAAGACAAAGGTACTCACCAATGAAGCGCTTCTTATTGCAGACCAGACGGTATCAGGATATTTTAGAGGAAGTATATCGCGCAGGGAGTTCGTTAATAATCTAGATTATTATAGCAAAACACTTGATGCGAGTATATGGATAGTTGATGACAAGGGAATAGTTGTAGCATCCTCCGCGGCTAATTCACATCCGGAGGCTCCTAAGAATATATTCTTTTTAAATCAGGATTTTGATATTACTGCGTCTCAGTCATTTGCAGGAAATTTTTATGAGCATTTTAATGAGGATGTTATTACTGTAGCACTGCCGATAATAATTGATGATGAGAATAGCGGAATGCTTTTTGTTCACTCGACAGAGCAGGAGCTAAGAGAGGTTCAGAGCAATATAATCAGAGCGATTTATGTTCCTTTTTTGATAATGATTATTATATCCTTCATAGTCTTGGGAATCATATCTAACCGTATTATGCGTCCTATGAAGAAGATAAATGAGGCGGCAGAGCAGTATGCTACCGGTAATTTTGACATTAAACTTGATATTAATTCTGACAATGAGATAGGACAGCTTGCAACAGCACTTGAATATATGGCTTCCGAGCTTTCAAAATTAGACGAATACCGCAAGGATTTCATATCGAATATATCACATGATTTCCGTTCTCCGCTTACATCCATAAAGGGGTATGTGGAGGCTATTCAGGACGGCACAATACCTCCTGAGAAGCAGGACAGATATCTTAAGATTGTGGTAAATGAGACTAACAGATTATCAAAGCTGACAACCAGTCTGCTTGAACTTAACAAGTATGATTCTTATGGAATATGGCTGGTTGCTAAGGATTTTGACATAGTTGATCTTGTAAGGGAGGCAATTAATACCTTTGAGGGTAAGTGTATTGAAAAGGGTGTAAAAATCTGGCTGAATAACCACCTTGAGCATGCAGAGGTTTATGCAGATAAGACGAAGATTCAGCAGGTAATATACAATCTCCTTGACAATGCCATTAAGTTTACTCCAGAGGGTAAGAGCATATATGTGACTCTTACAGAGAAAAATGAGAAAATATTTGTGTCGGTTAAGGATGAGGGCTGTGGCATATCCAAGGAGGATTTGCAGAAGATATGGGTAAGATTTTACAAGGCGGACTCCTCAAGAGGTAAGGATAAGCAAGGCATCGGACTTGGACTTTCCATAACCAAGGAGATTATAAAGGCGCACAATGAGAATATAAATGTTGTAAGTACGGAAGGCGTTGGAACAGAGTTCACATTCTCACTTGCCAAGTCGGCATTTGAGAAGGAAGCTTCCGTAGAAGAATAGTTTGGAAAGGAATTATTATGAATTATATTGGTGAATTAAGAGAGGGAGAAGTAATATCGGAGGTATACTTGTGTAAGAATAAGGTTACTGCCACTACAAAAGCTGGCAAGACCTATTACTCTCTGCAATTACAGGACAAGACGGGAATTCTGGATGGTAAGGTCTGGGAGCTTAATAATGCTATAGAGCATTTTGAGTCAATGCAGTACATAAGGGTTGATGGACAGGTTACATCCTTTAATAATGCTCTCCAGCTTAATATCAAGAGGATAAGGGCTGCGCAGGAGGGTGAGTACGATGTGTCGGACTATATGCCCTGCACTGAGAAAAATGTTGATGATATGTACAAGGAATTACTTGGCATAATAGACAGCATAAAGGAAGAACACTTAAACAAGCTCCTTAAAAAGTTTTTTGTGGAGGATGAGTCTTTTATTAAAGCATTCAAAAACCACTCTGCCGCAAAATCCATACATCACGGATTTATCGGAGGACTGCTTGAACATACATTGTCTGTTGCAAAGCTCTGTATATACATAGCAGACAATTATCCTGTGATTAAGCGTGATTTGCTTGTATCTGCAGCCATATTCCATGATATCGGTAAGATTAATGAAATCTCTAATTTCCCGGAGAATGATTATACAGACGAAGGTCAGCTTATCGGGCATATCGTAATGGGCGCCATGATGGTAGATGAGAAGATAAGAGATATAGAAGGCTTCCCTGTTGTTCTAGCTAATGAATTAAAGCACTGTATCCTCGCACATCATGGAGAGCTTGAGTTCGGCTCGCCTAAAAAACCTGCACTGATTGAAGCACTTGCCCTTGCACACGCAGATAACCTCGATGCCAAGATGCAGACCTTCACTGAGCTTATCAATGCAAACAGCGGCAAGAAGGAATGGCTTGGCTATAATAAAATGTTTGAATCCAATGTAAGACTGACCGATACGCTTTAATCATATGTCTCAGCTATAATTAAGTCCCAAGGCTTCAGCGTGATATTGCAGCCTGTGTTTAATGCTGTGCCGCTTAGAAGCTCGGTGCTATCTGTGCCATCATAGGTAAAGACCTGTGTGTCAGAGGAATAATTAAAGTAAAAGGTTATACATTTGCCTGCCTCATTTATTCCTGACTTTTTAATTATAGGCAGGGACAGACTGCTCATAGGAATATCTGATATAGGACAAAGCTTAGCAAGGACAGCTTTTAGAGCTTCTTTCTCGGTATAACATCCTATGTAAGTGGCTGTGCCCTCGCCGTATGAGTTGTGGGTAATCGCAGCATAATCACCCCAGAACTGATGATTATAATATGCCCAGACATCAGCAGTTGTTGGAGTTACAAGCTCAATCCATTCCTTAGCCGGATAGATACTATCTGCCTCAATCAAACCTTGGAGGTCAGACACTTCTGAGATTGAAGCGGTGTCCGACGAAGTATTGAATATATCTGAAGTAAATTTTATATTAACATTCTTCGGTACGGTGAACATATCATAGGTTGCACCTATGCAGTCTGTCAGAAGATGTGGCTGTGAATCGTGATAAATCTTAATCTCATCATCTGAGAAAGCACTCTTAAAGCCAAGCAGGAGATGACCGCCGGCTCTTACATAATCCTTTATGCTAAGAAGTACATCATCAGAAGCTGAGTAAAGCGCAGGGACAATCAAGAGCTTATATTTGCTCAGATAACTATTGCCCGCGGAACTATCATCTGAACCTGAACCGTTATCTATGTCTGAAGCGTCACTCGATTCCAAATCATCATTTTTGTGCAATAAATCTTCCTTGTACAACAAATCATATTCTATATTCATTTCATGGCAGCAATCGGCAAACCATCTTAATATGGCATTATAATTAAGCTCCTCACTTATAGGGAACTCATCAAGTCCGGTCAGGCTGGCGTTGTCAACGAGAATTCCGACAGATGGAGCTTTCTTAAGGTTTCTAAGCTTATCCTCAAGAGGTATAAGCTCATGGCGGAAATTCTTTATCTCCTCATATGTAGCGTGAGGGGTAAGGTCGTGGCTTAAAACACCCTTCCAGTAGGATTCAATCGCATTGTGTATGGAATGCCAGTTCCAGTACATAACGCTGCTTGCACCATTTGATATATGGCTATATGCGGACAGACGAAGCTGTCCCGGGTAGGCGAGCCATTCGACATTGCCCTGTGCCTCCGTCTCAAGGACAAGATAATTATCCTTCTTGAGTGAACGCGCAACAGCTCCACCAAATGCTATCGTTGAGCCATCCAGATAATCCTGCATACGATGATATATATCGCAGCCGGCAATATCCATACATTTAGCTGCTGAATACTGGTCTACCTCCGGCTGTATGCCGACGGAGTAGCCACACCAGGAGTAATCAAAATTATGGGTAATGAACTGTCCTTCACGCATATATTCACGGACTATATCAGCCTGCCATGTTAAGAAATTGGTTATGCAGTCACGCAGAAATCTCTTATATGCAGCCGACAGACTGCCGTTTATCGTGCCTCTGATGTCTGGAAAATCCTCCCACGAGGATATGCGGTTACTCCAGTAATCAAGACCGAATTCGCGGTTAAATTCTTTTATGTCAGGATATTTCTTCATAAGTTGCGCAACAAAAAGATTTTGAGTTGCCTCTGAAGCAGCACCGGCAGAGCGGGTTTCGTTGTCGAGCTGATATCCGATAACCTGAGGATGGTCTTTGACAACCTCCATAAGCTTCCTGATTATGCGCTCGGCATATCTTAGGTAATCCGGATTGGTTATATCGAATAATTGCCTGTGTCCGTAAAGCTCGTGCCCGTTTTTTCCGTAAGCCATGATATCAGGATATTTCTTTGCAAGCCATGAAGGTATAGCATAGGTCGGTGTACCTATTATAACCTTTAAATCATATTTTTTGGCAAATTCAAGCATATGCTCAAGATGTGAGAAATCAAATACTCCATCACTTGGCTCCCATGTGCTCCATGTGGATTCGGCTATTCGGATTACATTCATACCGGCTTCCTTCATAAGCTTAAAGTCTGTCTCGGTGCGCTCGTATGGCATATACTCCTCATAATAAGCTGCTCCGAATAAAAAATTATCAACTCTCATAAGATACCTCCATTGGTTATAAATACATCATATAACGGACTATAGTATAAAATAATAAGCATAATTATTTTTGTCCTTGACATGTTGCGCAACAAGTGATAGTCTAATTTTAAATTGATTGGACAATCGGTTGCGCAAAGTATAACATATGTTTTTTTAATTGTAAAGAGAGGTAATGTAGAAATGGCAAATGATAATAACCTCACCATAACAGATATAGCTGAGGCACTTAATATATCTAAGACGACAGTATCAAGGGCGATATCCGGCAAAGGACGAATAGGCAGTGAGACAAGAAAAAAGGTCTTGGATTATATTGAAGAGAATAATTATGTGCCTAATCCTATGGCTAAAGGACTTGCGCAATCAAGAACCTATAATATATGCTGGATTGTACCGGCGAATTCAGCCGCAGAGGAGCTGCCTTTCTTTCAAAGATGTATGATGGGTATTGTTGAGACTGCGAGCAGCTTTAACTATGATATACTGATATCCTTAGTATATGAGGATAATATCAAGCAGCTTGAGCGGATTATAAGTAACAAGAAGGTCGATGGGGCGATACTCGGCAGAACACTTGTTGATGACCCGGTTGCCGCGTTCCTTAAGGAAAGTAAAATACCTTTTGTGGTAATTGGAAGTACAGATATACGAAATGTTATACAGATAGATAATGACCACATCAAAGCCTGTAAAGAGCTTGCTTCCATACTTGTTATGAAGGGAGTAAGGAAAATAGCTATAATAGGCGGAGATTCGAATTATGTTGTCAATCGTACGAGACTTGACGGCTTCCTGCAGGGACTTAAGGAACAGGGAGTGAAGCCTGATGAAAAGCTTATATATCTTGAGAACGATGATCCAAGAAATGTAGAAAGGGCGGTAGATGATGCATTAAGGAATAAAGCGGAATGTATCGTGTGTATGGATGATGGTATATGCGTAAGTACACTTACCAAGCTTAAGAGAGAGAATATTGAGGTTCCAAATGATATTAAGGTTGCATCTCTTTACAATAGTGCAGTGCTTGAGAATAACCAGCCGGCAATCACTACCTTAAGCTATGACCCTAAGGAGCTTGGCTCTGTAGCCGGTAAGACTCTTTTTGATATGATTGAGGGCAAAAAAGTCGAGGAAAGAATATTGCTTGGCTATGAGGTTTTACTTAAAAGCTCTACTCAATAATACTTTTGAATTATAGGGAAAACTTTCTTGTAAATTTAAAAAAGTGGGTTGACATTCAATCCGACATATGTTATCTTCATATTATGAACAACCGGTTGCGCATATTTGTTGCGCTCCGGATTCGAAACTATAAGAAAAGTTAAATTAGGGATGGGTATATCCCAAAGGGAGGTAAAAAATGAAGAAAAAGTTTTTAGCTTTAGCTATGGCAACAAGCTTAGTAGCAGGATGTCTGGCAGGCTGTGGCAGTGACAATAAAGATAATACTACAGCAGCAGACAGCGCTTCATCAAGTGGCGGCGCAGATCAGGCAGCAGTTGATAATCTTATAGCTGCAACAGATGGTACTGTATCTCTTACAGTATGGGCTTCAGAGGAGGATCAGGATTTCACTCAGGGACTTATTGATAATTTCGTGAAGGAATATCCTGATATAACATTTGACATTCAGCTTGGTGCATGCTCAGAGGCAGATGCCAAGGATACGGTTTTAACAGATATTGAGGCAGCAGCAGATGTATTCACATTTGCAGATGACCAGATGAACGAGCTTGTAAACGCAGGCGCACTTCAGGAGGTTGTAAGCACCTATACATATGATGTAAAGGGCGAGAGCTTATCAGGTGCAGTTGAGGCAGCTTCAATGAACGGAAAGCTTTATGCTTATCCTATGACAGCAGATAACGGTTACTTCTTATACTATGACAAATCAGTATTCTCAGATTCAGATGTTGAGACACTTGACAAGATGCTTGAGGTTGCAGATGCAGCAGGCAAGCAGGTTGCTATGGAGGTTTCAGGTGCTTGGTATAACTACTCATTCTTCAAGGGAGCAGGCTATGATGTAACTCTTAATGAAGATGGAGTTACAAATTCATGTACTTGGAATGCAGACGGAGCAACTGATGTAGCTCAGGCAATAATTGACATAGGAAAGTCAAACGCATTCTTAAATGCACCTGATGCTGACCTTGTAACAGGCGTTACAGAGGGTAAGGTTGCAGCAGCAGTAAGTGGTACTTGGAATGCAGATACAATCAAGGGTGCATGGGGTGATAACTATGCAGCAACTAAGCTTCCTACTTATACTGTAGCAGGTAAGCAGGTACAGATGGCTTCATTCTCAGGCTACAAGTTAATCGGTGTAAATTCACATTCTAAGAACATTGGTTGGGCAATGATACTTGCTGAGTATTTAACAAATGAAGAGAATCAGGTAGCAAGATTTAATGCAAGAAGCCTTGGCCCTGCAAATGCTAAGGCAGCAGCTTCTGATGATGTTCAGTCTAATCCTGCAATCGCAGCACTTGCTAAGCAGGCTGACTATGCAGTACCACAGAGAGTAGGCGGTAACTATTGGGAGCCTGCAAATACTCTTGGACTTACACTTATCTCAGGAAATCCTGAAGGTACTGACCTTCAGACATTACTTGACAATGCAGTTGAGGGTATAACTGCTCCTGTACAGTAATAATAAATTAAAATAACTTAATAATAAAATGATTCACGAAAATATATTTTAACACAAAAAAACCTTACAAGTAATAGCCTCATACATCATCCGCCGGATGGCGTCTGGGGCTATTATTATAAAAAAAATTAAGAAAAGAGGAGATGTCATGGGAGAAGAAAAGAAAAATCCGTTCAAGGCCATAGGCAGTGGCATTGCAAATTTCTTCAAGGCTATAGGCAGATATTTTGCGGATTTTGGCAAAGCTGTTGTAAAAGGCGATGCCGGAGTTAAATGCTCACTTCTGTTCATGGGTGCAGGTTACACATTTAAGGGGCAGTGGCTTAAGGGAATAGTTGTTACGCTTATTGAAATAGCTTTTATAATTATGTGTATATTTTATGCGGCTCCTAACCTTGCTAAGTTCGGAACACTCGGAACCGTTCAGCGTGAGGCGGTATTTGATCCTGTTACCATGCAGCAGACTGTAAACGATTATGATAATTCATTCCTTATACTGCTTAATTCGATTATAGCCTTATTCATTATAGTATGCTTTATTCTTTTTTATATCTACAACATTAAGGCGTGCTATGAGCTTCAGAAACAAAAGGAATTTGGACAGCATGTTGAGACTAACAAGGAAAATGTTAAGTCAATAGTTGGCGGTAAATTCCACATTACACTTTTAAGTCTTCCTACACTTGGTATAATACTTATGAATGTTATCCCTATATTTGTTCTTATAGCGATAGCATTTACAAATTACGACCAGAACCATATGCCTCCTAACATGCTTCTTGACTGGGTTGGATTTTCTAACTTTAAGAAGCTTTTTACAGAGGGTATGGGTAACTACTTCGGATATGCGTTCAAGAAGATACTCGGTTGGACACTTACATGGGCGATACTTGCGACACTTACAACCTTCATCGGCGGTATACTTCTTGCAATGCTTATTAACAAGAGAACTACTAAGCTTCCTAAGATGTGGAGAAGCTTATTCATAGTAGCTATAGCTGTTCCGCAGTTCGTAACACTTCTTCTGGTTAGAAACTTCTTCGGAGACCAGGGTATAGTTAATACAATCTGCTCCGATATCGGACTTACCGGCTGGCTTAAATCTATCGGACTTGTAAGCGCACATCTTAACTACATACCATTTCTTACTAATCCGCACTGGGCTAAGTTCATGATAGTAATTATCAATATTTGGGTTGGTATTCCATATCAGATGCTTATTGCGACAGGCGTTCTTATGAATATACCTACCGACCAGCTTGAGGCTGCAAGAATTGACGGTGCAAGTAAGTGGAAGATATTCTGGAAGATAACAATGCCTTATATACTTTTCATACAGGGACCGGCACTTATTACAGACTTTGTAAAGAATATCAATAACTTCAATGTAATATATCTTCTGACTCAGGATGTATATATTACTCCTGATCAGGCGCTTGCCAATGCAAATGCAAAAGAGGTTGACCTTCTTGTTACATGGCTGTTTAGACTGACTAATGAATATTACAACTACAAGATGGCGTCCGTTATAGGTATCATAGTATTTATAATCTGTGCGGTATTTACGATTATATCATTCTCCAAGCTTATCGCAGGAGACAGAGAGGAGGAGTATCAATAATGGCAAAAGCAAAAAAGATTTTTGGTTCAATTATTTCACACATTTTTTTAGCAATATTGGTTGTCATATGGCTTGTTCCGATACTCTGGCTTGTTGTAACTGCCTTCTCGGGATATCCGGGTATTAATAAAGCACATTTCTTCCCGAGCTCATGGTCACTTGATAACTTTAAGAAGATATTCTTGCATCCTGATTCGGTTGTACAGTATACAACATGGTTTAAGAATACTCTTATCATTGCTATATTTACCTGTATCATATCGACGATATTTGTACTTATGGTAAGCTACGCATTCAGCTGTATGCGTTTTAAGGGAAGAAAGAAGATAATGACATTCTCACTTATCTTAAATATGTTCCCGGGCGTACTTTCCATGATAGCAGTATACTTCGTTATGAAGTCTATCGGACTTACCAACAGCCACCTCGGTATGATTATAGTTTATTCGGCCGGTTCGGGACTTGGATACCTGATTGTTAAAGGCTTTATGGATACTATACCGGCATCCCTAAGAGAAGCTGCCAAGGTAGAGGGCGCTTCGGAGCTTACAATATTTTTAAAGGTTGTAATTCCTCTCTGTAAGCCGATTATAGTTTATCAGATAATAAGCTCATTCCTCATACCTTGGGGTGATTTCGTACTTGCAAAGCTTATGCTGAACTCAGGTATATCAAGCGACTGGACAGTAGCTATAGGACTATACAATATGCTTAACCGTTCACTTGTCAACCAGTACTTCTCAGTATTCTGCGCAGGAGGACTTTTGGTATCAATACCTATATCAATACTCTTCATTATCATGCAGAAGTACTATGTAGAGGGTGTAACAGGCGGTTCTGTAAAGGGTTAGCAGGCGACTGTCTGCCGAACTTATGTGAGGTAAAATTATAGGAGATTTATAATGGAAAAAACATTTGCAGTTAATATTATCCATCGCCCTGAGATGGTTCCGGAGTATGCCGAAAAGGTAACCGGACACGGTAAGGCGGAGGACATAGGCAGAAAGGCTCTTCTTACAGAGTCTCTCGATATATTCAAATTTCAGCAGGAGACTGCACATAAAAATGGTCTTAAGACAACCATTCAGATGACATATGCTTCGCTTTTCAATGATGAGGCATGCGAGCTTGCGAAGGAGCATCACGAGAAGTATGGTGATGAGATAGCACTTTCGCTGCTTGGACTTCCTTGCAAGGAGTTTCGCGAGAAATACAAGACCAAGGATTTCTGTATCTGGATGTTTGATATGGAGGATAAGAAGCAGATAGTAGATGATGTATTTGGTAAGTTCTACGAGAGGTTCGGATTTTATCCTGAGTCAACAGGCTCCTACTATATGGATGCAGACCTCACCAACTACATAAAGGAAAAGTATCCTATGGTAAAATGTGCCGTGGCTACCTGCTGGGAGGAAGGACCAAAGGCATATCATACCTGTAATAATTCATGGTATACCTTATTCGATGGCGGTCCTTGGGCACCATGGATACCTTCCAAGCAGAATACTCATGCGCCTGCGGCAAATGAAGAGGAGGATAGTGGTATAGTTGCCATACCTCATCTTTCAAGAGACTTGCTTGCGTGCTATGACGGTAACGGTTCAAACTTCGGTACCCATCCGCAGAATGTGCTTCGTGGTATGATATACGATACCAAGACATGGGAATACCCATATCTTTATAACCTGATTGACCAGTACAGACATCTTGAAAAATACAATAACGGTTATTCTTACAATATGATGTTCGTCGGACCGGGCTGGCTTAACAAGATGGGACGCTGGGAGCAGCCATATGAGCTTCTTAAGAAGTCCTACGAGGACGGTATGGCTTACTACGGAGAGCTTAAGAAGAAGGGCGAGCTTGTAGATATGACGATGGCAGAGTTTGCAGATTTCTATCGTGCAAATAAGCACTACGAAGAACCTGAATGTGCTCTATGGAAGGACATTTTATATGGCTCAAACAAGCAGCTTTTCTGGTATGTTGACCCATATATGAGAGCCTGCGTGAATATGGATCAGGGCGGTGCAATCGTTGACCTTAGACCTTATGCTGCTAAGCTTAGGTGGGAGGTTGGTATAGGAACCAAACATGTACAGGATGCTTCCTATCCGTTCCTTATACAAGAGAAATACAGAGCCGGATACTTTACCCACTATGCAGGTGAGGGTACTGTAAGAAGTGCCAAGCTTTCCTATAACGGCGAAGAGGTAGACTTATGTCAGTGCAGAACTCACGCAAGCTTTTCAGAGGAAAATGGTGTAAGAACACTTACGCTTGATCCTGTAGATATAGAGTTTTATGATTTGACGGTTAAGCTTCAGACAAAGGTTATATTTAAGGAGGGCTCATCAGATATTCAGATAGAAAGAAATATCTTAGAAATGAGTAATCCTGATGCAGAGGTAACCTTGAATGAATATATGGTAGCCTGCTACGGTACGACAGAGTATCCTGAGGATATGACAGGTATTACCCTTAAGGTTAAGGGTGGCTCAGAGGAAAAGAGCATAGATTATGCTTATAAGTGCCGTGAGGAAGAAGTGAACGGGGCAACAACTGCCGAGGCAGTTATACCTGCCATAGAGACTAAGGTTTCACTTAAGACGGATTCCAAAGAGGCAGACTGCTATATTAGAGAGGGATATGCATTCTCACCTATGTTTACTCTCGGAGTTAAAAAACAGGTAAAAGCTAAGGAGGTATTTTCAACATGGCTCAAGGTGGAAAAGGCAAATTAAACTATAGATGTCCATCCTGTTTTTTAAGGGATTTGGACATAGATATGTTCTACGACAAGGACAAAGATGAATATTATTGTATCCGTTGCCAGTATGTCGGCAATGAGAAGGATGTATTAGAGAAAAATGAAATGATTCGTTTTCGTTATAAGGTTATGTATGACCGTATAACAGATTTTGATTAGTTGGATTGGGGCTTCGGCGGAGCGGTCTGCCGGAGCACTCGTAATACATTAAGGAGATAGTTTATGGCTGATTTTATAAAAGGAATGGATATTTCCACACTTATTGAGGAGGAACAGTGTGGAGCGAGATATTTTGATAACGGAAAAGAAGGAGACCTGCTTGATATTCTTAAGAGCTATGGAACCAACTATGTGCGCTTAAGACTTTGGAATGATCCATATGATGAAAACGGTAATCCGTACGGAGCAGGAACCAATGATATAGATAAAACCATAGAGCTTTCAAAGCGTGCAAATGAACATGGTATGGGAATATTATTAGACCTGCACTACAGTGATTTCTGGGCTGACCCGGGCAAGCAGATAATTCCTAAGGCATGGAGAGGAAAAACTGTAAAGGAATTGGAAGAGGCAGTGTATGAGTTTACTCTTGATACCATGAAAAGACTTCATGCTGAGGGCGTTCCGCCTACGATGGTTCAGGTTGGAAATGAGATAACGAACGGTCTTCTCTGGCCTTATGGTCAAAAGCCTAATTTTGATGAGATAGCATTATTTATAAATGCAGGCATCAGGGCTGTAAAAGCTATTGATAAAAATGTCCCAATTATGATACACTTAGATAATGGTGGACTTAATGAAATGTATGTGGAATGGTTTGATAATTTTGTCAGACGAGGAGAAGATTTTGACATAATTGGACTTTCTTACTATCCTTTCTGGCACGGTACTTTGGATGAGCTTTCATTTAATATGCAGGATATGGTCAAAAGGTACGGCAAGAAGATTGTAGTGGCAGAGGTTTCCATGGGATTCAGTATGGAGGATTATCGCAGCTATGAGGGTAGACCTGCTGATGAGCTTAAGGGTATGGCTACAAGGCAAGAACTTCTTGAAAAGCTTACATATCCTATGACGAAGCAGGGACAGGCTGACTTTATGCTGGATGTTATGAACAGGATAAAGGCTGTGGACGGAGGCTTGGGATTCTTCTACTGGGAGCCGGGCTGGATACCTGTACCGGGTTGTGGCTGGGCGACAGAGGCAGCCCTCGAATTTACAGGTGAGAAAGGTCCGGGAGGAAATGAATGGGCAAATCAGGCTTTGTTTGATTACGAAGGAAATGCTTTACCTGCACTTGAAACCATAAGAGATTTCTGATAATGGGGGATTACAATGAAAAAAGTTGCGGTTGTAATGGAAAGCTGGATGAGATACTTTACCTATGCATGGCCGTCAGGTATGCTCGACAGGATTAGGGAGACAGGCGAAGATGTGAGTCTCTATATATTCAACAGTTCAGCTAACTGGAGCAGTGATACCAAGTATAATAAGGGTGAATATAACATATTTAATCTTCCTGATTTTAAGGATTTTGATGGTGTGGTTATAGACCTCAACAATACCATAGATGATGATGTAAGACAGGAGGTCTTGCAGAAGGTTCGAAATGCAGGCGTACCGGGTATAGTTATAAATAACCGATACGACGGATTTTATTCGGTTGGTATTGATAACTATGCGGCAATGAAGAGTATTGTGGAACACCTGTATGAGCATCATGGAAGCAGAAGCTTCTGGTTTATCTTAGGTCCTAAGGATAACTTTGAGAGCGTGGAGCGTGAACGCGCGATTAAGGATTATGTAAATGAGAAGAACATTACGGACTGCTCATTTTATTATGATGACTTTGACCATAATACAGGGGTGTTCGGATTTACTGAGTTGTATGTTAAGAACAGACATATGCCGGATGCGGTGGTCTGCGCAAATGACAATATAGCTGTAGGCGTTATGTCTGAGGCGGAGAAGCTCGGACTTACCGCACCGAAGGATTTTCTTATAACCGGTTTTGATGATTTGGATAAATCCAGATACTACACACCGCGAATCTCCACAATGAGCTATATTCGTGAGGACGCAGGCTATGCAAGTATGGATATGCTGATAGATATCTGGAACGGTAAGCAGCCTGAGAGCTATAGACACACCAAGGCAAGCCCGATTTTCTGGGAGAGCTGTGGCTGTGAATCGGATATGGAGGTAGACCCGAGACAACAGATGAAGGGAAGCATACTCTGGGGTGTGGAACAGTCTTATTTTGAGGGCTGCAAGCTTGCACTTGATTCAAGGCTTGCACATGTCAATACCATAGAGGAAATGATTGCCTGTATACCGGAGAGTATACCCGCATTCCGCTGTGATGCTATGTATCAGGTGGTCGATAAGCATCTTATCGGACTTGATAATGTGGAATCAGATGTCGAGAAAGCCAAGAAGGCCGTAAATGTAGATGACGAATTCCTCACGGAGGGATATCCTGATGATATGATGCTTGCGCTTGCCTACGGAGATGACAGGGCTTCGGAGATTGTCGGAGAAAGCAGGATTGTAAGCGGACTTTTCCCATTGTTTAATACAGAGGAGAGAGGGCAGAATTTCTTATTTTTACCGCTTCATTTCAGGGACAAGTGTATAGGGTATTTTGCAATCAAGAATGCGATTTATCTTATGGAGCAGCAGTTTTTATTTGCAATTATGAACTCTATTACGAGTGGTATGGAACAGCTTTTCTACAGAAGCAAGCTTGCGAACCTGAACAGTGCACTGTCGGTTCTGTATAACCATGACTCTATGACAGGACTTTACAACAGGCTTGGATATACCGAATATGCGGAAAAATTCTACAGGCGGTTACATAATGGTGGCGAGAATATCGCAGTCATATACATAGATTTAGACAGATTGAAATATATAAATGATAACTATGGTCACGAGGTAGGCGACTATGCCATTAAGACCGTCGCCAGGCTGTCTATGGCGATAGCTACCGAGGATGGACTTTGCTTCAGACTTGGCGGTGATGAATTCCTTATATTAGACAGGTGTATATCAGAGGAAGATATACGCGAGAGGCTTTCATCACTTGGCAAACGCTTAGAGGATATAAGCACGAGAGAGAAGCTTCCGATAACTCTTACCGCAAGCACAGGGTATGTGATTGGTAAGCCTGATGAAGAGGATACTTTAGATTCACTGGTTCAAAGGGCTGATGATATCATGTATCAGAGCAAGGTGGCAAGGAAGATGAATAGAGTGTAGAATGAAAGAGGAGGAGAATAAAATGACAATTTTAGTTACAGGAGGAGCAGGTTATATCGGTAGTCATACCTGCGTGGAATTATTAAATGAAGGATATGAGGTTGTTATAGTCGATAACCTGTATAATTCAAGTCCTAAGGCAGTGGAAAGAGTTGAGCAGATTACAGGTAAGAAGGTTAAGTTTTATGAGGCAGATATATGTGATGCGGCTGCCATGAATAAGGTTTTGGATGAGAATAAAATTGATTGCGTTATACATTTTGCAGGACTTAAGGCTGTAGGGGAGTCAGTTGAAAAGCCGCTTGAATATTATCAGAATAACATAGGTGGAACACTTACTCTCTGTGATGCGCTTAGAAAGCATGGAGTTAAGAATATAATCTTCTCCTCATCTGCTACAGTTTACGGAGACCCGGCATTTATCCCTATTACCGAGGAGTGTCCAAAGGGTATTTGCACCAATCCTTACGGCTGGACAAAGCATATGATAGAGCAGATTTTGACGGATTTCCATACAGCAGATAAGGATTGGAATGTGATTTTACTTCGTTACTTTAATCCGATTGGAGCACACGAGAGTGGACTTATAGGTGAGGATCCTAAGGGTATTCCGAATAATCTTGTACCTTATGTAGCACAGGTTGCCATTGGCAAGAGAGAAGTACTCGGAGTATTCGGTGATGATTATGATACACCTGACGGAACCTGTATCAGAGATTACATACATGTAGTTGACCTTGCGAGAGGACATGTGGCTGCAATAAATAAGATTAAGGACAATCCGGGGGTTAAGGTTTATAACTTAGGTACGGGCAACGGACAGAGTGTGCTTGATGTGGTTAAGGCTTTTGGTAAGGCTTGCGGACATGAGATACCTTATGTTATAAAGCCAAGACGCGCAGGTGATGTGCCGGTATGCTACTCAGATGCGAGTCTTGCACTCAAGGAGCTTGGCTGGAAGGCAGAGTATGGCATAGATGAGATGTGCGCTTCTTCCTGGAAGTGGCAGAGCATGAATCCTGACGGATATAACACGGCAGAATAGATATATAATAATAGGTCAGAATATTACGAATATGATTAAGACGGATTATTAATAAGTAAGTTAAATTAAGTAGGTTTAGAAAGGGCTTTAAATATGAATAAAATTTCAGCACTTTCCCTTGATATAAAAGAGGGAAAATTAGATGAAAAAATAAAAGATATATATGTGGATGAGTTGAAGCTGTCATATCAGAGAGAAAGATATGTTGAGGCACTTTCGGAGTATGCACGGATATTCGCCGATGGTAATACTGATGCAGAGGTTTCAGTTTACAGTGCGCCGGGCAGAAGCGAGATAGGCGGCAATCATACGGATCATCAGCACGGAAATGTACTTGCAGCTTCTATAAACGATGATGCTATCGCAATCGTAGGTAATGCAAATAGTGATGTAGTCAGAGTATTATCCAAGGGATATGATATGCTTACCATACCACTTGACAATATCGAAAAGGTTGACAGTGAAGAGGGAACAACCATAGCTCTTATCAAGGGTGTAATCTATGGTGTGAAGAATGCCGGCTATGAGATAGGCGGTTTTGATGCATATATAACAAGTGATGTTCTAAGCGGTTCCGGACTTTCGTCTTCTGCAGCATTTGAGACTATAATCGGAACAATTCTCTCAGGTCTTTATAATGATATGAAGATTGATGCAGTTGAGATAGCTAAGCTTGGACAGTACGCAGAAAATGTATATTTTGGAAAGCCATGCGGACTTATGGATCAGATGGCTTGCTCGGTAGGTTCTTTATGTCAGATAGACTTTAAGAATCCTGAAAGTCCTGTCATAGACAGAGTGGAATTCGATTTAAGCAAGGTCGGCTACAGCTTATGTATAACTGACACGAAGGGCTCACACGCAGATCTTACACCGGATTATGCGGCAGTACCTGTTGAGATGAAGAATGCCGCATCCTGCTTTGGCAAGGAATTCCTTCGTGATGTAGACAGGAAAGAATTACTAGCAGGGATAAATAAAATCAGAGAAAAGTTCGGCGACAGGGCTGCGCTTCGTGCGCTTCATTTTACAGAGGAGAATGAGCGTGCAGTGCTTGAAGCTAAGGCTTTAAAGGATAGTAATTTTGAAGAATTCTTAAGACTCTTTAAGGCATCAGGGGATTCTTCGTATAAGTATCTGCAGAATGTATATACAAATCATGATGTAGAGCATCAGAATGTATCTGTAGGTCTTTGCATAAGCGAGCTTGTGCTCGGCGATAAGGGTGTCGCCAGAGTACATGGTGGCGGCTTTGCAGGAACCATACAGGCATTTGTAAAGAATGATATAGTGGATGAATATAAAAAGGCTATGGATGAGCTGTTTGGAGAAGGCTCATGTAATGTACTGATGATAAGAAAGTACGGCGGCATAAAGGTGGCATAAAAAACTCTTTAGGAGGCTTGTGAAGTTATGAGGTTTGAGAAAAAGATAGTAACAGCACTTCTTGCTTTGACACTTACATTATGTGCTGTCGGATGTGGTAAGAAAGAGATAACTGATAATACGGAAGCAGGCGTTACTTCGGAAGATGTTGCATCACCGGAGGATGCAGAGGGCGGAGATTATATTCCTCTTCCTGTCGGAAGCTCATCTGAGGATGCTGCTGTGGAGGCAGATGTGTTTGTTGAAAAGATTGATAATCTGTCTGATGATTTTATAACCGGAGCAGATTTATCCTCGATTGCTGCTGAGTTTGACAGTGGTGTCAGGTATTATGATTTTGATGGAAATGAATTAGACGAGCAGGGATTTTTTGATTTCCTTTATGATGAATGTGGTGTTAATTATGTGCGTATCAGAGTCTGGGTAGACCCTTATGATGAGGATGGTAATTCCTACGGTGGCGGTAATAATGATATTGAGACTGCTAAGAGAATAGGAACATGGGCTACCAACGCAGGTATGCGTGTGCTGATTGATTTTCATTATTCGGACTTCTGGGCTGACCCGAGCAAGCAGAGAGCTCCTAAAGAATGGGAGGATTTATCGGTAGATGAAAAAGCAGTTGCTTTAAGAATGTACACTGAGGATTCTCTTAATGAACTGATTAATGCAGGCGTGGATGTTGGGATGGTCCAGATTGGAAATGAAACCACAACCGGCTTCTGCGGAGAGACAGAATGGGAGGATATGTGCACATTATTTAAGGCAGGCAGCGAAGCGGTAAGAGGAATTGACAAGGATATTCTTATAGCAATTCATTTTACCAATCCTGAGAAGGGTTCTTATCCTGCTTATGCTTCATATCTTGAGCAGTATGATGTGGACTATGATGTATTTGCTTCCTCATACTATCCTTACTGGCACGGTGAGGCAGGAAGCATGAAGGCGATTTTAAATACGATTGTCAACAAATACGGCAAGAAGGTTATGATTGTTGAGACCTCTTACATCTATACATATGAGGATGGCGACGGCTCGGGCAATACGGAATCAGAGGACAAGGCAGGAGATGCATTTTACTATGATGTGTCTGTACAGGGACAGTGTGATGCGATAAGAGAGGCTGCAAATGCCGTGGCATTCTGCGGTGATGCGGGTATAGGTATATTCTACTGGGAGCCTGCATGGATTCCTGTAGGTGTGTATGCTGATGCGGACTATCCTGATGAGGTATATGAGTACAACAAGAAGATATGGGAGGAAAAAGGCTCAGGCTGGGCTTCAAGCTATGCATCGGATTATGATGAGGATGCGGCAGAGTATTATGGCGGTTCGGCAGTAGATAATGAAGCATTATTTGATTTCTACGGACATCCTCTTGCTTCTGCTAAGATTTACAAATATATCAGAACAGGTGCGGTTGCCAGCCTTGCCGTATCGGATGTCACAGCAGATAATATAGAAATTGGTGTTGATGAATATATGGGCTTACCTGAGGTTGCTCATGTAAGATATAATGACGGAACCATAACCGATATGCCGGTAAGCTGGATAGAGGATAGTCTTGCGGGTGCGGACGCAAGTACACCGGGAGAGTATGTCATAGATGGTACTGTAAAGGTAGACGGAGAAAGCTATCCTGTGTCTGTCACAGTCAAGGTTTTGGCGGAAAACCTGCTTGCTAATCCGGGCTTTGAGGATGAGGATATGAGTATGTGGAATATAGACTCGGATATAATAAGTCGTAAGGACGATTCAAGCAATGTTCATGATGGAGCATATTGCCTTCATTTCTGGTCGGAGAAGGATATAGAATATACGGTATATCAGACGGTAACACTCGACGCAGGTGAGTATGTATTTGGCACCTATGTAGAGGGTGGAGACTGTGGTGAGGATGCAGACTTCGTAATATATGCAACACATGGAGATGAAACACTTGAATGTAAGACGGGTGTAACCAAGTGGCAGGAATGGGACAATCCTGAGATAGACGGTATAGAGATAACTGAGGATGGAACAGAGCTTACGATAGGCGTTAAGGTTAAGGCAGCAGCCAAGGGCTGGGGTGCCTGGGATGATTTTTATCTGTATGAAAAGTAATAGGAGGGAGTATTATATGACAGAGAAGATAAGCAGACTTATAGATGAGCTTTTAGCTTATGGAGTTAATGCAGGACTCGTTGATAAAGAGGATGAGATATATACAAGGAATAAGCTGTTGGAATTATTTGAGGAGCAGGAATATATTGAGTCTGTGAGCGATAATGATGTTAGCGCTAAAGAAGAAAATGCAAGTGGTAGCAGACCGCTTTCTGAGATTCTTGAGGATATGCTTGCAGTTCTTTTCGAGAAAAAGATTATGCCTGAGGATACCATAACCTACAAGGATTTATATGATACTAAGATTATGGGACTTCTGACACCGGCACCTTCGGTTATAAGAAGAGAGTTTGCATCACATCTTGAAAAATCTCCAAAGGAAGCTACAGATTATTATTACGATTTTTCAAGAGCTACTAATTACATAAGAGTTGACAGGATTAAGAAGGATGAGAAGTGGCAGTCACCGACAGAGTTTGGCGACCTTGATATCACAATCAATCTCTCCAAGCCTGAGAAGGACCCGAGAGATATTGCAAAAGCAGGTCAGGCGAAGAAGTCGGGATATCCAAGCTGTCTTCTCTGTCGTGAGAACGAGGGCTATGCAGGACATTTCTCACATCCGGCAAGACAGAATCACCGTATCATTCCGATTACACTTGGCGGTGAGAAGTACAATCTTCAATATTCGCCTTATGTGTATTACAACGAGCATTGTATTATATTCAATGACAAGCATATTCCGATGAAGATTGATAGGGATACATTTAAGAAACTGCTTGATTTTGTTGGACAGTTCCCTCACTATACGGCAGGCTCGAATGCAGACCTTCCGATAGTTGGCGGCTCTATCTTAAGTCACGACCATTTTCAGGGTGGTAATTATGAATTCCCTATGGTAAGAGCTCCTTATGAGAAGGAGTTTACAGTACCGGGATATGAGGATGTACATGCCGGAATTATCAACTGGCCGTTGTCAACTATCCGACTTCAGTCTAAGGATGCTGACAAGATAGTTGAGCTTTCCGACCATATCTTAGGTAAGTGGAGAAGCTATACTGATGAGGAAGCATTTATCCTTGCCGAGACAGACGGAACTCCACACAATACGATTACTCCTATAGCAAGAATGAGAGACGGACTTTATGAGATAGACCTCGTGCTTCGTAACAATATAACCACTGACGAGCATCCGATGGGTGAGTATCATCCGCATCCGCAGTATCATCACATCAAGAAGGAGAATATCGGTCTTATCGAGGTTATGGGACTTGCGGTTCTTCCGGCGAGACTTAAGGGTGAGATGGCTCGTTTGGAGGAGCTTATACTTAGCGGCGGAGATTTAAGTGCAGATGAGCAGACTGCTTCACATGCCGAGTGGGCTACTGAGTGGATGAAGAATTATGATGATATAAATTCGTCCAATATCCATAAGATAGTTCAGGATGAGATAGGTAAGGTATTCGCTAAGGTGCTTGAATGCGCAGGTGTATATAAGTGCACGGAAGAAGGCAGAGGATATTTTGACAGGTTTATAGATAGCCTATAGTTTAAACATATATGGTCGGTTAGAGGGTATGGTATGCTTTGATTGCCCTACTGTAGTTTCTTGAATACAATGGATATGAAAAGGCAGTTTGCCAACACGCAATCAATTTGCTAAATCAGTAAACTCAAATTCTCTACGCTCTGCACGAAACAGACAACTCGCTGCGCTCAAACAGTCTGTTTCTGAGCGAGTGTATTCGAATTCTCGTTTCTGATTTCACACAAATTGTGCGAATCATTGGCATAACTGCCTTTTCATATTCGCTGTAATTTTCGTCAGTTGGGGCAAGCAAAGTATACCATACCCTCTAATCGATACGCTGCGCGTGTTAAATTATATTTTATTTACATTGACGATTGCTTTATGTATGTTAAAATATAATTTAAAGTAGGTGAATTAGATGAACAAAAACGAAGAATACATAATTACAATCGAAGATATAGGCGCAGATGGCGAGGGAATAGGACATATAGCCGATGCAGATAATACAGGTGGTTTAAGTGCGGATGATTTTGGTGATACCAAGGACAAAAGGGGAATAACTGTCTTTGTCAAGGACACAGTCGTCGGTGATGAGGTTAAGGTTAAGATAATCAAGGTAAAGAAGAATTATGTCTATGGCAGGCTTATGGAGATAATTAAACCATCACCTTACAGAGTCACCGCTGCATGCCCGAAGGCGAGAAGCTGTGGGGGATGTACCCTGATGCATATGTCTTATGAAAGCCAGCTTGATTATAAGAAGAATAAAGTTATAAGCTGTCTTGAGCGAATCGGAGGCATTAGGGATGCAGAAGGTCTTGTGGAAGAGATATATGGTATGGATGCGCCTTACAATTACAGGAACAAGATGCAGTTTCCTGTAGGGGTTGATAAGGATGGAAATATTAAGATAGGCTTTTATGCAGGCAGGACACATTCAATTATAGATTTGGATGAATGTATAACCGGACATAAGGTTAATAATTATATTTTAAATAATCTTCGTATCTGGATAAGTGATAATTACAAAAAGGATAAAAGTTTTGTATATAATGAGGAATTACATAAAGGCTTGCTCAGACATATAGTAACGAGAGTTGGTTTTTCAACAGGCGAGCTAAGTGTATGTCTTGTTATTAATGGGGACAGATTTAGCAGGGATAAATCAAGAGATGTCAAGATAAAGGAGGAACTGCTCAGTTGTCTGAAAGATGCAGTCGATGAATATAATAAATTTTATTTGGAAGCAGACAAGAAGGCAGTTGAATCAAATGGCGATTATAAGGTAAAGTTGACAAATCTAAGCCTGAACATAAATAAAGAAAAGACTAATAAGATACTTGGCGATAAAAACATAACCATATATGGAGAGGATTATATCACAGACTATATCGGAGATGTCAGGTTTAATGTATCGCCACAATCATTCTTTCAGGTTAATCCCATACAGACGAAAAGGCTGTATGGTAAGGCTCTTGAATATGCAGACCTAAGTGGAAATGAAATTGTCTGGGATATGTACTGTGGCATAGGAACCATATCACTTTTTTTGGCACAGAAGGCAAAGAAGGTATATGGTGTGGAGATAGTTCCGCAGGCAATAGAGGATGCGAAGAAAAATGCTGTATTGAACAGTCTGACCAATACAGAGTTTTACTGTGGTAAGGCAGAAGAGATTGTACCAAAGGTTTATGAAGAAACCGGTATCAAACCGGATGTCATAGTAGTAGATCCACCAAGAAAGGGCTGCGACACAACACTTCTTGATACTATATCGGATATGTCACCAAAACGGCTTGTATATGTAAGCTGTGATCCTGCTACATTGGCAAGGGATATAAAGTATCTTTCTGACAAGGGCTTTAGGTTGAAAAAAGCAGCGGTGTATGATCAGTTCTGCCATAGCACACATTGCGAGGTAGTAGTTCTTCTGTCAGGGAAACAGAAGTAAAAGTACAGAAAAAGGCTTGAAATATAGGGCTTCTGCTTTTTATTCGCAAGGAACAGGTACACCTGCAATTTCAAAGTAATGTTCGCCCCAATCACATAGAGCCTGTACGATTGGAACGAGAGATTGTCCAAATTCGGTCAGGGAGTATTCTGTTTTTGGAGGAACGACGGGATAAAGAGTACGATTAATAATTTCGTCTTCTTCCAGTTCCTTCAGTTGTTTGCTGAGCATCCGCGGCGTTGCCTGCGGAACTGCCTTTTGTATTTCATTATATCTGCGAGTTCCGTTAATTAGTTCATAAATAATCAGTGCTTTATATTTTCCGCCGATGACATCCATTGCCGCCTCTACCGGACAGTTGTAGGTTTTGATTTTCTCAATATTCATCTGTGTTCTCCTAACTATACTTTTTGATAGTATATCACAAAAATGTGCGTTCTTGTCAAAATGGTAATTCTGGCTATAATTATATTCATGAAGGGCAGAAATGTCAATCACAAATCAAATTAAGTAAAGGAGACTATATAATGGAAAAGATTAAAGTGTCAGATTACGAAGAGGTTCTTGCAACGGTAGCAAAGTACACAGATGCGTGCAAAGAAGGTAAGAGTGATATTATGAAGCCGGCTTTCACAGAGAATGCTCTGATGTATGGCTATCTGAACGGTGAGTATTATAATGGTTCTATCGAGGCACTGTACGGTGCAGTTGATGCGTTTGGAGCAGCACCGGAGACAAAGGCAAGAGTAGATGTGCTGAGCATTGAAGGAACTGCGGCGGTTGTTCGAGTAACTCTTGAAGACTGGCATGGACTTGCTTTCACAGATTTCCATAACCTTATCAAGGAAGATGGACAGTGGAAGATTATTGCCAAAGTATTCCATCAGTATCAGTAATATTTCGGAGGTTAAAGTATGAGTTTTTTGGAACTTGCTGCTGAAAGGTATTCCGTTCGCTCTTTTTCGGATAGACCGGTGGAGCAGGAAAAAATAGACCGAATCCTAAAGGCGGCACAGCTTGCACCGACGGCGGTCAATTTTCAGCCACAGATGATTTATGTGCTAAAAAGCGAAGAGGCGATGGATAAGATTAATCACCTCTGTCGCTGCGTCTACGGTGCGCCATTGGCCTTTCTAATCTGCAGCGATGAGAGCAAGACATGGAAGAGTCAGACGGAACGCGGGTACAGCAGCGGAGAGATGGATTGCAGCATCGTGTGTACACACATGATGCTCGAAGCATGGGAACAGGGAATTGGATCAGTGTGGGTAAGACTTTTTGATGTAAAGGCTGTTGCTAAAGCATTTAATCTTCCTCACAACATTAAACCAATCTGCCTTCTTCCGATAGGGTATGCTACAGATGACTGTGTCCCTTATGCTCCGTGGCATGATGTGTATAGACCGATTGAGGATTTTGTGGAGGAACTGTAAGTTATGGCAAAAAATATAATTATTTTGAATGGAAGTCCGCGTCCCAAGGGAAATACATCTGCTCTCACAGCAGAGTTTAAGAGAGGTGCGGAGGAAAGCGGAAATAAGGTGACGGAGTTTCAATTGTCACGAATGAAAATCAATGGATGTCTCGGATGCTGGCATGGTGGGAAAGACCCGGAGCATCCTTGCACACAGAAAGATGATATGGAGCAGATTTATCCACTTTACAAAGAAGCAGATGTGGTTGTTCTGGCATCTCCGTTATATTACTGGTTCATCTCCGGATTTTTGAAGAATGCATTTGATCGTTTATTTGCTATTGCAGAATGTGATGCAAATTATAGGAATCCAAAAAAAGAATCCGTTCTCATTATGGCAGCCGAAGGTGCCGGATTTGAAGAGAGTGAACATTGGTATGATCATCTTGAAAAGCATATCGGATGGAAAAGTCTCGGAAAGATTTTGTGCGGATATGTAACGCAGCCTGGAGATAACGAGGGCAAAAAAGAATTGCAACAGGCGTATGAACTTGGAAAATCTATCCGGTAAAGAACAGGTCGGAAAAGCTTGGAGTGCCGGTGCAGGATTGATGAAGACTCTAAAAATGTAATTGAATGTTATGACCTACATTCGGGCTTATATCATGGATTGACATCTTTCTATATGTCTGATAATATAATATATAGAAACTATTCAATGTGAGGTGAGCTATGGAGCAGATTTATACAGATACGACAAAGATACTCAAGGCTCTGTCCGAACCGAAACGTCTGCGAATTGTGGATATGCTGTCGTGTGGAGAATTATGTGCCTGTGAGATTTTGGAGGAGTTTCATATCACACAACCGACATTGTCACATGATATGAAGGTGCTGGTAGAGGCAGGTATCGTGATTGACCGAAGAGAAGGTAAAAATATATATTATACGCTGGATAAAGAAGTTCTTATGAAGCTGCATCAGACACTTGGAAAAATATTCGAGGATAAACCGGATTGCATCTGTCATAAGAAGGATTGTTAAGCCGAGGGAATAACCCTCGGCTGATAATCAGACATACATATAGAAAAATTGCAATATTTCAATATAAGGAGAGTAGTAATGGATAGTAAGAAAAAAGAAATTAATACATTTCAGCAATATTATAGCATATGGTGCAGGTAAGCTGTTTAAGTTGCCGCATGATGTCGCAGCTCCGGCAGGTATGATTGGTGCATCGAATTTCTTTGAGCTTGCTGTGGCGGTTGCGATTGCCCTCTTTGGTACAACAAGTCCTGCAGCACTTGCTACGACAGTAGGAGTTCTTACCGAGGTTCCGGTTATGCTTACACTCGTTAGGATAGCCAATAAAACAAAAGATAAATTTTAAAATTATATTTCCATTATCTCCGATAATATATTATAATCTTATAAATTAATATTTATAGGAGAATTAAAGATGGCTAAGAAAGAAAATTTATACAGAGATTATGGAATTGCAACACAGGCTATACATACAGGTACGGATTATGATGAGGGGACAGGTGCGGTAAGACGACCGCTTCATATGGCAAACAGTTACAAGCTGCCGGATGACTTGTCGCAGGTTAATTATTCCTCTACCGACCTTCTGATGTATTCAAGAAATGGCAATCCGAATCAGCATTGGCTCGAGGAGAAGATTGCTGCACTGCACAATGCGGATGATGCTGTCGTACTTGCGAGCGGTGTCGGTGCACTTCATGCGCTTTTCTGGACATTATTGAAGACAGGTGACAGAGTGGTATATCCAAATGTCAGTTATATGGCGGTCTATCGTATGTTTCACGAGCTTTTCAACAACAAATTCGGCGTTGATACGGTTATGGTGGATATGACGGATTTAGATGCGGTTAAAAAGGCGATTACACCGGGAACCCGTCTTGTACATATTGAGACACCGGACAATCCGACCAACGGAGTGACAGATATAGAAGCGATAGTTAAGCTTGCTCATGAAAACGGTGCGGTAGTATCTGTAGACAATACATTTGCTTCACCATATAATCAAAAGCCGTTGGAGCTTGGCGCTGATTTCGTAGTGGAGGCTCTGACCAAGTTTATCAACGGCCATGGAGATGCCCAGGGAGGTGCGATCATATCCAATGACCTGGAAACAATGGATCGCATTCGCTATGAGGCGCAGGTAAATGTTGGTTCCGTTATCAGCCCATTTAACGCATGGCAGATATTCCGAGGCTCCGTTACTTTTCCCCTCCGCATGAAGCAAATCAATGAGTCATCACAGAAGATTGCCGAGTGGCTTGAGCAAAGAGATAATGTTACTTTTGTTTCCTATCCGGGACTTCCGAGTAATCCGGGACATGAGCTTGCCAAACGCCAGATGACAAATGGCTATGGCGGTGTAATCTCCTTTGGTGTTGATACTGATGATAAGACTGTGGAACGCTTCTGCGCAGCATTGAAGGTTGTTACCTTTGCGGTATCACTTGGACATGACGAGAGTCTTATCTTCCCGCAGCCAAGCTATGATGAGCGTATAAATCTTTATCCTGAAAAGTTCAGAAAAGGCTTTATCCGTTTTTCTGTAGGTCTCGAAGAACCGGAGGATATTATAGCGGATTTGGATCAGGCTTTACGCTCTGTTGGATTATAAAGAAAGACTTAATACTTTTTAGCGGCATTTGTTGAGATGGGGCAAATTATGAAGATAGCATTGGCTCAGATGAGTATGTCTTCCGATATGGAAGCAAATTATGAAAAAACTATAAAGCTTATAAAAGAGGCTTCCGAAAAGAAAGCAGATATAATAGCTTTTCCGGAGATTCAACTGACACCGTTCTTTCCGCAATATGAAAATATGGATGTATCTGATTATGTTATAACCTTGGAGCACCCGTATGTCAAAGGAATATGCGATGCCTGTCGGGAACACAGTATTTTTGCTTCTCCGAATTTTTACATCGAAGAGTGCGGCAAAAGATATGACATGAGCCTTTTGATTGATGATGAAGGAAATATCATTGGCAAGCAAAAGATGGTACACATCGCTCAGTGTGTGCAGTTTTACGAACAGAGCTATTACACACCATCTGAAGAGGGATTCTCTGTATTTGATACAAAGTTTGGAAAGATAGGTATTGTGGTCTGCTTTGACCGACATTATCCGGAGAGTATCAGGACGGAGGCTCTAAAAGGGGCAGAACTTATTCTCGTGCCGACAGCAAATACGATGGCAGAGCCATCTGATCTTTTTCAATGGGAAATCCGTGTTCAGGCTTTCCAGAACAGCGTGAACATTGCTATGTGTAATCGAGTTGGAAAAGAAGGTGAAATGGAGTTTTCCGGAGAGTCTGTTGTAAGTGATTACAATGGGAAGACTATAGGTCTTGCCGGAAACACAGAAGAACTTCTAATATCGGAGGTCGATCTTCCTTGCGCGACCAAAGAAAGAGAGGCGAAACCATACACTTCGCTAAGAAGATTGGAGTTGTATGATTAGTTCCTTTAGCTGACTTTACGATTACCCAATCACGATTTCTTCGGTACGACCGTTGACATTCAAGGCATCTTCCTGCAGCCCGTGTGCCTCTTTTTTTCCTTGTGAGATGTGGGAAAATGATGTAATATAAGATATAGCTACTGTTATAATGTGGGGTGTTTAAAGGAAGATGTGAGGTGCTGTAATCAAAGGGATATAGCGAAGATGATGTTTAAGGATTAAATATAGATTATATAATTGCAGGGAGGAAAAAAATGAAAGTATTAATTATTAACGGAAGTCCGAGAGTAAACGGAAACACAACCATTGCAGTTAATGAGATGGTAAAGGTATTTGAGGCAGAGGGCGTAGAAGCAGAGGTTGTTCAGATTGGAAATAAGGATGTACGCGGATGTATAGCCTGCGGAGCCTGCTTTAAGAAGGGACAATGTGTATTTAACGATGTGGTAAATGAGCTGGCACCAAAGTTTGAGGAGGCAGACGGTCTTGTGGTAGCTTCACCGGTTTATTATGCTTCGGCAAATGCAACTCTCATTGCCTGTCTGGACAGACTATTTTACAGCACACACTTTGATAAGACTATGAAGGTTGGTGCAAGTGTTGTTGTTGCAAGACGAGGAGGTCTTTCATCAACCTTTGATGAGCTTAACAAGTATTTTACAATCTGTGGAATGCCTGTGGCATCAAGTCAGTATTGGAACAGCGTACACGGCAGAGAACCGGGGGGAGGCAGAGCAGGATGCAGAAGGTCTTCAGACAATGAGAGTCCTTGCGAAAAACATGACTTTCCTTATGAAGAGTATCGCACTCGGTAAGGAAAAATACGGTCTGCCTGAAAAAGAAGAATGGCAGTCGACACATTTTATAAGATAGAAGAACCGAGAAAGACAGCATAGAGGTAACGCATATTATCAGGACAGAGCCTGACGAATCTGATTTAAGAACCTCTCTGCTATTGGTGAAAATGCCTGATGTTTTTTCCAAATTAGATACAGCTTGGTTTCAAGCTTAGGTGTAAGTGGGCGAAATACCAGTCCGCTTTCCAATGAGGTATTTACCAGCTTATCAAAGGTCAGGAGGTAGCCGAGATGTTCCTTTGCGAAAAGCGATGCATTATAGGATAAGCGGAAGGAGCCTTCGAGATGTAGCTTATCCATTTTGTCATTTGCCCATCCGGGTATATCCTTTTCCCAACCCTGACCTGAACAAAATAATGGTAAACCTATAAGGTCATCCACACGGATGGCCTTTTTTTTCGCAAGGGCGGAGTCGGCGGGCATGACAACTCCCCAGATATCAGATTCGGGAAATACGAGAGATTCATACTTAGATGAATCAGGTGTTTCTGCAAGGACAGCAAAATCAAGCAAACCCTTATCAAGCTTTTCGACAACCTGCTCCGTATCGCCGCTGGTGATATGGTACCTGAGTCCGGGATAGCTTTTTTTAAACGTATTTATCTCTATGACAAGAAGACTGATTTGATATGATTCTGCCAGACCAAGGTAAAGGTCGCCACCGGTAACATCATCAAGAGCGACAAATTCCTTTTCTATCTTATCCGCCATACTTACAAGGTCTTCTGCGCGGTTTTTGAGTAGTATTCCCTCATCGGTAAGCTTGATGCTGAAGGAATGACGGGTAAACAATTTCTTCCCAAGCTCATCCTCCAAAGCTTTCAATTGCTTTGAAAGTGTGGGCTGTGTGACATGGAGTATTTCTGCTGCACGGGTCATATTTTCTTCTCTTGCTACGGCAAGAAAGTATCTTAGAGTTCGTATTTCCATAAGAATTCTCCTAATTTAAGTAGTGTATTTTATAGCGGTGCACTCGGAAGGTTTCACATAGGTTGCATCAAAGCAGTGAACTCGAAATGCTACGCATTTCTCGTTCTTCGGCATTCGCCGAATAGATATGTTTATGCTGATGTGCTTTTGTGAGCAAGCTCCCATAGCACATAGCATAAACATATCTGCACTGCTCATTGCTATATGATATGCTTAAAAGGAATATCATGATATTCATTATAACAATTAGTAAATAATTATACAAGGTGTTATATTATGTAATGAAGTAGTAGATTAATTTGGATTTTTGGATAAAACATATGGAGGTATATAATCATGATGAAAACGGAAGAATTAAAATTGGTAACCGAATGGGATAAAACATTTTCAAAGAGTGATAAGGTAAATCATAGTAAGGTAACATTTGTAAATCATTTCGGTATCACATTGGCGGCAGATATGTATGTGCCGAAAAATGCAGAAGGAAAGCTTCCGGCGATTGCAGTTTCCGGTCCTTTTGGAGCTTGTAAGGAGCAGTCATCAGGACTTTATGCGCAGACTATGGCAGAGCGAGGTTTCCTTACAATAGCATTTGACCCTTCCTTTACAGGTGAATCAGGAGGATTTCCGCGTGCAATGCATTCTCCTGATATAGATGTGGAGGATTTTCAGGCTGCTGTAGATTTTCTCTCTGTTCAGGATAATGTAGACCCTGAGCGTATAGGAATCATCGGTATCTGCGGCTGGGGTGGAATGGCATTGCAGACTGCATGTATAGATACAAGAATCAAGGCAACAGTTACATCTACCATGTATGATATGTCTCGTGTGGCAGGAAACGGATACTTTGATGCGGCTGACAATAAGGAAGCAAGAAAAGCGGCGAGAGAAGCTGTGAACAAGCAGCGTACGGAAGACTATAGAAATGGCAGCTATGCAAGAGCAGGCGGTGTGGTAGATCCGCTTCCGGATGATGCTCCGTTCTTTGTGAAAGATTATTATGATTACTATAAGACAGAACGCGGATATCATGTGCGTTCGCTTAATTCCAATGATGGGTGGGCTGCGACCGCAGGAACATCTCTGGCAAATACAAGGCTTTTCACCTATGTAGGCGAGATTGACAGTGCTGTGCTTATGATACACGGAGAAAAAGCACATTCCTGCTATATGAGTCAGGATGCATTTAAGCTGTTAAATGGTGATAACAAGGAGCTTTTGATTATCCCTGATGCTGTTCATACTGATTTATACGATGGTGGTGATAAGAATTATATTCCTTTCGATAAGCTTGAAAGCTTCTTCACAAAATACCTGAAATAAGTCGGAGGAGGCATGAACACAGCCTATGAGATTTTTAAAAATATTTGGAAAAAGTATAACTGTTCTTCTTATAGTTACGGTTATGATGATGACTGCTTTCGGGTGTTCAAATCAGAATGCAGAAGAGACAAAGGATACATTAGAGAACACGCAGACAGAGGAACCGGATACTTTGAACCAAGATGAAAATATAACAGATAATGAGAATGAAAATGCATCCGAAGAAGTAACGGAAACGGTAAATGAGTTAAAAAAAGAACAGGAGAACAAGATGGTTCTAAAGATTAACAATGAAGAGGTTATGGTTGAGTGGGAGGAAAATGAAAGTGTAGAAGCACTACAACAGATATGCAGTGAGGAAGCACTTACTATACAGCTTTCTATGTATGGTGGAAATGAGCAGGTCGGGTCTATCGGACAGAGCCTGCCTCGTAATGATATAAATATCACGACTGATGCCGGAGATATAGTTCTTTATTCCGGCAATCAGATAGTTTTGCTTTACGGTTCAAACTCATGGGCTTATACAAGGCTGGGGCATATCGTGGATAAGAGCGCATCAGATATGACTAAACTTTTGGGTAACGGAGATGTCGCCATAACGATTCAAATCGATACACCTGCAACTTCAAAGTAATGTTCGCCCCAACTGCATAGTGCTTTAATAATCGGAACAAGGGACTGTCCTAATTCGGTTAGGGAGTATTCTGTTTATCAGCTCATAGATAATTAATGCTTTATATTTTCCACCGATTATATCCATTACAGCTTCTACGGGACAGTTGTATCCTATGATTTTACAATATTCATTGGTTTTCTCCTAACTATACTTTTAATAGTATATTACAAAAATGTGAGTTCTTGCCAAAATGTTCATTATGGCTATAATTACATTTATGAAAGATAAAAATGTCAATTGAAGAAAATTGAGATACGATTGAGAATACAGTATAAATGAAAGGATGTTAATTAAAATGAAAAAAGATTTAGGATTAGTTCAGGCGGTATATCCTATGCCTGTACTTATGGTAGCTGCATATGATGAAAATGAGAAAGTAAATGTAATGAATGTGGCTTGGGGACAAATATGTGATGAGGATAAAATCATTCTCTTTATTGGAGAAGGAAAGAAAACTTGGTTAAATATCAAGGAGAGCAAGGCATTTACAGTTGCTCTTGCAGATGAAGCACATATGGATGCTGCAGATTTCTTTGGTATTGCGTCCGGTAATAAGATAAATGATAAGTTTGAGAGAACCGGATACCATGCTGTATCGAGTGACAAGGTACATGCTCCGATTATTGAAGAATTCCCAGTTGTTATGGAGTGTGAATTGTTAGAGTTTTTGCATACTGACTATGTGGATGGCATCGTCGGAAAAATTGTTAATGTAAAAGCGGAAGAAGCTGTTCTTTCCGATAAAGGAAAGGTTGAGCCTGAAAAGCTTCATGCTTTAATGTTCGACCAGTTCCAGCATGGATATTATGCGACCGGAGCTAAGGTTGGTCAGGCTTGGAATGCCGGAGCCGAATTGATGAAGAAATAATTGTTCGCATAAGTTATACTTATCAAAAGACAGAGAAAATCAAATTGATGATTTTCTCTGCTTTTTTTATACTTACAATCAGAACAGAAAAATAAGGAGGACTTTTAAAATGAAAAAAGATGTAATGATAGTAACCGGTGCAGGACAGATTAGTATGGCAATCGCAAGAAGAGTTGGTTTCGGAAAGAAGATTATACTTGGTGACAAGAACATGAAAAACTGTGAGACGATAGCAAAGATTATGAACGACGCAGGATATGATGTGGAGCCGTTTGAGATGGATCTTTCATCCAGAGAATCAATTCTTGCAATGATAAAAAAGGCACAGGAATACGGTGAAATCAAATATATGGTCAATGGAGCAGGCGTCTCACCTTCACAGGCGCCTATCGAGGCAATACTTAAGGTTGACCTTTATGGTACTGCAGTACTTTTGGAGGAAGTTGGAAAGGTAATCGCAGAAGGTGGTGCCGGCGTTACAATCTCCAGCCAGTCGGGATGGCGTATGCCACAGCTTACGGCTGAGGAGGATAGAGCTCTTGCCACAACTCCTACAGAAGAGCTTCTTAATCTTGAAATCTTAAAGCCGGAAAATATAAAGGATACACTTCACGCATACCAGATGGCAAAGCGTTGCAACGAAAAGCGTGTTATGTATGAGTGCATACATTGGGGTGAGCGCGGTGCAAGATTAAATGATATAGCACCGGGTATCATTGTAACCCCTCTTGCAATTGATGAGTTCAACGGTCCTCGTGGTGACTTCTATAAAAATATGTTTGCAAAGTGTCCTGCAGGAAGACCCGGAACCGCAGATGAGATGGCCAATATCGCAGAACTTCTTATGAGCGATGCGGGAGCATTTATCACAGGCTCAACCTTCCTTGCTGACGGCGGTGCAACGGCATCATATTACTACGGACCTTTACAGCCTGAAAAGCAATAAATACACTATGAAAAATATTTAAATGGTATATAGACAATAATTTAAAGAAATGTTATTATTATGAAGTTAGATAAAGCTAACTTCATAATTTTTTTGCTTTATTTAATATAAGATAGTTTAATTGATAAAGGTAAGACATATGATAGAAAAAGAAAAAAATAATGAATCAAAAAATATGGCAGTCGCAGGAGTTTGCGGTGCTGTTATCTACGGGATTGCAGATATGTTTCTTTATATGGGAACGGATATTTTTTCAAAGGACACTACAGCACTTTGGAGGGTTCCGGAATGGAGACTTATGGCATCCATGAGTATTGGTGTCGTCGGAAGTCTTCTGATGATTCTTGGTTTTATCAGCTTATACAGACTCTATGATGAAGTATTTGGCAAGCTGGGAAAGGTGCTCGTTACGCCTTCATTTTTATGTATAGGTGGAGTTCTTTATATGCATTACACACTTGGAGTTTATTCGCCACTTACATTTCAGTCAGCACTCAAAGCGGGTGTATCGGAAGATATGGCGATAAAGCTTGTTCAAAAGGCAAATTCATACATGAATCCATTGACAGTCGTGCTTGTTGTCTTGGGCTATTTTACTGAATTAGTATTAATTTACGGAATACTGAGTGGTAAGTTTGGACTTAAAAAGAGAACTCTGCTTTATATGTATGGTGGGTATGCGATTGTCTTCGGTATATTTATACTTATTGGATTATGTACGGGAGAATGGGGGTTTACAGGCTCGTTAGAAAGCTTGTTTGAAACCACATTCTTTATTCCGTCACTTTTATACTGGCGGAAGAGTTTAAATAAAAATGAGGATTAGGAGAGAAAAAGGATGAAGGATGAATTAAATATCAAAGCTGTCATCGGAACCAACGCATGGGGCGGTTCTTTATACGGTAAGGCTGTCCGAGGAAGCTATGTGGAGGATGATGTTATAAAGGAAGCGATGCAGGCGGGGAAGGAAGCAGGACTTATCACCTATGACCTTGCTAGAGATTACGGTCTTGGAAAAGCACAGAAAATGATAGGAGAATTCGGAACAGAGGATATAATTATTTCTGCGAAATATACTCCTTTTACACATTATAAAAAAGGTTGTGTCAGAAAGTCTTTGGAAAAGGATTTGGATGATTTTAAGAGGGACTATGTAGATATATACTGGCTGCATCTTCCGACGGATATTAAGGAACATCTTGAGGAAATTATCGAACTTTATAAGGAAGGGAAAATCCGATACATAGGTGTATCCAACTTTACGCTTGAGGAATGTAAGCGTTCAAAGGAAATTCTTGATGAGGCGGGTATTCCTCTTTACGGAGTTCAGAATCATTACAGTATCATATGCAGAGACTGGGAAGATAATGGACTGCTTAAGTGGTGCAAGGATAATGAGATTGCATTTTGGGCTTGGGCGGTTCTTGAGGAAGGTCTTTTGGTAGACCCGAGAATTAAAAAGAAGTCTCCGATGAAGTTCACATTTAACAGAAAGGTTAAGAAGCTTAACAGGTTATACAAGATAATGATTAGGGTTGCTGAAAGACATGATATAAAGGTTCCGCAGGTTGCTATGGCATTTTGTTCCTCAAAGGGTATAGTTCCGATGTGTGGATGCAGGAAACCGGATCAGGTAAAGGATTTGGCTGAAGCTATAGAAATAAAGCTTACAAGCGGCGAGATTAAAAGACTTGAAGAGGCAGCGGATGAAGCAAATGTTAAAATTATGGGAGCTGATTTATTTAGAGCGTTTGTTCTAAAAGATAAAAAGAAAAAATAATTTTAAGGAATTAAAATAGATGTACTATAAAAAACGAGGTGAGATAATATGCTTTTAACTATTTTTTTGGCAATTATATTTTGTGGTGCGATAACCATGATGCTTATATCGGCGGTGGCTTTTATTCAGGAAAAAAAGCTTTTTTCTTCTGCACCTAAGGAAGCTCAGGAGCTTATTATTCCGAGAGATAAAGAGCTGTTTTATGGAGCGAAGGTATTCGGTTGGATACTTATGATTATGAGTGTTATTATGATAGCCGGAGTCGGAGTGGTTTCCATATGGGGCGGATTTAGAAGTGATTTCACATTTCTACAGTTCTTCTTAAGGTTTGTGATGATATTTACCATTTACAAATTATACGATATGATTTTCTTTGATTATTTTCTGCTTTGTAAATTCAGGTTTTTTCAGTATTATTTTCCGGAGGTGGAAAGCGTATACAATAACAGAAAATATGGATATAACATTAAAAGCCAGTTGTTAAAGCTGATTGTTATATTTCCTGCGGCTTCTGCTCTGGCTGCTTGGATTTGCACACTTTTCCAATAATTCTTTAAAACTCCGGAAGAGGCAGTTGTTTTGGATATAAGGAGAGATATAAAGTAATATGAAATATTCATTTAAAGCATGGTTCTATGGACATTTTTTTCATAGCACCTGTAAAAAGGAACTAAAAAAAGCCGGAGTATCCGGAAGTGACCTTCGCAAGATTGTTATGGAACATAAGAGGATTACATTTAGAGCAAAGGATATGAATGATGAAAAACTGCTTTCCTCATATATTATGGGAATATATTTCATTGCACTAAACCGTGTTACAAATCTTTCGCCGGAGAAGAATTATGAGATTTTAAGAGGGGCTTTGGCAAATTCATCCATATTTCGAAAGGGACTTGGAACGGCGAAGGAATATCTTGATCAGAAAAAAATACCGGAACGGCTTAAATGGTCCAAAGAAAGCTATGAGCGAGAAGGCGAAAATAATTGGGTTGTGGATGTGCTTCCCGGATGTGAAGAGTATGACCTTGGTTATGATTATCATGAGTGCGGCATATGCAAGATATGTCGGGATGAGGGATGCCCGGAGCTTGCGAAGTATCTGTGTGAACTTGATTATCTTATAGCGGATGTTATGGGAGCCACACTGGTACGAACGAAGACACTGGCTGAGGGCGGAGATTTCTGTGATTTTAGATACAGCCTGAAAAAAAGGGGAGAATCATAAAAGAATTTACTACCTAAGACATTTAGGTAGTAATTTTTTTTAAATAGAGTTATAATTAGACAATTATATGTGTGAGAATTACGATTAAAGCGACATATATAAAAAGGATAGATTAAGAGATTTTCAACATAGCAGTAAGGAAAGGGATATTATTATGGAGTTTTCAATGATAGAGACCGGATGGGTGTCGCTTATACCGCCGATACTGGCGATAGTTTTGGCTTTGGTAACTAAGGAAGTATATTCTTCACTTTTTATAGGACTTTTCTCGGGAATGGTTATTTATGCCTTTGCAAGTGACGGCTCATTATTTTCTGCGATTGCTATGACTTTTGATATGATGGCGGCGAAGATTGCTGATAATTCGTATATGATAATATTTTTGGCATTGCTATGGGCTGTGGTTATTCTTGTATCTAAATCCGGCGGCAGTGAGGCTTACGGAAGATGGGCAGGAAAGAAGATAAAGAACAGACGGCTTGCTGCGCTTGCGACTTCATTTCTCGGAATACTTATATTTATAGATGATGGATTTAACTGTCTTACCGTAGGTACGGTTATGCGTCCTGTCACTGACAGACTTCGCATATCCAGAGAGAAGCTTGCGTATATCATAGATGCTACTGCAGCGCCGGTATGTATCATAGCGCCTGTATCAAGCTGGGCGGTAGCAGTAGCAAGTGAGGTCAGCGATGATGGTGGCTTTCATACATTTTTGTCAACTATTCCATATAATTTATATGCACTTTTCACGATAGCTATGGTCTTTACAATCGGTATCACAGGTAAGGATTTTGGACCTATGAAGAAGGCGGAGGAACAGGAACGCGAGAAAGCCGATGAAGAAACAACAGAAAAAAAAGAGGCTGTTAAAAAGGGTAAAATCATAGATTTAGTACTCCCTATTACTGTGCTTATTATTTGTGCAATTCTTGGAATGGCTTATGTGGGCGGCTTCTTTGACGGAGTGAGCTTCTCTGAGGCTATAGGCTATAATCCGACAGCAGGACTTACGCTTGGTGCCTTTGCCGGGCTTATTACAGCTATGCTTTTGTATCTGCCTCGAAAGCTTATGACAGCGAAAGAATTTATAGGATTTATCGTAGAGGGAATCAGTAATATAGTGCCACCGATGCTTATTCTTATACTTTCGTGGAACTTAGGCGGTGTGTGCCGCGAGTTAATCGGAACGGGATATTTTATCTCAGGTTTTGTTAGCACTGCGAATCTTCCTCTTGGATTTTTGCCGGTTCTTATATTTGTGATTGCAGCACTTATGAGTTTTTCTATGGGAACATCATGGGGAACCTTTGGTATGCTTATACCTATTGTTACTATGATATGCAGTGCGGAAGGTGCAGAAAAATATCTGATTGTGGCACTTGGTGCGACACTTGCGGGTTCAGTGTACGGAGACCACTGCTCGCCTATATCCGATACAACGATTTTATCCTCTACAGGTGCAGATTGTAAGCATATACGCCATGTTGAGACACAGCTCCCTTATGCGACGCTGGTTGCTGTTATATGTTGTATAGGATATCTTATTGCAGGCTTTACACTTACACCTTGGATATCTATAGCAGTTGGCATAGTTCTGCTTGTCGCAGCTATATTTGTTCTTAACAGATTTGATTTGAAGGTTGGTAAAAATTGATATTTGCTCGTCGGATAAGTGTTTTGCGCTTGCCTGGCGAGTTTAATTATGATAAAATATTTTATTATGTTCGTTAGAGCAAAAGAAAAAGTATAAAAGGGAGTAAATTTATGAGTGAAGAAGTAAAAAAATCAGGAGGCTGGCGTACGAATAAATGGATACGCGCAGCTATACCGGCACTTTTGTTGCATTGTAGTATAGGTACCGTCTATTGCTGGTCAATCTTTAGTCAGGAAATCGCTGACTATATCGGATTTTCAAAGCAGTCAACTGAGTGGGCATTTTCTTTCGCTATCTTTTTCTTGGGAATGTCCGCTGCATTTCTTGGAAATGTAGTTGAGAAGGATATACATAAGTCATCGCTTATTGCGACTATCTGCTTTTCAGTAGGTATGGCTTTGACAGGATTCTTCATATATTACGGAGGAAGCCATCAGGGAAGTAAATTAGTGCTTATCGGAATTTATATTTCTTATGGATTTATCATGGGTGTTGGTCTTGGTACAGGTTATCTGTCACCGGTTAAGACACTTATGCTTTGGTTCCAGGATAGAAAAGGTCTCGCTACAGGTCTTGCCGTAGCAGGTTTTGGTGCCGCTAAGGCTATCGCAAGCCCTATAATGCAGGCTATGCTTGACAATATGGGCAAGACAGGAATATATAAGATGTTCTGGATTCTTGCATGTGTATATTTTGTAATGATGTTCGTTGGACATTTATTACTTAAGAAGCCTGAGGGCTGGCATGAGCCACAGGGCAAGGATGCAAAGCCAAGCATAATATCAGTATTAAAGACAAAGCCTATTGCAAACTATATCGGTATTTGGCTTATGTTCTATATCAACATCACCTGTGGACTTGCTCTTATCTCACAGGAGAAGATGATAGTTAAATGTATCGGACTTGCAGCATCGGTAGGTATCATATCTACTGTATCAGCAGTATTTAATGCAGGCGGTCGTCTCGGCTTCTCGGCATGGGCAGATACGATGAAGGACAGAAATACAATCTATAAGCTTATCTTCATACTTTCGATAGCGTTTACCGCATTGGTAATGGTTACTCAGGGTATAAAGAACGGTGAAGGACATACAGGTTTGGTTGTACTTGTACTCGCACTTATCTTCATAGTAAATGCAGGCTATGGTGGCGGTTTCTCCAATGTGCCAACACTTCTTTCAGACCACTACGGTATGGGAAGCATAAGTGCTATACATGGTATTACACTTTCAGCTTGGGGATTTGCAGGACTTACAGGTAATCAGATTGCTACTTACATAGTTAATCACAGTGGTGAGTGGATTGACCACGACGGAACCTCTGTTAATCCTGTAGGTTATCAGAATGTGCTTTACTTCACGATAGTTATGTATATAATCGCTCTTGTACTTTGTCTTGTATTGGTTAAGCCTACAGATAAGGCTCTTGAAGCAAAGGCTGCGAAGAAGGCGGCTAGATAAATGTTTATATGAGTAGTGGTCGGTTAGAGGGCATGGTATACTTTGATTACTGATAATGCAGGTTTATATGTAGTCCTCCGCTGACGCATTTGCACTCCGTGTTTGACGTCGGCCTACTAAACTCATAAATCCTTCAGAAATAGAAATATGGAGATTTTTACATGAATGTAAATCTCCATATTTCTATTTCTTCCGCTTTATTCGCTAAGTAGACATGTCAAACAATGGTCAGCTTGAGGACTCATATAAACCTCGCATATTATCAGCAATCAAAGCATACCGCCCTCCAACCGACACGCTGCGCGTATATATACATCAATAAAAATATTATATTTGTAATTTATGTGATTTGACAAACTTAAATGTAGTTAGTATATTAACAATTATATAAATCGGGATTTAAGACGGAGGGAATAATATGAGCGATTATCAAAAGTATTACAACGAGGACGAAGCTTATTTTCGTTACGTAGAAGAAATAAGCGATGAGACTTATCAACAAATCATAGATGGAGCAAGATCAGCAATCAGCGTGTTTGGCATTCCTGAAACAAATGATGGCAGGGAGCTTGCAGAATATATAAACAAGATTGTTGAGAATATCCTCGAGACAGGCGAATATCCCAAAGAGTATTACGATAATGATATTACTCTTGTTGCCGTTGAATTGGGTTGTCTCTATGGCTTTGCATTGGATATGGGATATGGCTGGAGATGGAGAATGGTTGGAAATTCCCCTGATGATATAGACTATTCATGGGCGATTGGTTCGACGGATGATAACTGGTTTTGTCCCTGTGGAGTGTACCTTAATAAGATTTTGACAGGACAGAATTATGGTATAGATGGAAAGAATGATAATACAGTCTTATTACTTTATAATATGATTGGTGAGACGATTAAAACAACGCCCGAAAAGAAATTGACATTGTTATGGTAAATTCCAGTTTATACATATACCATCTAACCGACCTTGCTAATATAAACATTTATTTATTATTTGCAGCTTCCTCAATCAGTTCAACAATCTTCGTAATTGCGTCGGTTTCATGAGCCTTCTTCATATTGTCTATATATTTATCGCGATTATCATACACTTCATTAATAGCTTCAAGTAACGAAGCATCATTAACATCTTCCTCCATTAAGAGCTTTGCGTAACCGCTTTTCTCAAAGGACTGTGCATTAAGTATCTGGTCACCGCGGCTTGCTTCAAGCGAAAGCGGAATAAGTACCGCAGGTTTCTTAAGTGCAAGCAGTTCACAGATGGCATTAGCGCCTGCGCGGGATACAACCACATCTGCAAGTGACAGAAGGTCTGCAAGCTCTGATTTTATATATTCATACTGTACATAATTCTCTGTGTTAGGCTTATCCTTGTTGGTTTTATCCTTACCGCACAGATGTATAACATTATATCTTTCGGTTATCTTGTCAAGGCATGACCATATGGCTTCATTTACACGCACACTTCCGGTACTTCCGCCTATGATAAGAAGTGTAGGGCGCATTTCCTTAAATCCACAGAAATTCATAGCTCTTGCAGAATTGCCTTCGAAAAGTTCTTTTCTGATAGGTGTTCCGGTAACGACTGCCTTGCCTTCCGGTAACTTTTCAAGTGTCTCAGGGAAGTTGCAGCATACCTTGGAAGCTTTCGGGATAGCTATCTTGTTGGCAAGTCCCGGTGTCATATCAGATTCATGTATTATACAAGGAACCTTATTTGACTTTGCGGCAAGTACAACTGGTACTGCGACAAAACCACCCTTGGAGAATACAACATCAGGTTTAAGCTCTTTAATTAACTTCTTAGCTTCATTTAAACCTTTTATAACTCTGAATGGATCGGTAAGGTTTTTTGCGCTCAGATATCTTCTGAACTTTCCTGTTGCAATGCCATGATAATCTATACCCATCTCTTCAATGAGCTTCTTCTCAATACCTTCATAGGAGCCTATGTAATGAATGTCATAGCCCTTTTCCTTCAATACAGGTATTAATGCCATATTTGGAGTGACGTGACCTGCCGTGCCGCCACCGGTTAAGATAATGCGCTTCATTTGAACCTCCGTATTCGTTGATGCTTAGCTCGTGCTTCCTTTTCGCTTGCAACTTCGCTAATTATACCACAATAAAGTGAGCCGAGCAAGCGCGAAAGCGCTTATTTGGCGAGCTAATGCGATAACGACCGCTTTGCGGTTGTTATACCATAATTAAGGTTAGTGTTAAAGTGATATTTTCTGTCGCAACTTATCATTTTTTTTCATTTCATTCTGTATTGATTTCTTAAGTTCGTGTTTTTTATAATCTCCACAAAGTTATACGAAAAATGTATTACGACTTATTTTAAAGACAATGAAATTATAGTGTGTCAGGTATGGAGGGCAGCCGTGTGTCTTTTATAAAATATGACGAAATGCATTTGGATATAACAATAATTAGAAGAAAGAGGGATATATGATGTTGGATTTAGGTCTGGGATTTGGAAGAAGTGTTTATATTCTATGGGGAATAGGTGCTCTGGGGCTTCTGCTTAAGCTTGCAGCAAATATACATATGAAGAGAATGATAAAAGCATCTTCTAATATGGCGACCACCAAAAAACGTGCTCTTAGAATAATGAGACTTAAATATATGAATGGAAAAAATCTCGGAATAAATAACGGAAGCAGCGAGGCATTCGTGGAGAAAAATGTGAGGAGTATGAGGTACTTAGGAGTGCCGCTGTATGTATGGCAGAAAACAGGTATGCTGTTATCCCTGCTTATCGCCGGTATGGTCGCGGGGAGCTTCCTGTATTATGATGTGTCGTGGAGGGGCAGTCCCGAGATGGTAACATTTATTGCAAATGGAACACTGATGTGTGCATTTTTGATAATAACTGAGAATATATTTTTAATAAATAATAAATTGGAGATATTGAAGGCTAATATAAGGGATTATTTTGATAACCAGCCGGGTAAGATGGACTTGATAAGAGCGAGAGACCAGCCTGAGCGTACTTTGGACAGGAATGCTGACCGGGAGGCAGCGGCTACTATGGTTAATGACTTAAGCCGACCGGAGAAAACTCTTGCTGATGCGAAGAAGGAGCTTGAAGCAAAACTGCCTCATATTGAAAATGTATCGGCAGATTCAAACTCGGACGAGGTAATCCTTAACAGCTTTCTAAAGGAATTTTTCTCTTGAAAAAATTTGTATTAGAAAAAAGCTTGAATAAAAAAGCATTAAAATTATTTATTATCATTTTATTGGTGTTTGCGACAGCGTGCTTCCTGAGAGGAAAAATATTTATAAGCTATGCAGGCAGGGACGAGGCCTCGTCCAAGGAAGCAGACATCGCGATAAGGGTTGATAAGAATGACGCTGATGAGGCAACTGACATAAGATACATACAGCAGCCTATTGTCAGCAATATTCGTGAGAAGGAAGCTTATTATGATTACAGCAACGAGAAGCTGGCGTGGTGGTTTAGGCGTAATGATGTGCATGAACCGAGCGGGTGTGACGATACCATAGATATATCTGCTTATGGAGGATACTATATAGATGAGAATGTAACTGATGACGACAAGGTGGTATACCTGACCTTTGACTGTGGATATGAAAATGGATTTTCTAACCAGATACTTGATGTGTTAAAAGAGAAGGATGTACCGGCGTGCTTTTTTGTGACGCAGACCTTTGTGAGAGATAATGTTGATATAGTAAAGAGAATGAAAGAAGAGGGACATCAGGTTGGCAACCACACTATAACTCATCCGTCATTACCAACGAGGTCATATGAGGAGATAATAAATGAGGTAAACGGCTGCGCTGATTATATGAAAGAGGCTACAGGATACGATATGGATCCTTACCTGCGACCACCGTGTGGGGAATACAGCGAGCGTACTCTGGCAATCACCCATGACTTAGGGTTCAAGACTATATTCTGGAGTATGGCGTATCTTGATTATGATGTGAATAAACAACCGGGAGTTGATTTTGTGGTAAATCATTTTAATAAATACCACCACAATGGTGCGATTATTTTGATGCACAATGTGTCGTCCTCGAATGCAAATGCCTTGTCAACAGTTATAGAAAATCTTAAAAATGAGGGTTACAGATTTGCAAGTCTGAATGAATTAAACTAATGTATATATAGGAAATAAAGGAAAAGTCGGTTTTTATCTACAAAAACCGACTATTTTCTTTGATTTGCGATATAAGTCAGACTGATAACCAGTTACCGCTTTTTAATATTTTACAATGAAATAAAAAATTAATAATCTAAAATATATATGTTTTACTGATATTAATAATGAAGTAAATAGTATATTAAAAAGGAGGGCAAAAAATGAGTGAAATATGGGAACGCAGATTAGAGGAATTAAATAAAAATAAGTTGTCGCTGGCGATACTTCCGACGCCGATTCAGAAGCTTGATAAGCTGTCTGAGGAGCTGGGAGTAAACCTGTGGTTAAAGAGAGACGATTTGACAGGTATCGAGACGGCAGGAAATAAAATCCGTAAGCTTGAATATACGGCTGCCAAAGCTCTGTCAGAGGGAGCTGAGGTACTTATTACCTGTGGAGGTATACAGTCTAATCATTGTCGTGCGACTGCGGCGGTTGCGGCTCGAATCGGTATACGCTCACATCTTGTACTAAGGACGGATGAAGTGTCGCCATTAGAAGGCAACTACCTGCTTGATAAGATACTCGGAGCAGAGATTACATTTGTAACAAGAAGACAGTATGCGACAGAACGTAATGAGATTATGGCAGATATAGCGGCTGATTATGAGAAGCAGGGCGTAAAGGCTTATGTCATACCTGAGGGAGCATCTGACGGAGTTGGAAATTTAGGTTATATAAATGCTGTTAAAGAAATCACAGAACAGGAAAAGCAGCTCGGAATTAATTTCAATGCCATAGTCAGTGCAGTGGGCTCAGGCGGAACCTACAGCGGACTTTATTTAGGAAGAAAGCTTTATGCGCTGGACAAGGAAGTGATAAGCTTCAATGTATGTGATGATGAGGCATACTTCCTTGATGTGTGCAGCAGAATATCGAAGGATACTGTCGATACATTAGGACTTCCTATAGAGGTAAGCAGGGAAGATATGCACATAATCGATGGATATAAAGGCATTGCCTATGCGGTATCTACAGACGAAGAACTTGCATTTATAGCTGATGTTGCACATAAAGAAGGTGTTATACTCGATCCTGTATATACCGGCAAGGCGTTCTACGGCTTATATCAGGAGCTTAAGAAGGGCAATCTTAAGGAATATAAGAATATATTATTTATCCATACAGGGGGATTATACGGTTTATTCCCTAAGCAGGAGCAGTTTGCGAAGATTTTCCTATAAGTTTTTCGAGTTGGGTATTGTATTCAAAATATGGGTTGTGCTAAAATATAGTTTAGTTGTTTTAGTAATAAATAAGATAAGGAGATATATTTATGGCAAAGACAGTTAAATTTGATTTTAGCAACACAGAATTTAAGGCTTCCAAAGATGATGTCGCAGCTATGAGCGAGAGAGTAAAGGCTGCCAAGAAGACACTTCTTGAGAAGACCGGTGAGGGTAATGATTTTCTTGGATGGATTGACCTTCCTGTAGACTATGACAAGGAAGAGTTCGATAGAATCAAGAAGGCGGCAGAGAAGATTAAGAGTGATTCTGATGTGCTTATCGTAATAGGTATCGGTGGTTCATATCTTGGTGCAAGAGCCGCTATTGAGTCGCTTCGTCATTCCTTCTACAATTCAGTTACTAAGGAGGTTCGCAAGACTCCTGAGATTTACTATTGTGGTAATAACATAAGCAGTACATATCTTGCACATCTTATGGACGCAGTAGCAGATAAGGATTTCTCGGTAAATGTTATCTCTAAATCAGGTACAACTACTGAGCCGGCTATAGCATTCAGAATCTTCAAGAAGAAGCTTGAAGCAAAATACGGCAAGGAAGAGGCTGCTAAGAGAATATATGCAACTACTGACAAGGCTAAGGGAGCACTCAAGACTCTTGCTACAGAGGAAGGCTATGAGACCTTTGTAGTACCTGATGATGTAGGCGGTCGTTTCTCAGTTCTTACTGCTGTTGGCTTACTCCCAATCGCTGTAAGCGGTGCTGATATAGACAAGCTTATGCAGGGTGCAGCCAATGCAAGAGAATACTGTATAAATGATGACTTTGATGACAACGACGCTATGAAGTATGCTGCAGTAAGAAATGTACTTCACGAAAAAGGTCTCGGTATGGAAATTCTTGCTAACTATGAGCCTGCACTTCATTATGTATCAGAGTGGTGGAAGCAGCTCTATGGCGAGAGCGAGGGTAAGGATGGCAAGGGCATATTCCCAACCGCAGTTGATTTGACTACTGACCTTCATTCTCTCGGACAGTTCATACAGGAGGGTACACAGAATCATTACGAGACTGTAATTAATGTACTTAACCCTAAGGAGACTGTTGTTATGGAGGAGGAGCCTGTAGACCTTGACGGACTTAACTACCTTACAGGACAGACAGTTGACTTCGTTAATAAGTGTGCTATGAACGGTACAATCCTTGCTCATGTTGACGGCGGCATACCTAATATCAGAATAGATATTGACAGGATAGATGAGACAACTCTCGGAGAGCTTTTCTATGTATTTGAATTTGCCTGCGGTGTAAGCGGTTATGTACTTGGCGTTAATCCTTTCAACCAGCCGGGCGTAGAAAGCTACAAGAAGAATATGTTTGCACTTCTTGGCAAGCCGGGCAATGAAGAAAGAAGAGCAGAGCTTCTTGCGAGACTTAAATAAGAATAATGCTTTAAGAAAAATGGTGCAGGCTTATGAACCTGCACCATTTTTATGAGATTATATTTTCTCCGGCTCGTCGTATTCAATACCCTGTGTGTCTACGGTTACGGACTTGATTACCTGGTCTTCAAGCGGTTTATCTGCCCAGCCTGTCGGAGTGGTTGCAATCTTATCAACTATATCCAAGCCCTCTGTAATCTTGCCGAAGGCTGCGTAAGCACCGTCAAGATGTGGAGAGGTCTTATGCATAATGAAGAACTGTGAGCCTGCTGAATCAGGCATCATTGAACGCGCCATAGATAATACTCCCGGCTCGTGCTTTAAGTCATTGGCAAAACCATTGTCAGCGAATTCTCCCTTAATGGAATATCCCGGACCACCGGTTCCGTTGCCATCAGGATCGCCTCCCTGTATCATAAATCCCTCTATAACTCTATGAAAGATTAAACCATCATAAAAGCCCTTTTTTATTAGAGAAATAAAGTTTTTTACGGTGTTTGGTGCTATGTCAGGGTAAAGCTCGAATTTCATAACATCACCGTTGTTCATTGTCATAGTAACTATTGGATTAGCCATTTTCATCATCTCCTTGATATTTTATATAAAAGATGTTAATATAATAGTGTTAATGTAAAATTATGTCAAGTGTGTAATTTTTTAAATAATTATGTAAACTAATAATTGTGACCGAGGGGTAATTGATGTGGCTAAGTTTATAAAAGGAATAATATTAATAGTAGCAGTTGTGGCACTGTTTAATATCATATATGATTATGGCAAGGGATATTATGATATATATCAGGAGGAATATAAAGGTACTACAACTACCTATGATGGTGAGGATGTAGTGGTTGAGATACCTTCGGGTGCGGCTGCAAAAACCATAGCGGGTATTTTGAAAGACAAGGGACTGATACAGTTTGAGAGCGCCTTTGTAAAAAGGCTTCAAGAGTCGGATTATCGTATAAAAGAAGGTACATACACGCTTAATACAGGCATGAGTACTCTTGATATGATAATAGCGATGAGTCCTGTCATAGAGGTTGAGGAGAAGATAGACACTCTGGTTATACCGGAGGGCTTCACCATAGAGCAGATAGCTGTAAGGTGTGAGAGACAGGGCATATGCTCATCACAGGAATTCTTAAACGAGATTAATTCCGTCACATCAGAGACTTTCCCATATCTGAATGATGTGCCTGAAGGTGCTAATGTTAAGTACAAGCTTCAGGGATATATATTCCCGGCAACCTATGATATATACGAGACAACTACGGCTAAATCTCTGGTAAAATGGATGCTTGATACATTTGATAATTACTATACTCTTGACCTGCAGGCAAGGGCAGAGGAGCTTGGCTACAATTCATATGAGGTGGTGACGATGGCTTCCATAATCGAGAGAGAAGCAAGAGTTGAGGAGGAGAGAGCAAGGATTGCGGGTGTAATTAATAATCGTCTTAAGAGCGACATGCCGCTTCAGATGTGCCCGACGGTTTTGTATCCTCTTACAGATGGATTGTATGATCAGGCAAGAGTTTATTATGAAGACCTTGAGCTTGATTCACCATATAATACATATAAATATACCGGACTTCCGGTAGGCCCGATATGTAATCCGGGAATTGCATGTATAAATGCTGTTTTATATCCGGAGGAGCATAATTATTATTATTACCATGTTGCTAATGAAGAAGAAGGTACACATATATTTACAGAAACTTATGAAGATCATATAAATACTCAGATTATAGGAGGTCCAAACGGAATTACGGAGGATATGCTGGATGAGAATGGTAATCTTAAGGAAGGTGTGCTTGGAACCGGTTCAGATGATGACGGTGAAGATGATGCCTTGAATAGCTTGGACTTTGAAGAATAAAAATTACTGATTAGCAGGAGGAAGGTAAATGAGAACATTTTATTTCAAAGCAAGAAATATCGGACAGGAAAAGTATCTCACTTATACTATGGGGGAAGAGACAGAGCTTGATGAGGATGTATTGGATTATTGTGAGGAGAATGATATCAAGGAACTTGTAGATATAATCTACGAGGAGGACGAGGATTATGATTATCTCACATACGATATAACGGGCAGAAAGTCTCTGCATGAATTGCTTGAGGATGAAGTAAGTGCCGAGCAGGCATTATATATAGTAAGAAATGTAGCAAATAATCTTATATCACTTAAGGAACAGACTATACATCTGTCATATATATTGCTAAACAGAGAGTATGCATATGTGGATGATAATAATGATGTTACCTTCATATGTCTTCCTGTCGAGAGCAAGGGCTCACTATCTGTTGAATTCAAGGGCTTCTTAAGACAACTTCTTGCAAATATGAAATATGATGTTGACGAGGACTTGAATTTCGTTGGAAAGCTTCTGACATATATTAATGGTGGCGCCTTTAACCTGCGCGGACTTGTAGGGCTTGCCGAAGCCTTGATGGATGAGGCGGGAATTGAATTCGAGGAAGCAGGAGCCATAGAGTCGGATGGAGTAGAGGTTGTTGACTCCTCGGAGCCGGAGCTTGAGAAAACCGAAACTGCACAGGATGTATCATCTAATATGGCTGATTTTATGAATGAAGCCGATGATGTACCACTTCCTGAAATTGAAATTGACGATGAAGATGAAGAGCCTGAGGAGAAGGTTGACGATGATGAGGAACTTGACAGTATACTTCCTGCGGGTATGGGAGCGGCTGTTGAGGAAACAGAGCTTAATGAGGATGAGTCGAAGGCTCAGACGAATGATAGCAATATAGCTGAATCTGTTGAAAATGAAGTGACTGAACAGGTTGAGACTAAGCCTGCCGAGAATAAAACTGCGGAAGCTGAAGAAGTTAAGGCTGCTGAGGGTAATGAGCCACAATCTGCTGAGTCGGCAGAGGATAAGACCGGCGAAGATGTTAAGGCCAAGAAACAGGAGCTCGAACAGATACCTGAGATATCTGTACCGGATGAGGTAGTAGGAGATAAAACAGAGGCATCGGATGCGTATGGTTCCGGTGAGACTTCACAGATACCGGCTGACAAGAAGCCTGCGCCTGAGAAGGAAGAAGATTTAGATATAATAAAGGACAAGATTAAGGCCCTTGTTGGTGATGATGCTGCACCTGCCAAGAAGCCTGAGAAGGTGTATAAATCTGTAGAAGAGATGCAAGAGGCGCTCAAAAAGGAGATGAACCCTGCACCACCTAAAAAGAATGTAGTTAAGGTCAATAGAGCTGCGATAATTCAGAGTCTTGCTGAGCATGAAGCAGAGGAAGCAGAGAAGGCAGAGAAAGAAAATGAAGCCTCCATAGCACAGGCTGCCGAAGAACCGGCAGAAGAAAAATAGAAAAAGGAAGAAACTGCTAAGCAGAATACGCTTTTGAATGCACCTAAGGCTATGCCATACCTTATCCGTGTCAATACTGAAGAGAGGATAATGCTTAACAAGCCGGTATTTAAGATAGGAAAGGCGTCAAGAGGCGTTGATTATACTGTCAGCGGAAATGGGGCAATCAGCAGACAGCATGCAATAATATCACAGAAGGATGGAGTATGCTATATCAAAGATAATAAATCAACAAATCATACCTATGTTAACGATAGAATAGTAGATGAGGGGACCGAAGAAATTCTTACACATGATTCTTCAATAAAGCTTGGGGATGAAGAATTCTTGTTTAAGATTAGATAATAAAGGTGTAATTATATAATGTATTGTGGAGGTGTACGATGAAGAAAATTGAATTAAAGACAGTTAAGGAAGACGGTGTAGATGCTGTAAGATACGAACTGTTAGGAAACGAGGAATACGATGAGAGAATATCTGATAAGGTCAATCAGCTCAGTAATGTACTGCCGTTTGAATTTACTAATCAGGATGGAAAAAGAAACATAACGACATATGTGAGAGACACATACAATCTGGAGACAGTGCTCTCCAAGACATTACAGAAGAGAGAGGTTCTCTGTCTCTTGTCAGAACTCACGGCTGTATATGATATAGGTACACAGGGGGTGCCGGTCAGCTATGTGGTTAAAGATTTTAACCACATATATGTGAATGAGGAAACTCTCACAGTAAAATGTATATTAGTTCCTGTGAAACAGGAGGCTATTGCATTAAATGAAATTCCTGAATTCTTTAGGACTGTAGTTTCAAGAATGTCTTTTGATGAAATTGATATGGACAACTATGTTGCCAGAATTCTTACAATAATTAATTCGCATGATTTTTCCACATTAAAGTTAAAAACATATATTGATGATGAACTTGAGAAGATGGGCTTATTTATAAGTAAGGAAAAAGGCGTTGTCAGCGTAAACGCAGGCGGACCGGGTGGACAGACAAAGGATGTTAAGGTCAATAGACTTGGCGTAATTAACAATATGCAGAATGCACAGCCTCATATGATGGGACAGCAGCCACAAGGCATACCGCCATATGGAATGCCTCCACAGATGCCACAGGGAATGAACCCACAAGGCATACAACCACAGGTACCGCAGGGTATGCCGCCACAGGGACAACAGCCACAGGGAGCGCGTCCGAATAATATACCACCGATGATGGGGCAGCCGCCACAGGGACAACAGCCACAGGGAGTGCGTCCGAATAATATACCACCGATGATGGGGCAGCCGCCACAGGGACAACAGCCACAGGGAGCGCGTCCGAATAATATACCACCGATGATGGGACAACAGCCACAGGCGTCACAGGGTATGCCACCACAGGGAGCGCGTCCGAATAATGTACCACCGATGATGGGACAACAACCGCAAGGACAACAGCCACAGGCACCACAGGGTATGCCGCCACAGGGACAACAGCCACAGGGAGCGCGTCCGA
>JAFVBE010000019.1 GCA_017480195.1 Lachnospiraceae bacterium
ATATATTTTATGTTGATAAGAAAATAATTTTAATGCTATTAGGAGGATAAAGAAATGAGAAGGAGATTGTCACGAATAATAGCTATAATGCTTGTGTTAATTATAGCAGTTTGCAATCAGAGCTATTCAGCTTGGGCATCTTATGAAGAAAATAATATATCAGAAGAAATAGAAATGGTATCAGGAGATTATGAAGCTGAACAATCAGAGATAGCAACGGATTCGGATGCCAAGATTGAAATGATAAATGACGTTGTTACCGACCAAAGTTGATACACTGGTTGAAACAACAACTCCGAGCAATATTTCCAAGTCACCGGAGACAAGAGATACAATACATACGGATATAGTATTTTTCTTAATGATGCTTGCAGCTTTAGGAATGATATTCCTCAGAACTGTTAGAAAAAAGATTTAAAGAACTGGTGCCAATCCAAAGTAGTTGGCACCGGTTGCCTTTTGCATTGTAAAACCTATTTCCTTATGTTAATATAAAAAAATCTAAATCTGTTTGTATTGAGGAGGGACAAGGTCTGTGTATGCTGCTTAAGATTCTTGGATACAATTATATAACGCTCATAATTCTCGTATGTCTTATTGCATTAATTATCATCAATAAAAATGAGAAACCGCATGGACTTGAGCTTGTATGGCTTATCGTAATTATGCTTTTTGTAGTAAGCCTAAATGAGAGCGTCAGGGCATACCTTTATAATTCAGGTATAATAGATGAGGCGGCAGGCAGAAGGCTTAAGCTTATTCGCTTGTTCTTATATGCAAAAACCTTTATAGAGCATTGCCTTTATCCGCTTATAATACTAATTGAGGTTATACTCATATCGGAACTGAAAAGAAAATTCATATTCTTTATACCTGAGCTTACAGTGCTTACTGTCGAGATAATCAACTTATTCAAGCCGGGATTGGTATTTATATATAACGGAGAGGATTTGAATTGGGAGAGCGGTAAGCTTCATTTAATTCCGTATGTTGCTGTAGTAATATATATGCTGATACTTCTTACTTATTCGATAAAGCTTCTTAATAAGAAGGTTATGTCGAAGGGCATCGTAGTTACACTTATAACCATTATAACATTTATCGGATGTATCTTCGAGTTTTTCAACATATATTCGGGAATTATTGACGAGATTGCTGCTTTGGATATATTGGTATACTATAATTATTACTCCGGTATATATCTGATGGGGCTTAAGGATGAGCTGTATGAGAGGGAGCGTGAGTTAGAGAGTAATAAGGTCAATCTTCTGATGTCACAGATAAGACCGCATTTTATCAACAGTAACCTTGCAGTTATAAGAAGTCTCTGCTATGAGGATACTGACAAGGCAGTTGAGATGATTGACCATTTTTCAGAATATTTAAGGGATAATATGCAGCAGATAGATGATATGAGGCTTGTGCCGTTTGAGCATGAGATGGAGTCGGTTGACAATTATATCTATCTTGAGCAACAGAGATTTGTAGACAGAATTGAAATTATACGGGATATAAATGTAACGGATTTTGAAGTTCCGCCATTATCAATACAGACAATCGTGGAAAATGCGGTAAGGCATGGAATAAGTATGAAAGGCACGAAGGGAACTATAAGAATATCTACAGAAAAAACCGACGACGAGGTACTTGTTACGATAGCTGATGACGGTACAGGCTTTGATGTAGATGAAGAGAAATTCGACGGCAGGAATCATGTGGGTATAAAAAATGTAAAAGACAGACTTTACAAAACCTTACATGGATATGTTATAATCGAGAGCACTAAAGGAGAGGGAACAAGAGTTACATTTCACATTCCGGTTACACAGAACAAGTAAAATATCATACTATGATAATTGGTAGATAACATAAAAATATGCAGGAGGAAAAGGTGTATGAAATGTCTTATTGCGGATGATGAACCTCTTATATTGAAGGATATCAAAAGGACCGCAGGCAAGGTGTTAGGTAATGGTGCGGAAATATTTACAGCGGGAAACTCCGACGAAGCCCTGCAGATTATTAAAGATGAAGATATAAAGATTGCATTTCTTGATATAGAGATGCCTTATATAAATGGGCTTGAAGTAGCGAAAAAAATTCTTGATATAAGACCGAAGACGAATATAATTTTCGTGACCGGACATGGAAAATATGCACTTGATGTGCTTGAAATGTATGTCAGCGGATTTATTATGAAGCCTGTAAATGAGAAGAGTATGAGGAAGGCGATTGATAATCTGAAGTATCCCGTAGGTCAGATAAGGGTACAGTGCTTCGGGCATTTTGAAGTATTCGCAGATGGTGCTCCCATTACATTCAAGAGGACCTTGTGTAAGGAAATGTTAGCCTATCTTATCGACAAGAAGGGGGCAGAGGTTTCAGAGGATGAAATCAGATTTATACTGTGGGATGAGGATGTTGATACTGAGAAGAAAAGAAGATATGTGCGCAACATAGCAAGCGATATACGTATAGCATTTAAGACATATGATATGGAGAATGCCATAAGGAATAATAACAAGGGGTATTACAGCATTGACACGGAGTTGTTAAGCTGTGATTATTATGATTATCTGTCCGGCATAATTGAGAAACCGAATGGCTCATATATGGAACAGTATGTATGGGCAGAGGAAACAAGGGCAGATTTGAATCAGAAGAAAAACTAAATATCAATATTTTTTGTCCTCTTTTATCAGCTGAGTGTCTGGTAAAAGAGGATTTTTATATATGAATAAAATGTGAACAAAATGTTAGATTTCCACGTTAGATTTCCATTATGGAAATGGTAAAAAATATGTGGGGGGGGGGTATAATTTTAAGCAAGAAGTTTTGTGGCAAATTTGTTTCACGTGCTATGTTATAATAACTTGGTTATATAACGATATAATATTCTGTTTTATTGTGTAAGCAGCATATGTATTACAGAAATCATAGAATTATAAAAATACACAAAAGAGGAGAAGCGGTTGTATATATGTTCACATGGAATTTTCAGTATATTTCAAAAGCAAGACTGGCAGAGACATTCCGTCAGCTTAATCTCGACACTAAGAAGGGAGACATATTAATACGTGTTCATACGGCTATTCATCAGGAAGATGAGGCTGTAGAGCTTGCCCGATTCATCGCAGGGCTTGTACCGGGAGCATATATTTTCGGAACGAGCACATCTGCTGTAATAAACTGGGGAAAGCTGTCACAGAATCAGTGTGTAATCTCTGTATCGCAGATGAACGGTGGAAGTATAAGGACAGCATTGCTGCCGACATTTGATGATAAGGATATGCCTGTTACGGCAGATGAACTCTGCCACAGTGTAAAGTCCGCTGTAATTGGCGATGATACGAAGCTTATGCTTACCTTTCTTACCGGAAAATATCTCGATGTGTATGATTTTGTTGAGCGTTGCAACGATGTTATACCGGATGTGCAGATGATTGGTGGAATAGCCAATACTTCAGATATAAGCTTTCATAAATTCGCAGATTCAGGATTTGTATTCAATGAACAGGGCTGGTCGAACAAGGGAATTCTTGTTGCGGCAATAAGCGGAAGTGAATTAGAGGTTTTTAGCTCATATGCAACCGGTGTACAGGTTATAGGTAAAGAGGTTGAGGTTACCGATACATTCGGAACCTGCATACTCTCTATCGACGGAAAGGACGGTGCAAAGGAATACCGTCTTGGTGTGGGTGACGAGCTGTTTGATAAGCCAGAGCTTGCAAATCTTTTCCCATTTGTCTACTCTGAAGCAAGTGACATTCCTGTATTTATAAAATTTTCTGATGAGAAGAGTATTGGGGAGGTCTTTGATGAGAGTGTTCCGTCCAATGCGTCATTATACAGTGCTCATCCTGATATCGAGCGTTCGGTAAAGCGTGAGATGATTAATGCCAATCACAATGTGCAGAAGGGAAAAAAGCTGCGTCGGGCATTTATCTATGACAGAAAAATCATTGCTGATAATAGAGCGATGTTCCGTAGGGTTGAGAACTTTGCGAAGGCGGAAACCATATTCGGATATTCGTGTATTGCACGTTCTATGATTTATTCAAACTGCGTAAAATGGGAGCTTTCGGCGTATGAAAATTCCAATATGTGCGGCTGTATCACGGAGGGAGAGATTGCATATGCAAACGGCAGAAACACATTTGCCAACTGTTCCTTCGTAGTCTCCGTAATGGGTGAAGCCCCTGCCACGCATGAGTACAATCCGTATGCATTCTCACATACCGATTCTCTTGCGGCAGATAATAATGAGCTTCTTTCCTACCTGTATGATATAGAGGAAAGATTTGCCAAGTCCGAGCAGACTACAGAGGCGGAAAGTCTTAAGGCGTTCGTGCGTGACTGTGAGATGAAGCTGCTTTATTCCGAGAGCGAAGATATACCGAATGCTGCGGCTATGAATCTTGATATTAAGGTCAAGGGCTACGACCGCATCTGTATGATAAATGTGACGGGAACCTCAGATATGAGCTCTGTCTTTTCACAGAATATGATTAATCTCACATACCGCAATTATATTTCTACATGCATAAGCTATGCAAGGAAGAAAAAATATACCATATATCACATTAACGATTGGAATATCGCAATCGGTGCACCTTCATATATGGTTGCTCTTTCAGATTTTGTGAGTGATATGAAAGCATTACAGCATACTCTTTTCGAGGTGACGGATGAGTATATCGCCATAGTACCGCTGTTTGCGGTAATTGACGATGTTACAACTGATAACCTGAATCCTGCATATTATTCCGCAAGGGTTGAGATGACACATAAAAATACTCAGTTCCTTGTCAGAAATGCCAACTATGGAAGGCTTGATGAAGAGAGCATACGTGAGCGCTATCATATGGTAAATGTGATAAACTATGCGATAGCACACGATAAGGTAATTCCATATTTTCAGGGCATATATGACAACAATTCCAATACAATTCACCATTACGAGTCCCTTATGAGGCTTGAAGACGAGAACGGAAAGGTATACTATCCGGGCCGCTTCCTTGATGTGGCACGCTCATATGGATTGCTTTATGATGAGATTTCAGACGTAATGATAAGAAAGGTATTTGAACGCTTTAAGGATATTGAGGATAAGAGTGTCAGCCTTAATCTCGGAATAAGAGATATTAACAATATTGAGCTTGTAGAGCATATCTATGAATTCCTGTCCACTGCGAAGCATCCTGAGAACTTTGTATTTGAAATATTGGAAAATGAGGACATCGGAGATTATGATGAGCTTATGGCATTTGTTGATAGAATCCATGATTTAGGTGCACAGATTTCAATAGATGATTTCGGAAGCGGATTATCTAATTTGCAGCATATAGCAAATATTCATTCAGACTACTTGAAAATAGATGGCTCAATAGTCAGAAAATGCTGCGAGGATACTGAACTTGAGAATCTGCTTGCACTAATTGCCGGCTGGAAGAAAATCAGCAAACGTCCGGTTAAGATTATTGCAGAATTTGTAGAGAATGAGAAGATACAGCAGAAGCTTCTTATGTATGGTATTGATTATTCGCAGGGCTATCTGTTTTCAAAACCGCAGCCTGAGCTTATAGATATGGGAGAATAACTATGCAGAGGGATACGAAGAAAAACAAGGTAATTGCAATAATGCTTGATGAAATCGGCATGGAATTCTCTAAGGAGCTGATTAAGGACGCCATTGATGCCATTCCGAATGGGGAAAATATCAGGCTTGTAACGCTTGTTGGCAAATACATAGATGTAGCAGACCCGAATGACAGCACGAGGATGTATAAGAGAGTATATAATTCAATATTCGAGCTTGGCGAGCTGTGTGATATAGACGGAGCAATTATTCATCTTGGGAGTCTTAGCAAGAGCTACAGCCGCATAATTAATTCAGGATATTTAAAGCATTTTCAGGATATACCTAAGGTATTTGTCACATCGGATATAGAGGGAGAAACAGTAATTAATTATAATAATGAACCGGGCATAAGAGAAGCAGTGGAGTACCTTGTGAATGTTGAGGGACTTACGAAGTTTTGTATGCTTGGAGGCAGAGATGATAATTTCGATGCAAACTCCAGAAAAGAGATTTTCACGAGTTATCTTGCTGAGAATAATATTAGTTTTTGTGAAAAAAATTATCAGAAAACCGATATGTCTGAAAATACTGAGAGGGAAGCAGATATATTGCTTAACAATAACCCTGATGTACAGGCAATATTCTGTGTAAACGATGCTGTTGCACAGGGACTTTACGCAGCTATGAAAAAGAGAGAGCTTTTACCGGGAAAGGATATTTTTATATTTGCATTTGACAATACACATATATCCAGTGAGGTTTATCCTACATTATCATCAATAGGTGCAGACAAATCTTCACTCGGTCGGAAGGCTATGGAGGTTCTGCTTGATAAATTAAAGGGCAGGGAGGTTAGCTCAGAGCTTGTTCATACGAAGCTCTATAGCAGAGAATCTCTGTATTACGAAATGTATGAGTACACAATGCTTGAGATGCGCAATATGGATGCAGATTTCATATATCGAATGTTTGACGACTGCTTTTACCGATATGGAAATGCTGATTCCAATCGTGAGAATATAAATCTTAAGAGGCTTTTTTATGAGTATATATCAGAGATGCTGTTCGCTCTAAGACGAAAATATATGGATCGGGAGCAGTTTGAAAGACTTTGTGGGTTGATTAATATTTTCTTTGAAAATGGCGGGATGAATTATACTGATGCTACCAAGATACTTTCACGTATTGACAGGCTACAGGGCAGTATGAACCTTATGGCGGGTAGTTCCTCGGCTATAACGATGATTAACCGCTTGTTCACTCATATGAAGGACAGAGTCATATATGTATTATCCGAGCAGCGCATAAACGAAAAAAGCGCTGCATTGGAGCACCAGAAGAGAATGCAGGATTTTATGGTTGAGTGTTCGGAAGCAAAAAGTAATTCGCCGGAAGATATAGACTATATTTTCAGGAACATAGATAAGCTCGGTATAGATAACGGCGTGGTGTATCTGTTTGAAAATCCGGTTGAATATAATATAAGGAAGCACGCAGATTTTCCAGAATATATAAATCTAAGATGTGCTATACATTCCGGGGAGATTTACGTTATTCCGAAGGAGAGACAGAAGATTCCGTTAAGAGAAATCTTCGTCAGAAACGAGCTTTCTGCAAAATGCAGAGGATATTCTGTATTTTCATTGTTCGATAATGGTTTAATCTACGGATTTTTGCTCTGTGAGATAAACGATGATACCTGCGACAGAGGAGAATATCTTTCAATGGAGCTTGCAAATGCAATCAGCAGGGCGGGCAGATGAATTGTTGTGGATTTGTTGCGAATTTGTGTTATGGTATGATTTGTGATAGAATGAACTATAAGCGACGATTTTGAGGCAGCTCGTTGCAGTCAGAATAAATATTATGGGGATTAGGAGGTACAAAGGATAATGGAGAAAAAAGTAAAAAAGATGAGTCTTATATGGGCTCTCGTTCTACTTATGGCAGTACCTATGGCACTTGCGGGGTCACTTATTAATCTGTATTCTATTAAGTCCATGCGCAAGATGGTTATGGCAGAGATTAAGTCACAGCTTCATGTGACGGTTCTTACGGCAGCACAGCATTTTAATGAGATTGCAGAATCAGGAGACGGCTCATGGGTTATGACCGATGACGGAAGACTGGTATTAGGCGGGCTGGTTGAGCTTGCGCCGGATGATGATTTCTTCGCCAGTGCTCTCGACGAGGATGTATATCTTACATTGTTCTATGGTGATACACGCTACGGTACATCAATCCGCAATGATTCAAGCGAGCTTGTAATAGGAACTAAGGCGTCAGATGCCGTTATAAATGATGTATTAAATGGCGGCAAGACGAAATTCATTGAGCATGTCGAGATTGTAGGACAGGATTTCTCAGGATATTATATCCCAATGTATGATGGTGACGGAAAAATCGTCGGTATGATGTTCGCCGGTACACCATATACTGATACAGAGAAGGCTATTCATGCACAGGTATGGAAGCAGATATTACTGGTTGCTGTAGTTGTTATATTATTTGGCTTGGTATCAGGCTTCAGCCCTTATTTGATTAACAAAAGCATTAAGGAAATCGGAGATAATATGAATGAGATTGCAAATGGCAATCTTGCGAATCCGATAGAGAGTACAAGCTTTATTCGTGAATTATCGGATATGATTGAAATATTGGAAAATATGAGGCAGCATTTAAGAGATGCAATAAGCGTAGTTATAGAGAAGGCTAAGGCGGTAGATGAGGGTGCATCTCTTGCAGAGCAGCAGATAATTGATTCTCGTGGAACTACGGAGAGCATCAGCAGTGCAGTATCAGACTTGGCACAGGGGGCATCGACTATGGCAGAGGATGTCCAGGATGCTGCGAAGCTTACAAGTAATATAGGAAAGTCGGTAGAGAAGGTACTCGCATCGGCAAATCAGAATTTGGAGATTACAGATAATGTATATAGGAACTCTATAGATGTTCAGAAGCAGGTTGAGCTTCTTAAGGAAGAGGATAAGGAAACTGATGCGATGGCAGGCAGGGTTCACGACTCTGTAAATGAGACCGGACGTGTGGTTGATGAGATATCCAAGGCTGCAGAGGCGATAATTAATATCGCTACAGAGACCAATCTTCTGGCGTTAAATGCATCTATCGAGGCAGCACGTGCAGGTGAGGCAGGCAAGGGCTTTGCAGTCGTAGCTGATAATATTAAAACTTTGGCTGAGGATTCAAACCGCTCGGCGGAGGAGATTACAGAGATGCTGGCACGTATATACGCCCTGTCTGAGCAAAATAAGAAGCTGACACAGACTATCAAGGAAGCAACCGGCAATGAATCATTTGCATTTGAGAGAATGAGTGAGGCATTCGATGATATGGAGGAGAAGCTTCAGGATAGTGAGGAAGGCAGCAGACAGATTGAAGAGCTTGTCGAGCTGGTCAACAAGGATAAGAATGCGATTGTGGATGCAGTAAGCAGACTGTCGAGCATCTCAGAAGAAAATGCCGCTTCCACGGAGGAAACCAGTGCTTCGTTGCTTGAGCTTACAAGCAATATGGAAGCGGTCGTTGAGCAGGCAAGACAGATGAAGCAGATAGCCCTTGATCTTGAGGAGACTATATCATACTTCACGGTGTAGATTATAGTAGGAGAGTTATATTGATATAGTAACTAATTTGTAGAACACAGGCTCAGACATTATGATTTGTCTGAGTCTGTTTTTTATTGAATATTTAAAAAATATAAACATGGTTTACATAACTGCTGATTTTGTGGCAGATTTGTGGCACTGCTATGTTATAATATAGATGAGTTTATGATAAACTAATCTAACATAAAAACTGCCGTTTTTGTGAGGTGCCTTCTTAACACCCCCATTTTCGCAGGCGGCGGTTTTTATATTTTCCTAATTTTTATATTACTTAATTATCTGAAGTCTCATAAAATATTACAGTTGACAGTTGCATAATGGATTTCCTTATTGTACAATAGTAAAAATTCTTTACTGATTAATATATGAAAATACTGCGTGAGATGAAATGCCATAGCAGACAGCAGGAGAAAAATAAAATGAAGGAATACGAATATATATTTTTTGACCTTGATGGAACGATAACACAGTCGGAGTTTGGAATTATCAGGTCGGCAAGAGTTGCACTTGAGAAAATGGGCGTTGATTCAAGCTCTGAAAGTGACGATGATATGAAGAAATTCATCGGCCCACCTCTTTATAATTCCTTCCATGATTTTTATAATATGTCGGAGGAGGATGCTGAAAAAGCAGTAAAGTATTATCGTGAGTATTATGAGGTTGACGGACTTTTCGATGCACCACTTTACGATGGAATAAAGGAACTGATTTATAAGCTTTATGATGAGGGAAAGAAGCTTTTCGTGGTTACTTCCAAGCCGGCGGAAATAGCTAAAAGGATTATAGAGCATTTTGAACTGGACAACAAATTTATAGATGTTATCGGTCCGGACAGGTCTGAGAAAAGCCCAAGCAAGAAAGAGCTTATAGAAAGAGCGATAAATGAAAATGACATCGCTTACAAAAGCAAGGTAATTATGATAGGCGACAGGAAGTATGACATAGAAGGTGCAAATGCAGCAGGTGTTGATTCGATAGGTGCACTGTACGGATATGGAAGCTATGAGGAGCTTAAAACCGCAGGCGCAACTTATATAGTTAAAAAACCGGAGGATATTGCTGATAATATAATTTAAGAAAAGGAGAGAAACTATGATTAAAGTATATTGTTATTCAAAATGTTCCACTTGCAAGAAGGCGCTTAAGTGGCTGGATGAAAAAAAGGTAAAATACGAGATTATTGATTTAAAGGAAAATAATCCGGATGAGAAAACCTTACGGAAGTATCATAAGCAAAGCGGACTTCCTTTAAAAAGATTTTTTAATACCAGCGGTATGATTTATAGGGAGATGGAATTATCAAAGAAGCTTCCCGATATGAGTGAGGATGAGCAGTTTAAGCTTCTTGCTTCAGATGGAATGCTTGTAAAAAGACCTATGCTTGTTACTGATAAGACAGTTCTTACAGGCTTTAAAGAGGCTGAATGGGAGAAAGTATTGTAAATTATACTGTTAATTATCAAATAAAGATGTTATAATGCCTATGGTTAGCTTGATTTAACCAATGAAATATAAGATATGGGAGGATTATATAATGGAACCTGTAAAAAGTATTGATGCAGAAGACGACCAGTTTGCTTATCGTTATGACACTCAGCTTCTTATTGACCGTCGTGATGAGGATTTGGATGAGGATGATATCGCTGATTACATAACAACTCATATTGAGGGAAATTCACTTATCGCAGCAGGCGATGAGGATTTGGTAAAGATACATTTCCATACAAATGAGCCGTGGAAGGTACTTGAATATTGTGCTTCTATCGGAGAGATATATGATATAGTTGTTGAAGATATGATAAGACAGTCGGATGGACTTCATGGCTAAGAAATGTCATAATATGGGAAGCGTACATTTATTTGGATGCTTCCTGTATTTAATTGAAGAATAATTAGGTAAAAATAATGATAAAGAATGAAAAAATTGATGGCTGTAAATCCTTTGATTGGGGAAAGACATCAGAAGATTATGCCAAGTACAGAGACATATATCCGAAGATATTTTATAAAAAAATAGTAGATAAAGGCTTATGTATAAACGGACAGCAGGTTCTTGATATAGGAACCGGTACCGGAGTTCTACCGAGAAATATGTATGAGTACGGTGCTAAATGGACGGGTACGGACATCTCCGAAAACCAAATTGCAGAGGCAAAGGCTATGGCTAAAGCAGCCGGTATGGATATAGATTTTTTTACCTGTCCGGCAGAGGAGATAGATTTTCCTGAGAATACATTTGATGTAGTAACGGCGTGTCAGTGTATCTGGTATCCGGATCATAAAATACTTGCACCAAAGCTTAAAAGCATAATAAAGCCTGACGGTAAGTTTGCAATTTTATATATGGGATGGCTTCCGTTTGAAGACAAAATTGCAGCAAAAAGTGAAGAAATTATCTTAAAATACAGTCCGAACTGGTCAGGTGCGGGTGACACGGTTCATCCTGTATGGGTGCCTGATGAGTATACGGATGATTTTGAAACAATTGACCGGGAAGAAACTATGGTAAAGGTTCCGTTTACAAGAGAAAGCTGGAATGGCCGTATGCGCGCGTGCAGAGGCGTGGGAGCGTCGCTTTCTGAAGACAAGCTTAAAGAATGGAACAGGGAACATATGGCTATGCTTGAGAAAGAGGCACCGGAGGAGTTTGAAGTGCTTCATTATATATCAATCGCAATTTTGCAGAATAAAAAGGTTGTATAATGTTTGTAGATTAGGAGGATATCTGTTGAATAAAATATATCCTGTAGGCTATAGCTATAAAAAAACCGGAATTATAATTGCTGTGTTTTTGGGAATTTGGAGTGTCGTAATTATAACTTATATTGTAATTATGACGCGTGAGAATGGAGTGGATTATTCTGCTATACTGCCTTTTTTGTTATGTGATATAATAATTATCGCAGGACTTGTATTATCAGATATTACAACCGGGAAAAGGGCAAAGAAGAAGATTCAATATATGCAGGATATGCTTAAAAATGAATGTGTCAAGGGTGATATAATATTAATCGAGGAAAGACCGTATATATTGGGCAGGGAGCTTTCACCCGAGAAATTAAAAAAATCACGATACAGAGCAAAGGACAGAGCATATCGCATAAAGGTTACATATATTGACCCTTATTCGAGGGAGCCCAAGACGGCGCAGTCAGAACTATATCAGTGGTTTCAGTTTAACGAGTATGATTTCAAGAACAGGAAAATGCTTTTAACCATACGCGATGATTATGCGAATGTATATGTGTCGCCGGATGGAGATGTGTGGGTAGAGCCGATTGCTGTTGATAATAAAATATGAAAGAAGGATAAAAATGTCATTTGTATTTGTTGCCTTAGGCGGAGCACTTGGCGCGGTAGGAAGATACACCATATAGGAGTTCTATGTGGCAGGAAGCTAGCGTCGTTAGTAAGGTAAGAAATGGAGGATTATATGAAGAAGAAAATTATATTGTTAATGGTACTTGCATTGGCTTTAGTCTATGGTTGTTCGAAGAATTCTAAAGATGATAATAAATACTCTACCCATGAAGCTAAGACAGCGACAGAAAGAGTTGGAGGTTTGCTGATATATCATAAAAATTCTGATTTGATAATAGATATTCCTGAGGATTATTTCTTGAATATAGATAAGAATATGACCTACAGTGAATTAATTGATAAGATAGGTGAGCCAAGTGGTACGGTTGGCTCAGGCACTGTAAGAGATTATTGGAGAATAGGCGAAGATAAATATGCAGTTGCTTATTGGTCGTATGGTGAGGATGATAAAAATCTGGGATTTGAAATGTGGACCGGTGAAAGCACACCATATAAGGATTCTAAAACGGGGGAGTAATATGGAAAATGTAAAGAATGTTATTAAGACAACAGGTCTTACATTATTAGGAATATGGAATGCATTTACATCTTTTTTGACACCTTACTGGCTCTTCTTGGTAATACTCGGAATATCAGGACAGATGAGAAGATATGACTGGGCTATGCACGAGGGTGACGAGGGGGAAGGTGTAATTGCAGGAGTAATACTGCTTATAGTTTGGCTGATATTAGTATTTCCGCCTGACTTTGTCTTCTTAAAATCAATGCGAAGCATAAGCCAAAATACCGACAGAAAAAATATAATGCGGATAGTCATAATATCCATGATAACTATAATGCTTGTAGGCGGAATATACTTTACAATAACTGAAAAATTATATAATGTATTTTAATTAATAATAACACTATTTTTATTTATAACTTAGTGTTTAAATATGCGTAGCATAGCGGTTAGAGAGGGACTGCTACATTAAGAGGATGATAATAGACAGGAAGCTGTGAAAACATTTTGCACAGCTTCCTGTCTATTATCATTCTCTGATGCGGTAGTCCATACTCTTTAACCGCTCACACTAAATACAGAAATAAAATAAATTTTTTCTTATAAACGCTTGACAAATACCATGTGTAGTGATAGATTAACATTTAGAGTTAGCACTCGGATTAAATGAGTGCTAATAAACAAAAGGAAGGATGAGTATATGGAGCTGGATGAGCGTAAGAAGACAATTCTTAAATCAGTTATAGCGACTTATCTTGAGACAGGCGAGCCGGTTGGTTCAAGAACCATTTCCAAATATACGGATTTGAATTTGAGTTCTGCGACTATAAGAAATGAGATGGCGGACTTGGAAGAATTAGGGTATATAGTTCAGCCGCATACCTCAGCCGGACGAATACCTACAGATAAAGGATACAGATTTTATGTAGATAACCTTATGGAAGAAAAAGAAGAAGCTGAGACAGAGAAAAGCACATTGCTTGAAAGAGTCGACAGGATGGAGCTTCTTTTGAAACAGGTTGCAAAGGTGCTTGCTTATAATACGAATTATGCGACTATGGTTACAGCACCTAATTATAGGAAGACAGTAAAATTCATACAATTATCAAAGGTTGATGAAGAAAACTTACTTGCGGTAATTGTTATAGAAGGAAACCTTATAAAGAATCATCTGATACCGATTGATACGGAGCTTGATAACGAGGATGTACTTAAATTCAACATCCTGCTTAATACATTTTTACAGGGAGCATCCTTGGAGGATATTAATCTGGAAATGATTAATGCCATGAAGAAGCAGTCCGGTGAATACAGTGTGATACTTGACCATATATTTCAGGGAATTGTGGATGCCATACATGAGGCAGGCGAGCTTGAGGTATATACAAGCGGCGCAACAAACATTTTGAAATATCCTGAGATAGGAGATATAAGCAAGACGAGCGAGCTGCTTGAAAAATTCGAAGATAAGACAGAACTTTCACATATGCTTGAAGAAACCTCGAGGTCACAAGAAGAAGGAAATGACATACAGGTATATATAGGTGAGGAAACCTCCATACAGAATATGGAAGATTGTTCGTTAGTCACGGCGACATATAAGATGCCGGAGGGTGCGAAGGGCACAATCGGTATAATCGGTCCGAAGCGAATGGATTATAAGAAGGTTGTCAGCACATTAAAGAATCTAACCATAGAATTAGATGATATATTTAAAAAGGGTAGAGAGGTGAATGATAATGGCTAAGAAGAATGTATCAGGCGAGAATAAGACCACTGTTGATGATAAAGAAAAAAAGAAATCATCTGTTGCCAAAAGTGATGAAGGCGAAGTAAGTGAGGTAAAGGCAGACAGTGAAGAAGCGGTAAGCGAAGGAACAGATGTAAAGGTTGATGAAGTAGAAAATGTTCCGGAGGAAAAAGCTGAGTCAGCCAGACCTAAACCGGTTCCGAAGGGCAGCAGACGAGGAAGCAAGGCGATACAGGTTGAGCTTGACAAGTACAAAGAGCTTGCACAGGGCAATGAAGAAAAATACAAGAGACTTCTTGCAGAGTTTGAGAATGCCCGTCAGAGAACAGAAAAGGAAGGCAGCAAAATGTTTGACTTGGGTGCAAAGGATGTACTTGAGAAGCTGCTTCCGATAGTTGATAACTTCGAGAGAGCTTTGGCAAGCATACCTGAGGAAGACATAGACAGAGCATTTGAACAGGGCGTTGACAAGATATACAGACAGCTTATGGTAACGCTCGAAGGAATAGGTGTTACACCTATGGATGCCGAAGGAAAAGAATTTAATCCTGAACTGCACAACGCAGTTATTCATGTTGAAGATGAAAGCTTAGGCGAGAATGTAGTCGCCGAGGAAATGCAGAAGGGTTATATGTATAAAGACCAGGTGCTTAGACACAGTATGGTTAAAGTAGCTAATTAATATTTTTATTTATAAAATTAGGGAGGAATTAAAAATGGGTAAGATTATAGGTATTGACTTAGGAACAACAAATTCATGTGTGGCTGTTATGGAAGGTGGTAAACCGGTTGTTATTACTAACGCCGAGGGTTCAAGAACAACTCCATCAGTTGTCGCATTTACAAAATCAGGTGAGAGAGTAGTCGGTGATGCTGCTAAGCGTCAGGCTGTTACAAATGCAGACAAGACTATCGCATCTATTAAGAGACATATGGGTTCAGATTACAAGGTTGAGATTGACGGCAAGAAATATTCACCACAGGAAATCTCAGCTATGACACTTCAGAAGTTAAAGGCTGATGCAGAAAGCTATATCGGCGAGAAGGTTACAGAGGCAGTTATCACTGTTCCTGCATACTTCACTGACTCACAGAGACAGGCTACCAAGGACGCAGGTAAGATAGCAGGTCTTGATGTTAAGCGTATCATTAACGAGCCTACAGCAGCAGCGCTTTCATATGGTCTTGATAATGAAGAAGAGCAGAAGATTATGGTATACGACTTAGGTGGTGGTACATTTGATGTATCTATCATCGAGATTGGTGAAGGTGTCATCGAGGTTCTTGCTACTGCCGGTGATAATAAGCTCGGTGGTGATGACTGTGATAATGCAATCTCAGAATATATGTTAGAGGAATTCAAGTAGGCAGAGGGCGTTGACTTATCAACTGATAAGATGGCTATGCAGAGACTTAAGGAAGCTGCTGAGAAGGC
>JAFVBE010000023.1 GCA_017480195.1 Lachnospiraceae bacterium
CTTGCGTAATTCATTTTCGCCCCTAACCCCCGTCCCCAAGGGCATAACCCCCGTCCCCAAGGGCAAGTTTTTATCCCCACATTCTGATGGAGAAAAGTAATGCTATACACGGAAGTAATACTATAAATGTTGTCCTGACCTTTCTTATGGTATATCTCTTCCTCTCCTCAGGAGAGAGCTTTACTCCCTCAGGAAGCTTAAGCAGTGTAAGCACGACCTCTGCTGAAGAATATATGAAATAACAATTAATTATGTACAAATATGCGGCGCCCTTAAGCATACCCCAGTTCTGATTGGCGATTGAATAACCGCAGGTACATAGAGGTGGCATAATCGCTGTTGCGATAGCGACACCGGGTATAACATTATTAGCCTTGTCCTCTCTGGTCTGTCCGATGATACCCGCGACACCGCCGAATATTGCAATAAACACATCATAAAATGACGGAGAGGTTCTTGCCAAAAGCTCGCTCGTAGCATTAGTAATCGGGGCAATCATAAAATATACTGTAGATGTAAGCAGACTAATTACAGTCTGCATAATTATACCCGTCAGATATCTCTCTATCATATAGCCATTTCCGGTTACGGAGCCATAGGCTATCGCATGAAGACTTCCCATAAGCGGCGATACCAGCATGGCACCGATTATGACCGGTATGGAATTAACCGTAAGCCCTATGGATGCAATCATTATGGCACAGCTCATAATAACCATATTCGTACCGGTTACCTTTCCACCAGATAGAATTCTGTCCCTTATGACCTCCGGAGCAGCAGTGTCCTCCTTAATCGAGAATGTCCCCATCAGAATCTCCTTGAAGCTTTTCGTTGCAAGCTGCTTGTTAATCTCCTCGTAGTGCTCATGCACAATTTCCTTTCTCTCCTGTATGTGCTCGCGTCTTTCTTCCAGATGCTTTTCAGTTTCCTCTATTCTTTTTTCGAGCTTTTCTTCCAAATGTAAATCCTTTTTCTCCAAAACACTTCTCCTTAATAAGTAAATATTATCTTAATTCAAATCATAAATCATCATTTGAATGTCACTTAATACATTATAACCATCTCGACTATCGTCTCGATGGGTTTTCTCGTCACATTGCAAAACTTATGCTATCATCAGGTATGCAAAATATCCGGCATAACAAAGAAGCATAAATACACCACCGTATCTTTTTAATTTCTTTTCCTTATTGCATACACATATAAATAATATCAATGCTGCTGCGATTGCCACAATCGAATCCTTCAAAAACGCTCTCTCGAATACTATAGGCAGGATAGTTGCAGACACACCTATTACGAATAATATATTGAATATATTGCTACCCACGATATTACCTATAGCAATATCCGTCTTGCCCTGCTTCGCAGCTACAGATGATGTAACAAGCTCAGGCAGCGAGGTTCCGAAGGCAACTATTGTAAGTCCGATAAGTCTGTCAGACATTCCAAGCTCAGAAGCTATATAGCTTGCGGCATCTACGGTTACATCTGCACTTATCACTATGAAGAATGCTCCGAGTACAACCAGCAAAAGTAATATCGGCATGGTATCCTTCTCAGTAAGTGCCGTACCCTCATCCTCATTATCGCTGTTCTTTGCAGTGATTATAAGGTACACCATAAATCCCGCTAAAAGAATCAGAAATATTATTCCGTCCATCCTCGAAAGCTCATTACCGGACAATCCCAAGAATAATAAAAGTGCTGTAATAACTATTACAAAGGGTATCTCGATGCGAAAGGTATTTTTCTTAATCGCAAGCGGAGCGATGCAAGAAGCAACACCAAGTATAAGCAGTATGTTCATAATATTACTTCCAAGCACATTACCTACAGATATACCTGCATTCCCTGCCATAGCACCCTTGATGCTTACAGCAGCCTCGGGAAGTGAGGTACCGAACGCAACTATCGTAAGACCTATAACTATCTGTGGCACATTAAATTTAAGTGCAATCTTGGACGCAGCCTCTACGAATATATCCGCTCCCTTAATCAGAAGATAAAATCCCGCTACAATAAATACAGCATTCACACATATATTTAATATCCTTCCGTCAGGAAGTAATGAAAGCTTCGAATTAATCTTTGCAAATGCCACACATAGAATTGCAATAACAAAAAATATAACACCTTTTTTTTTCATTTACACTTCACCTAAATCCTTTTTAATTTATTAAGCAGTTGTTCATCACTTAGTCTGAACACATCATCTATTATCCATGTATGCATATCCTTGGCACGCTGCTTGAAATATCTGGTACCTGTAGTATCATCACTGCCCTTTGCAAGAACGAGTGCCTTCCTTGCATACTTTCCACCGAATTTTCGCGAAACTGTCTCAAGCTCATGCAGCGCACTTCCTCCTACCTTACCGCTCTTACACGATATAAATATCGGACATACATCCTTCATAAGAATTACATCTATCTCATTCATAGTATCATATATAAGGCTATCGTCAGTATGAAGCTCTCCTGCCCAGTCAATATGTGCACCGATTATCGCATCATTGAAAAGATATTTTTCTCTTGTAGCCACCTCATACACATGCAGTTCTAATATATTTCCGGCTTTCCCTATCACCCTTTTTATCATATCATTCTTAAATTTGAATATGACCTTATTGCCCGTTACCCTATATTCCTTAATAAGTCCCGCTTTACTTAAATCCTGCAGAAGCTCAATAGCATCTCCCAACGGCTTCTTGTATAATTCTACCCAGCCTTCATTCTGATTCTGCATCGACTTTCTAAGCTCATCTATCCTGGCACAATGCTTGTTCCACCTGCCTCTGTAGCGACTGCATATTCCCCACATCGTTCTGATATCCGCCCGGAATTCCTCTGTAAATCTCCAATCGGAATAACTGCCGGTATGACCGGTCAAAACTCCTCCATGAAGCACAATCTCCTCAGCTATGCTTATATTAAACTTATAATCCGAGGTTATAATTTCTCCGTCGTTTATATCCATCTCCTTGCCGGTAAAAGGATCAATTCTTATATTGCTTATCTCCATACGCGCATTTATACAGCCGAGTGCAATCAGTATAAGCTCGCTGCCCCCGGTAAGGTCGAATTTGACATCAGGATATTCTCTTATAATATCTGTAAGCATTGCGATAGCGCCATTTAAGTCATCCTTAGGCACCTCTGTAAATTCCAGATAAACATTAGGACATCGCAAGTCCCTGAAATGCTTTATATCATTTATCTTCCTCGTAACCATATTATCCTTGTGCCCCAAAAATATAATCTTTTCCGGCTCATATTTTATCATAGCCATTACATTTTCGAGAGGCTCTTCGGAATAGAATTTCACCAATATCTTACACTCTTCCATAATTTACCCGCTTTCGTACTAATGAAATATACTTTATTATACTTATTTTATAAAAATATGGCAATGTTTTTATTAGTATTTGCTGGTAATTTTCGACGAGTTGTGATAAAATAATTAAGTCTATGGTATATTTACCGAAAGTAAAATCATTGGAGGACATCATGAACCGCTTGTATAAAAGACTCGTTACAATAGGAATGATAAGCTTTACTGCATTACTTGGCTGGATATACTGCATTGCAGAATATAAAAATCAGCCTGTCTATGTAATCTGCGTATCTATCGCACTCATAGTGTCCGTTTACGCTCTTTTAAGGTCAGTGATAAGTCTTAGACAGAAGAAAGATCAGAAATTAAAATCCGATATAAACGATGCCGTATCACATATTATAGCAGACTTTTTCGAGGCACAGGAAAGTGCTAATGCCGAGATAGAAAAAGAAGACAAAGAGCCTGAGGTCGAGAGAATATGTAAGGCTCTCTATGTTCAGTTAAGAAAGGTCAATACAACGCTTAGCAAGGACCTTATTACCAAGGATATATTGAATAACGCAACCAAGGTTAATATCAAATACAACCACGCCAATTCAGAAAAACTTCTTACAGCCATATCTGAATTGTCAGAAAGCTTGAAGCTTGCACCGATACAGCCTGCTGCAAGTTCAGAAGCTTCCGTACAGACTTCTGTAAATGTTACAGAAGCGGCACAACCACCGCAGCCACAACTTGTAGAAGAACCGGAAGAAAATGTATCAGCTATGGTTAATGATTTCTTATCTGACGCTTTGGCTGAATCAAAGACACCGATTGAAGAAGAAGCTGTTACGCCTGAGCCTGAAACCTATCAGGGCGAGCCGGGACTTGAAGCCTTAGCAGGCGAATCAAGCTTAGCAGCTCAAAGCTTCTTCGATGAATTCGAAGCTAAAGATACTGCTGCACAGGAAGCAGAGCCTGTAGCAGAAACCGCAGACGAAACTGCTGAAACAGACACAGCAGATATATCCAATATACTTGAGTTCCCGACACCTGAACCTGTCGCAGAACCGGAACCGATTCCGGAGCCGGAACCGGAGCCTGCACTTGAATCTGCTGCACCGGCATCAAGTGGCACTATACCACCGCCACCTCCAACTGACGACAACAAGGTCTTAAGTCCTGAGGAAATCGCAGCATTATTCAGCTCGATGCAGTAACATCATCACTCACTACGCGCAGCGTGTCGATTATGGAGCGGATATATCATGAATGTGAATATCAGTGGTGCTATAAGGTCTGCAAGCAGGCCCTTGTGAGCCGTGTTCACTTAACGATAAAAAATGGAGAATATCAGTTTTCAATGTATGCTTGCATACAGATGAAAACTGATATTCTCCATTTTTTGAATTTAGTGAGCCTACGGTGAACACGGAGTGGGAACGCGTCTGCAGCGGACCTTTATAGCAACGCTGATATTCACACTCACGATATATCACACGACATAATCGGCCTGTTACTGTGGCGGCTGATAATATTTCTCCGGATCTGCAAACTTCGTGTATTTTCCAATCCATCTTAGGTCCACACTTCCCACCTCACCATTACGGTGCTTGGCTATATTAATCTCTGCGGTCTGTGGCTTGGTCGTTGTCTCAGGATTATAATACTCATCACGATATATGAACATAACCACATCTGCGTCCTGCTCTATGGCACCGGACTCTCGAAGGTCAGATAATACGGGCTTATGTTCAGTTCTTGCATCAACAGCCCTGCTAAGCTGTGACAGGGCTATGATAGGAACATCAAGCTCAATAGAAAGATTCTTTAACGACCTTGATATATCCGATATGAACTGCTGCCTTGACTCGACATTCTTGGTTGTACTCATAAGCTGCAGATAATCAAGTACGATAAGCTGTACACCATTGTTCTGCTTATGGAATCTGCATCTTGACCTAAGGTCTGACATAGTTACGGCATAATCTGCTTCAATATATATAGGAGCCCTGCTAAGCACATTAGCAGACTCTATAACCTTGTCCCATTCATCATCATTTAAGCTGCCTAATTTAAGCGCCTTTGAATCCACCATCGCATCCATAGCGATAATTCTTGACATAAGCTGCTTACGACTCATCTCAAGAGAAAAAATAACAGTCGGTACCTTCTTCATCACAGACAGATAGTGAACAATATTAAGAACAAATGCAGTCTTACCCATAGCAGGTCTTGCTGCAACCAATATAAGCTCACCGCCATTCATTCCTGTAAGAAGATTATCCAAATCCCTAAAGCCTGTGGAAAGACCTGTTATCTGCCCCTGATTTCTGGCAGCCTTCTCTATATCCTCAAGTACCTCGACAACTATATCCTTAGTTTCCTTGAATTTACCTGTACCATTTCTGTTCTGAACAAGTCTGAATATATTCTGCTCAGCCTCATTTAAGATAACATCGACGGATTCCTTGGAGAGATAACATTCCTTGGTTATATCCTCGTTAAGCTTTATCAATCGTCTTAATATCGAATCATCAACTATTATCTCGGCGTAGTCCTTCGCCTTTGCCGATACAGGCACCGCAGCCACTATATTAGACAGATTTTCCAAACTGCTTATCTCCTCAGGTACATCCTTAGTCTTAAGACGGTCACTTAAGGTTATTACATCTATTTCCCTGCCTTCATTATAGAGCTCATTCATCGCCTCATATATAATACCATACTGGGCATTATAAAAATCAGTCCGTGACAGCCTGTCAGAGATTTCCGATATGACATCTCTGTCCATAAGAATAGCACCGATGACAGCCTGTTCAGCTTCATTGTTATGCGGTTGTATTCTTCTTATAACATTTTCATCCATTACTTACCTTCTGCCACCTTAACGCTGATTTGCGCCGTCACCTTACTATGTAGCTTTATATCAACAATATGAGTTCCGACACTCTTGATAGATTCTTTCAATACAATTTTTTTCTTATCTATGTCATAGCCAAGCTGCTTCTTCATCTCCTCGGCAATTTCTTTAGATGATATGGAACCGAAGGTCTTACCACCCTCACCGACCTTAAGTGATACGGAAATGCTCTCTTCCTTCATCTTATCTGCCAAAGCTTTAGCTTCAGCTAATTTTTCTGCAGCAACCTTATCTTCGTGTGCTTTCTTGAGTTTAAGCTCATTAAGATTTTTAGGAGTTGCCTCTACGCCAACCTTCTTAGGTAATACAAAATTCCTTGCATAACCATTGGAAACCTCTACTATCTCATCCTTTTTACCAAGACCTTTAACATCCTGAAGCAATATAACCTTCATCATTTATCCTCCTAATTATATGCTATAACTATATATCTCCATTTTTATACATATCATCAAGTAATTCTTTTATCTTATCTATCGCACCGCTTATGGACACGCCTTCAAGCTGTGCTCCTGCCACATTCGCATGTCCGCCTCCGCCTAATTTCTCCATAGCCACCTGCACATTCATATCATCTGAAGAACGCGCACTTATAAATGCTGTATTGTTCTGCTCTGTCACAACAAATGAAGCCCGTATGCCCTCGATATTAAGCAGGTCATTTGCAACCTTAGCGGCAATAACCGTTGGCGCCTCTGCCCCCTCCGGATTGACACTTGATATGGCAAATCCATCTCTGTATATCTCTGCATTAAGCACACCCTCCGCAAGCTGTCTGTAAGAAGTAAAGTCCTCTCTGAACATCTTTCTTACCCTTACAACATCAGCACCACATCGTCTTAAATACGATGCAGCTTCAAAGGTTCTGACGCCCGTCTTCGTCAGGAAATTATTAGTGTCTATAACTATACCGGCATACATGGCATCTGCCTCTATAGGTCTTATCTTAACCTTTTCCTCTATATATTGAAGCATCTCTGCAACCATCTCACAAGCTGAGGATGCATAAGGCTCAATATAAGAAAGCGTAGCATTGTCAATCTTTTCATTAGACTGTCTGTGGTGGTCGAATACCACGACACTTTTAGCAAGAGAAAGAAGCTCCTCACATTCTGTCATACTTGGTCTGTTGACATCCACAACTACAACCAATGTATCTGAATTAACGCTGTTGATAGCCCTCTCACTCGATATAATCATATCGTCGCCATATACGCTGTTACCCCTGAAACCGCTGATAAGCGGTTTTATTGCAGATGTCTCTTCATTTATAACAATCTGTGCATTCTTATTTAAAGTCTTAACAAGTCTGTACACACCCACTGCCGAGCCAAATGCATCCGCATCAGGTCTCTTATGAGCCATTATGAGAACATTGTCCTTGTTCGCAAGAAGCTCCTTGAACGCCTGTGCCTTTACTCTCGCCTTTACTCTTGTACTCTTCTCGGTACCGGCACTGTTACCTCCGAAATATGTTATCTTATCGCCGTATTTTACAACTACCTGATCACCGCCTCTTGCAAGTGCCATGCCAATCGCTGTCCTGCAATATTCATATGCCTCACTAAAGCTGTCCGTATCAGCACCTATACCTATACTAAGCGTGATCGGTATCTCGTTACCAACATTTATGCTCTTAATCTCATTTAATATAGCAAACTTGGTCTCACGAAGCTGTGGAAGATATTTCTGTCTGAATACGAAGAAATATTTGTCCTTCTCAATCTTCTTACCTATCGCATCTATCGTGCTTAAATACATATTAATTCGTCTGTCAACTAAGGCTTCAACGAGCGAATGTCTTACCTCCTCGGTATTGTCCATAACCTCGTCATAGTTATCTATATAGATAAGTCCTGATACAAGCTTCTGTTCCTCATTTTCACGCTTATATCTCTTAAGCTCGGTAACATCAAAGAGGTAAAAGGCTATAACCTCTCCATCGTCATTATTTAGCTTTTTTATAAGTGCGGAATACTCAACATCACCATATTTTAAATCTAAATTAACATCCTCACCTGAGGTCAGATAATCATTTGTAATCTCAGGGAAAAAGCTTGATATACTGCGCTTAATTCGCTTTTTTACTCCCTCACCAAAGGCATCTATAAAAGGCTGATTGCCCCACAGTATCTTGCCATCCGTATCAAGTATCGCATAAGGTACTGCAAATTCATCAAGTAACTGCTTCTGCACCTGACTATGCTGCATCGAAAAGTTGAACAAAAGCGGAGTAAGAGATGTCTTGCCCCATATGAGAATTCCAATCTCAATTATTATAAATATTCCGACCACGACACTTGCTATTATGGCGCACTTCTGATTTATAAAAAATAAACCAACACACACCGCTACAAGCATTAAAGATGCTATAACCGGAATAATTAGCAACTGTTCAATTTTCTTTCTTAATAACTTTTCACTATCCATATACAACTCCATCCGGCTAATCGAACTAAAATATTCCGATTATACCCGCATTACTTATTACCTAAGCTGTGCAAGCCTCTCTGTAACCTGCTCCAATGTCTCAGTGTATTTCTTAAGCTTTGCCTTTTCTTCTTCTACCTTCGACGCAGGTGCCTTATCGACAAACTTAGGATTATTAAGCATACCTGATGCTCTCTTAATCTCTCCTTCAAGTCTTTCCTTTTCTTTATTTAATCTCTCAAGCTCTTTTTCTATATCAACAAGCTCCGCAAATGGCATATAAAGTGCTGCATCATGTATAACCACAGATACCGCATCTTCTGCTATACCATTCTTATCCTCCTGTATAATTACCTCACTCGCATATCCAAGCATAGCAAAGAAGCTCTTGCTTGCTTCGAATATATCTCTGATTTCCTTCTTGGAGGAAACCACATATACTGTTGCCTTCTTGCTTGGGGCAACATTCATCTCGCTTCTTATATTTCTTATGCTTCTTACTGCTTCCTTAATCTTATCAACCGCTGCCTCATCCTCTGCAAATATATATTCATCCTTAAACTCAGGCCATGCAGATATCATAATTGAATCATCATAAGCTTCATCATCCGCAGTAAGTGTAGTATATATCTCTTCTGTAACAAAAGGCATATACGGATGAAGCAGTTTAAGACAATTGATAAGAACTGTCTTAAGCGTCCAAAGAGCTGCCGCCTTAGTTTCGTCCTCATCATTCCAAAGTCTCGGTTTAACCATCTCTATATACCAATCACAGAACTCCTCCCATATAAAGTCATACAGCTTAGATACAGCTATACCCAGCTCGTATTTCTCCATATTGTCGGTTACCTCTTTAACAAGTGAATTCATCTTGGATAATATCCATTTATCTGCTAAGTTAAGCTTATCAAGGCTGACATCACTCGTATCTGCCTTCTCAATATTCATCATAATAAATCTTGAAGCATTCCATATCTTGTTGGCAAAGTTACGGCTTGCCTCAACTCTTTCCCAGTAAAAACGCATATCATTACCCGGCGCATTACCTGTAACAAGAGTAAATCTTAATGCATCCGCACCGTATTTTTCTATAACCTCAAGCGGGTCAATACCATTACCTAAAGACTTACTCATTTTCCTTCCCTTGTCATCCCTTACAAGACCATGGAATAAAACAGTATGAAACGGAAGCTCACCCGTCTGCTCGATAGATGAAAATACCATCCTTATAACCCAGAAGAATATGATATCATAGCCCGTCACAAGCACATCCGTCGGGAAGAAATAATCATAGTCCTCAGTTTTATCCGGCCAGCCAAGTGTGGAAAATGGCCAGAGTGCCGATGAAAACCATGTATCAAGAGTATCCTCATCCTGCTTTAAATTCTTACTCTTACATTTAGGACATTCACAAGGAGTCTTTCTTGAAACTATAGTCTCACCACAATCCTGACAGTACCATGCAGGGATTCTGTGTCCCCACCAGAGCTGTCTTGATATACACCAGTCTCTTATATTATCAAGCCAGTTAAAATATGTCTTATCCATTCTCTCAGGGATAAGCTTTAGCTTACCGTCTACGACAGCCTGCTTCGCCGGCTTAGCCATCTCCTCCATAGCTACAAACCACTGCGGCTTAACCAAAGGTTCAACCGTAGTTTTACATCTATCGTGTGTACCGACCATATGGGTATGAGGAACTACCTTTACAAGAAGTCCCTGTGCTTCCAAATCATCTACCATAGCCTTTCTTGCTTCGTATCTGTCCATACCGGCATACTTGCCGCCGATAGAATTAATGGTTGCATCATCATTCATTATATTTATCTCTTCAAGATTATGTCTCTTGCCAACCTCAAAGTCGTTAGGGTCATGTGCAGGTGTAATCTTAACACAGCCTGTACCGAATTCCTTGTCAACATATGAATCTGCAATAACAGGAATCTCCCTGTCAGTAAGCGGAAGCTTCAAGGTCTTGCCGATTATATCCTGATATCTTTCGTCCTCAGGATTTACCGCAACAGCAGTATCTCCGAGCAATGTCTCAGGTCTTGTAGTTGCTATCTCTACAAATCTTCCTTCTTCTCCGACCACCGGATAATTAATGTGCCAGAAGAAGCCGTTCTGCTCCTCGTGCTCTACCTCGGCATCTGATATCGTAGTCTGACATACAGGACACCAGTTTACTATCCTTGAGCCCTTGTATATATATCCTTTATCATACAGCTTACAGAATACCTCTGTTACAGCCTTATTGTTGCCCTCATCCATAGTGAAGCGTTCTCTGTCCCAGTCAGCAGATGAACCCATCTTCTTAAGCTGGTTTACAATACGGCCTCCGTATTCTCTTCTCCAATCCCAGACCTTCTCAAGAAAGCCCTCACGACCTAAATCCTGCTTGTCAATACCCTGCTCCTTCAAGGACTCAATAACCTTTACCTCTGTAGCTATAGCCGCATGGTCTGTACCCGGCTGCCAGAGTGCATTATATCCCTGCATTCGCTTAAATCTGATAAGGATATCCTGCATCGTATTATCAAGGGCATGTCCCATATGAAGCTGTCCTGTAATATTTGGAGGGGGCATAACTATAGTAAATGGTTTTTTAGTTCTGTCAACCTCTGCATGAAAATACTTATTCTCTACCCAATTCTCGTATATTCTTTCCTCAATCTCAGATGGGTTGTAATTTTTATCAAGTTCCTTAGCCATAATGTATAAATCCTCCGGTTTTTATAATAAATCGAGTCTGTAAGACTCTAAAATCTCTGCTATGTATTTCTTTAATTCAGGCTTTTCTTCAATCGCAGCCTTAAGCGCCGTGGTTGCATTGCTCTTAATCTGCTCACAGGTTGCAAGTTTCTCTCTAAGCTTCTGCCGCCTTACATTTAGACTATGTGTTATCTCCACCATCTCGCGCCTGTCTATAAGTGCATTTGTCTGTTTTGTCCAGACCTCTGCATCAGATACACCAATCTTCTTAAGCTTCTTAACAAGTTCTTCCTTGAATAATCGTAAGTCTGAATTCGTTCTTGAATACTTAAGTGCATCACTTACCATAGTATTGTACTGCTCCCATTGGTACTCAAGCTCCTTGCATGAATTCACGCCAAACTTCTCATACAGATAATCAATGGCATTGACATTATTTATATATTTTACCTTTACCTTGTTCAGCAAAGAAATTGCTTTTTTATGCTTGGCATCCAAATCTTTGATATCAGCATTATAATCCAGATACTTCGCATATGATATGGCAAATGCCAGCATAAGCAGCGCTCCTACACCTAAGGCATACACCGTAACATTCTCTCTCTTAGTTATTGCATACAGTATAAGTCCCGCCATAGCCATAAAGCACACAAAAAAAACACCAATCATAAAGCCTCTGATTCTGCCTATACCATCTGAATATTCATCCCTTAAATATTCGAGGTCATCCTTCTCACCTTCAAGATAGCCCATATCACTTTTAAGCATTCCATCACGCATTTCCATCTCATTTAATTCTTTGATGGTTTTTATGACATCCTCCTCATGGGCGGCAATTTTATTGTACTGCTCCATAGTAAGAAGATTTTCTGAGGCAATATATTTTTGTTTATCTCTTTCCAACAGCTCTATACTTTTTGCCGTATCTATTATCTCATTCGCCATCTGTATCGGAAGCTCTTCAATCTTCTGAATATCCACCAAATATCCGGTAACGACCTTATATTCCTGCTTCATATCCTCCATATGATAAGAGACATCTACAAGCTGCTCACAGACATCCTTTATTACGGCACGCTCTGTATCGCTTTTTTTACCTGCTTTGACAGATTTTATCTCTTCCTGAAGCTCCTTTATATCAGCATTATCCTCTGAGGCCTTTTTCCTTGAAGAACGCTTTTTTCTCTCAGTCTTTTTCTTCTCTTTTTTATCAGGCTCTTCCTCGTATAATTCTTCCTCAGGCTCTTCAATCAGATATTTTTTTATCCTATCCTTTAAACCCATTAAATCGCCTGCTCTCTGAATTCATCCTTCAACTGACCGAGTATTATATCCATACGCTTATCGTAATCAATCATATCCTTATTCATTCTGTTATAAATAGCTCTTTGAAGCATTGAGTAAATAGTCATTTCTCTTACATCTTCATTTGAGTCGCCTATCTCCAATATAAGATTTTCAAAATTATCATCATCCAGGTCAAATTTACGCATTTCCTGTTTTAATGTTGCTGAGTCGCTTCCTGACGCAAAGACGATTAAATATCCTCTTAATGATTCATCATTTTTATTAAGTTCATACGCCTTAAGAAAGTATCTTTTTGCCTCATCCGTATTAAGATTATTTGCAGACGCTACAGCCCTGTTATGATATACATTTCCAAGAAACACCTTATCCTGAATATCTTTACTTTCGTCTATAATCTCATCATAAATAGATGCCGCCTTGATATATCTTCTGTATCTGAGGTAACCATCAGCCTTCAATTTCTTCCGCTGATTTAACGAGAGCTTCCTATACTTTTGCCATGCCTCTATATAAGTTGTTATCTCTTCCGGTTCATAGTAGTCTCCCTCGTTCAATATCTCTACCAATAAATCCTGTACAAATGTGGTTTTGTTAGACATAGTATAAAGCTTTGCAGCAAGCTGTGGCATATCTAGCTCATCTCGTATCCAGTCAAAAAGCTTCTCAGAAATCGACGACTTACTTATAAGCACAGTATTATTGTATATATAGAAGCATAATTCCTCGTATGTGTTAATCTCAACCTTTGTATTTAAGAATATAAAAGGATGAGATGCTTCTTTAGTTGTACATAATATAATCTTTGACATTAAACCTCAAACTCCTTACGATATATCTTGTTCGTAGTAGGGAAAAGCTTACCAAAACCTAAGTCCTTGATAACTACCGCGCCCTTATTCGGTGTCTCAAACTCAACCTCTATTGAGAATTTCGAGGTTTTATTCGGACGCTTCGGTATGCCATGCAGCTTTACGCTCTCTCGCATCTCCTGCTCTGAAACCCTGCTCTTATAAACTATTGTAACTATATCTGTATCATCCAGTATGATATTTATGTTTCCCTTTATGTTATACCACTGTCTGCCGCCTAAAGCTATCGGTATGAATTTATCTTCTTCATCTCCGCTTGATATACCGACATCAAATAATACATTTTCCTGTGTCTCCACAAAAAATCTCTTATAGAACTCCTCGTATTCTCCTCCGACCGCCTTGTAACAAGCTCCTTTCGTATATATATTCTGACCGGCGAACACCCTTCTTCCCTGACATAATATATTTCTTGACTTATTCATCCATTTCTCAGAAAAGCCAAGTCCGGTGAGGAATACGGAGGATATATAGGTCTTCTTCATCTCATGCTCAACAATCTTGGCAAAGGTATTATCCATGAGTATATTATCACCGGAGAAAAGTGACATATTAAACTGCTGCGAATAATCCTCCTCTGTAACTGATATAACCTCAGGTGTTTTACTCCTTGATATATCTATACGATAATATTTTAGCCCATCTGTATTATAATCAAACAAGGCAACACTATTTACCCACAGGTCTGAGCTTTGATTAAAAATGTAATAAAGTCCGCTGTCAAGGTGGCTGGTTATACTTATCGCTTCCTTATCAAGATTAAGTTCCTTGTGAAGCCCCGACAAAGCCTTGAATAAATCCCTATTGTACTCAGGGATGGTTATTACGAGCTTCTTAACAACAGCACCCTCGTATCTGTAGAGGAAGGAATCAATATGCATCTTAATCATCATAAGAAAGAGCTGTCTGTAGGTATATTTCGACTCGCCTATCTCGATGGTAGACTCGCTTCTTGCGTTATTGTAAAGCTCATCTAAGATTATACCTTCTTCCTTGAATCTTGTCTCTGAGGCTTCTGAGCCAACATACCAGTCGCCTGTCTTTTTGCTGTAGAAAAGAATATTAGGCATCATATATGTTTCTTTGTTATTTAATTGATTAACCGTCTCCGGTTCACGCTTAATGTCATTGTAAAAGCTAATCTGCGTGGACTCCGGACACAAATCCATACCTATGTAGTACGCCTCTGCCATGGCAGCCTCCTCATAAAAAGCTATTTTAGCTTATATCTGTATTTTATATCCTTATATAATTATTAGTATATCTCCTGCATCAATACAAAATATTAAGATTTTCCTCAAATAAATGCACAGTATTGAAATATACATCAAGTGTCTCGAGCAGTTCGTTGTCCTCGCGCATCTCCTGATTAACGAGCATACTGTTGATAATCTCAAATCTGCTTCTGTCCTTACGGTTGAACGACTTAGTTTTAAGAGTCTCACTCTCTACGACATATGAGCGCCCTTCCTTATCCTCATCTATCTCATAAACCAGTCTCTCACCATGGAATACAACGAATTCCTTGACATACATTCCAGGTATCATCTCATCAAGTCTCTCCGTCTTATACGACAAGGATTGTCTTGAACCTGTATCAAATGCATATTTTACCTTAATCTGCTTACCAACATCACTCTTGTAGATAAGATATGTCTTAAGAAATACATCCTGCGGAAGCTTGATAAAGCTTCTGAAGCTCTTGTAGAATGGCAATATCTTACCACCATCCATGAACTTGCCAACCGTATCAGCTATCCATTCGCGTTGCTCTAAGGTGAATTTGTCAAGTCTGCTGAAATAAGCTATAAGCGCCATCTTGGATATCTCGTCATCAATATTTCCTTTCAGTATTTCTCGATACAGGAATTCAAATATATTGCCCGGAACCTGCGCATCCTTGATAAGATAATTCTGCGCCGTATATCTAAGGAACGCCTTAACCACAAGACCTCTGCTTCTTCCGCCATAGTAGGCGGTAAATATATCGTATATATACTCGACACTACCCATAGCGAACATCATCTGTGCCAGTGTATTCTCTGCAAGCAGTGATACATCTCTGACTCTGTCTCTCGCCGTCTTAAATAATGTCGCAAGCTCCTCTATATCTCCTGTAAAATTATTCATCAGATAGACTAAGATTTTGCTATTGACCTTACCCATCTTATACAGGTGGATACATATTGCCATAAGGTCTTCATTAAGGAAACCGTTCGAGTCTTCCACACCATAGTCAGCAAGTCGGTAAAGCTCGTTGGAATCAATCTCGTCAAAGCCATATAGCTTAACTGCCTGAAACGCCTTATCGAACATATTCATATCAATCATATATGTTATAATGCTTCTTGCATTCGCATGGTTGAGATATTCTATATCAAGCTTTTCAAGGTATTTCTTAAGTACCTCTGCATCTAAATTCTCATGATAGTATTCAACTATATTAAGAAGTGCCTGTTGCTTATAGTCGTAGGATATGCGGTCGCAGTTCACGATGTCTCTTGCAGCATTTACCTCGATTGCCCTCTTGTAAGTGAAATCGCCTAATTTCTGATAATTATTAAGTAACACTCTATAATCTCGCGGGCTGAATGAACAGCATATATCCATATATGCCTTCTCATCAACTATCTTCTCAAGCCTGTAAGGTATTGAGCCTGCGTAAATATTGCCCTCGCCATCCTCGAATACAACGGATGCGGTATTCGAAAGTATCTCGACATAAGCCTCACCGTCCACGATAGGCACACGCTGTACCTCTTCTATCTCCTGATGTGTAACTATAACCGCTTTTACTCCCTTGTTATAGCACACCAGCTTTCTCCTGAATATAATATTAATCAGCTTACCAGCATACAACGGACTTACATTCTCAGGCTCAAGGAACTCATCATAAAGCACAGTAAGGTCATCACTTACCTTGCCCTTGATAATCATATTCTCCATAAAATCTTCCATAGTTGTGCAATACTCATGGTAGACCTTCATATGCTGAGCCTTGTTATATATGACATTTGCATAAAGGTATGCAAGCTCGCTCTCGCTTAATGTATTCTTATAATTAAGATACATAAGAACAGATGTCGGTATAAGGTCGTATCTTGAAAAATTCATACTCTTAACAAAGCATTCGTTAAGTCCTATGAATTTTAAGTTTTTCTCAACTGCATCACGGTAATATTTATGATACTTGTGGTCGAGCTTATTAGCCCCAATAAGCATAGAGCATATACTCTTAAGTACCTCCTCACTGCCTGTCTTATCGTATATAGCTTCCATGATACTGAATATCTTAGTATCAAATTCTTTAAATGTTCCAGCAAGACGGATAAACTCATCAATAACCTCATCCGATATGAACTTGTGTCTTAAGCCCCATCTTATCGTGGTAGTCTCAAGTGATGTAATGCGCTTGAATAAAAGCGGATTATTGTTAAATAATTCACATAACTCAAGATACATAATAGGACTGTTGTAGCCCTCTTCACTTAAAGCAACAATTTCCTTGTATAACGCACTCTGATCCTCACTGTAGGTATCATCCATAAAAAGCAGCAGCCAGAAGTAAAAAATCTTTTCCTTCTCGGTTCTGAAATTCCTTCTTATGGTGTTGCGGGCATGATTAATCGTCTCTTCATCCTTCTGAACAAGTGCCTTAAGGTACTCATAATAGCATCTCTGCATATTATTCATAAGGGTATTATCAACATCTGCCTCAATTCTCAAAAATTCCTGTTCAACCTTGGCAAGCTCATCCTGCATAATATTCATATGCATGATACCGAGTCTGTAAATATCCTCTTCCGGTACATATCTTGCAAGATTTTCAAAGGCAAATAGTGTATTAGCCACATAATCCTTAAGTGAAAGCCTGTCCATACGATAATTAAGGTAGGTCTTTACAAGTCTAACCTTGTTGTTCTTAATCATATGGTTTTTGTTGTTAGCTCTCGGCATAACAACATTCTTACTCTGCGGCTTGGACAGATTAACCGTAACCTCTATAGTCTGGTATATATTCTCAATAATTATCTTTCCCGAGGTAACACCATCAGGTACATTCTCCGGATAGACAAGCACATCTAAATCATAGGAATTGCCTATAAAGTCAACACTTGATATTTCCTTCTTAGTTGGCACAAGAAAATCATTTAAGGACTTAACTGTAGAATATGTATATCCCCATGTGTTCTTGCTTATATTGACGGATATTCTTGACAGCTCCGTAGGCATCTCAACATTAATCTTAGCCTTGGATACAGAGAGCGTAAGCGCACGCTTCTTATGCACATACACAAGGAATTCCTCAAGTGCCTGCTCAGGAGACAAGCTTTCCATAAGGTTAGCATATATCTGTTTAACCACCGGCTCCTTGTCTATAAAGGTTCTCTTGAAATCATCTCTGATAAATATCTTAGCAGCCTCATTCCAGTTGCTCTCGGCAAGGCTTGCAAACTTGAACAAATCATCTATCTTGGCATCACCGTATTTGACAAATGGCGGGATTATATCAATGTCATAATTTATCTTGAATTCTCCCCCATCCGTTATGATACTGATATGTCCCTTGTAATTTTTGCCCGCCTCAAGACAGGTAGCATCAAACGAATATGTAACATCAAATTTCTTGCTTATATATGTATGATTATCAAATCTAAGCATATATCTGCTGTCATAGACCATAGCCTTTATCGTATGGTCGTTACTGCTGCTTACTGTAAATGAGCCCTCATACAATGTTCCCGATTCTATATTAAGTTTTAAAAACTCCTCAGAGATTTCAAGCTCCGGTCTGTCAACCTGAAATTCACCTTTAGCATAATGCTCAACAATAGCCTTCATTTGTTTCTCCAACTTTAAATCTTTTTTCTTGATATTATATTTTATAATGTTATAATTATAGTAAATTTCAGCATAGCTTTACCATCTATGCTATTATCACAAAGTACATTATAACAAAAAACTTATATTAATACAAACAAAATTATTTTATATATGGGGGAGGTATAAATATGGGCAGTTCACCGCTTCGTATAGAGCAATTTGATACCATACTTTACAATTCAAATCTTAATCCTATGGGTATTCCGGAGACAGTTAAAAAAGCATTAAGTGAAAATATAAACAGCATAATCCGTTATCCTGTGGATTATTATTCTAACCTTAAGAAAGCCATATCCGCTTATGTTTCCTGTGGGGAGGAAAATGTTATACTTGGCAACGGCTTATCTGATTTACTCAGGCTTTCATCATCACTCATCATCCCGAAGAAAGCACTGCTTTTAGTTCCATCCGCAACCGAATACGAAAATGTCCTTAATATATTCGGCTGTGATATAGACTATTACGAACTTAATGAGGATATGGATTTTGTACTTGATGTAAAGGATTTTGTTACAAAGCTCGATTCCTCTTATGATATGATTATACTTGGTAATCCAAACAACCCGACATCACAGATTATATCAAGAGAGGATATGATGTTTATTGCCGACGCCTGCAAGCAGCTTGATATCTTCCTTGTAATTGATGAAATGTATATTGAATTTACAGAAGATTATAAAGAGCTTACAAGTGTACAACTTACTAAAGAGTATGACAATATCATCGTTCTCCGCAGCGTGTCCAAGTTCTTCGCAGTACCGGGTCTTAGAATGGCTTATGCAATTATGAATAACCCTGAATACAAAGCCATATTAGATGTAACCTCTACTCCGAACAGTGTGTCAACCCTGACCGCCGCTGCCTGCATAGCGATGTTCACGGATGATAAGTATATCCAAGAGTCTCGCTCTACGATTCATACTGAGCGTAACCTGATTTTCTCCGCTATGAGTACCAATAAAAATGTGAAATTATTTAAGCCTTATGCGAATTTTATGCTTACTAAACTTCTTAAGGATGATGTCTACGCAAAGGATATTGAAGATCATTGCAAGCTAAAGGGCATTATTATAAGAAACTGTGATAACATACGCGGACTTGACAACAAGTATATCCGCTTCTGCTTTATGAAACCAAATCAGAATGATTTGTTGGTGAATACCATACTTGAGCTGCTGTGAATGTTTACCTACATAAAGGTCGGTTAGATGGTATGGTATGCTATGATGGGCTTAATGTTTGTGACAGGCAGACAAGAAGCAGGCAGTTACGCAACATGCAATCAATTTGCTAAATCAGTCAACTCGGATTCTTTGTCTTCGCACGAAATCGATGAACTCGCTTCGCTCAAACATATCGATTTCTGAGCGAATACATGCGAACCACTCGTTGCTGATTTCTACGCAAATTGTGCAAATTGTTGCAGTAACTGCCTGCTTCTTATCTTGCCTGACTAAAAGGAATCTCCCATCAGAGCATATCCCATCTAACCGACACGCTACGCGTAGATGTTTTAAGGCGCAATTACCTATAGGATGCTTGATTTTAAAGATGCTATAGGTAAAATCAACCACAATTATTGTTATTTTTAATGTAGATTACCTATATAATGATCATTTGGGAAATCCTATAGGTGATTTTAGATGAAAATAAGTTTTCAAAAGCTTAATATTAACGAAAAACACCTATAAGAATAAAAAAGCACTGGTCTTATAGGTATTTTTATATATTTTTTTCAAAAAATGATTAAATTTTTACCTATAAGAATCTTCAAACAGACTTCTTATAGGTATTTATATTGTTTTAGCTTGTAAAATTCTCATTATCGATTTATTTTCAGAAAAGAATTAAACCACGCACGTTCTTCAAAGGTCTTTTTCTTTGGTGGCACAGGTGCAGCTTCCGCTATGCCAACAGGGAGAATACACACTAACTCATATTCATCCGGCACACCTAATATCTATGCAATTTGATATCCAATTTTGTCCTCATCCGTGATATGCCCCTCATACCAACAGCTCTGATATCCAAGCTCCACTATAGTAAGTAACATATTTTCTATTGCGGCTGCATAGTCCTGAATAGCAAAGCATCTGTCACGATATGCATTAATCTTCTGCATAATAACGCAGATTATCGCTGGTGCTGTCTCACATATAGGCGGTGTGATAACAGCGTGTATTCTCTCTAAGATTTCCGAGTCATCAACTGCAATAAGACTTGTGGTTTGCTTGTTGCATCCGGAAGGTGCTGACAAGCCAGCCTGCATAATTGTAATTAAATCCTGTCTTGGCACCGGAGTTGATTTATATTCTCCACGATAGCTATGTCTGCTTTGTATCGCTTCTATCACATTCATTTTTATCTCCTCATGATTTTTATTTTTTGTCATGCTTAATATTCAACTTTTGATTTTTTACTTTAAATATAAAATTTCCAAATCTCCGTCAACAAATCCAATACCAATAACTTTATAATTTTTCAATTCTTTAGAATATTTACCTTCATCAAGGTATTTTTTAACCACATCTATTGAAATGTCCAATATTTCTTCCCAGCCGGTATCCTGCTTCCAAGTATATAAATCCTCTCCACTTGTAAACGCTTCATCACACTTCCAGTCTTCATCATCTTCATCATAATATGATGTCGAGGTAAGTTGGATACTCCAATGCAAGTCAACATCCTCATACAAATTAAATACTATTCCCACACCTTCTATTGTCATATTTTCATCAAGAATTCTATCCAGCCATTTCGCAAATTCAAAATACAATTTATCCATAAAATTCCTCCATAATTTAAAGTTTATGTTTCACAATATAAACATATTATCTGTAATAAGTATACCAGCCATAATACAACACACTGTAGCCCCAATGGTCATTAGAATTATTTTCATATTCTGATATAGAAACTCTTAAAAGATTTCTTTTGCTTTTTCTGCAGTCATACGACGCTTTTCTAATGTTCTTATGAACATTTCATCAGTTACATCAGGGAGTTTTTCATATATAACTTTACTCCCCACTTCCGTTATACCGCCTTTTGTCGCTACACGCGAGACAACATCACTAAAACTCATATCATTTTCAAGCATTAAATCTCCTGTTGCACAAAGCGTATTCAACACCATATTAATTATTTGTTCTTGAGGTATGGAAGTGTGTTTTTGTGCTGACTCACAAATAACATCGAATATTGAGGCAATAAATCCCGGCATACAGCTTACCAATTCGGAACCCATACCCATTTCATTTTCCGGCAATTCTATGACATTTCCTATGCATTTTAACAAATCAGAAAGTATTTGCTTGTCACTTTCCATAACCTTATCATTAAAACACACCAATGTTTGTGAACGATTTATTTCTGCTGTAACGCTTGGTATTGCCTTAGCAATTTTATGTTTGATTACCTTTTCAATCAATTCAAAAGATATGCTTCCATTTAGCGAAACTATAAGTGAACTCTCACTAATATATGCTGCAATCTCTTCCAATACAATCTTGATATCCACAGGTCTTACACAAATAAAAATCACATCTGATACAGCCGCAAGCTCACTATTTGATTTACATATATTATATTTTTCAGGAAAACACTCAATCTTCTCTATGCTTCTATTTGAGATAAAGAGTTCATCACTACCGACAACCTTTGATTCTACAAACTTTTCAAGAAGCATCTTTCCCATACTTCCATATCCTATTATCCCAACATTCATAATACACCCTCCACAACTTATGCTTGTATTAGCCATTATACCAGCGCGGCTGCACCTTTCCTCGTATTATACCATCTCGCCTAACGGCTCGATGGAGTTTCTCGTCAAAGTGTCGCTCGCGCCAGCGCGGCGACACCTTTCCTCGTATTATACCACAACATTTCTTTCATACAAGCAATAAAATCTCAGCTTAAACATCACGATTTATCGTGATGTTTAAGCTGGCGTGGTAGAGCAGGCTCTCAGTCTTAGAGATAATAGGTCGTTTAATAAAGTTATATATGTATGCCTCTTGTCAATGGCGTAGGGGTTATGGGTTTGCAAGATAACCGTATAAAAACGTAGGTACTTAAAGAAAGCTGAGAGGAACATATTTTACGAATAGTAATTATATGTTTCTCTCAGCTTGATTTTAGTATCCTTTACGTTTTTATCCGAGTGAGAACGGGTTATCGGCAAACCCATATAACACCGAAGCCTTTAGACAAGGGCATACATTTAACAAACTATAGCAACGACCTATTATCTCTAAGACTGAGAGCCTGCTCTACCACGCCCATAATGTGAGAATATCAGTCTATAGCATCCATCACAGCTTGAAGGATAAGAGTGGTCGTGTATTTGTTGTCGCCTGAATATGTTATGTCCTCTATCGCGCAGCCTGCATCAAGCTGTGCATTAATCTCATTTAAAGACGGAGTGATAAGTGGATACATAACGGTAACGGCATCACTAAGATTAACTATATCTATGTGAGATACTCTTCCGTTATCCACTGTGGTTAGAAGCTGGAGCTCAGTCTGTCCTCCGATATTTAATATCGAGGAATACACTCCTGATTTATATGTACCGTCTGAGCTTGATGTAATAATTGCTTCTTCGGTAGGTATTTCTTCAACCACTGCCTCAGTTAAAGTTTCTTCGGTTGAAGGTTCTAAAACTATAGTTTCACCGGTGATATTCTCAGTATAATCAGACTGAACAACACCTGCGTTCTCCTCAATATACGATACATCAGCCACTTCATCCGAATACACTATGTCCGCATTTCCTATGAAGTTTTCTTCGGAGGTCTCGGGACGAAGTTGCTCGGTTGCATTTGTATCCTCGTTAGCTTTATCTTTCTTCGACGGAGAAAACATATAAACAAGTAAAATAATAAGAAGAATTCCAAGTACGATGAAAATGCCTGTGTATATGAGTTCTTTTGACTTTAATACAACTATTTTTGTTTTTGATGACATAATAAAAACTCCCTACTAAGATTACTATAAATATATTCTTGCATAGGGAGTTTTATTACAATTTATACTGTCATAAAATATTATAGCTTTGAATAACCGAAGCTGTTCACTATGGCCGTAAGTGGCTGCTTGGCCTGACACATAGGACAGTTATTTGCAGGATATGTGAGATAATTCGGCAAATCCTCTGTCGTAAATATACAGTTAATCTGCTGTCCACGAATCTCCTTCGCTGCCGAGAATATAGCAGACACACCGGCTATCTTGCCACCGTAATACTCGATACATTCAAGTGCCGAATTAATAGTCTTACCTGTAGTTGCTGTAGCAAGTAAAACGAGTATGTTCTTATCTCTTATCATACTGAGATAATTCTCTCTGAACATAAGTTGTCCGCTTGATGTCTGCTCCGGTGTTAAAATATAAACCGTGTTGTGAATATTCGCAGAAAGTATTCCCGCACTCGTAAGTTCATCACCAAGATAAGCTCCGATAATATTAGTTCCATCCAGACATACTATAGCATCAATTACCGTAGTCGTAACATATTCCTGCACTAACGCCTTCGCTACAGCCTTAGCCTCATTTCTTCTTGTCTTAAGAGATGTCATATCAATATAATAATTAATATGCGAGGATGATGTAGCAAAATGTCCCGGAATAATATTTAATGCTATAAGATTGCTGTGATGTGAATAAATTTTTAATACATTAGTATCGTCCATAAGTCCCCCTCCTAATATCGTTGCGAAATGTAACTATCATTCAGCGTCAAATCCCGAAGCACTTTTATTATGTGCTCTGATACATTACATTATATATTGATTTTAAAATTAAGGCAAGCCCATATTATATGTAAACCTTTAACACCTTAATTATCCTTAGCAACAATCACTCCGCCTGTCTTAAATATACTGTCAGCCGGTACAACGCCTCTTACACAGGACACCGGATATATGTTGGAATGTGAGCCGATAACCGTACCCGGATTAAGCACAGAGTTACAGCCTACCTCCACGAAGTCTCCGAGCATAGCGCCGAATTTCTTAAGTCCTGTCTCTATATTGTCACCTTCATTTTTTACAACAACAAGCGTCTTATCACTTTTTACATTTGAGGTTATTGAGCCGGCGCCCATATGGGATTTATAACCGAGCACTGAATCACCTACATAATTATAATGCGGTACCTGTACATTATCGAATATTATTACATTCTTAAGCTCAGTGGAATTGCCGATTACACAGCCCTCTCCGACAAGCGCATTACCTCTTATAAATGCGCACTGTCTTACCTCTGTGTCTGCTCCTATTATGGCAGGTCCTGCAATATATGCGGAGTCAAAGACAATTGCCGTCTTATGTATCCATATATTATCTCCGCGCTTTTCATACTCTTTGGGACATTCCTCATCTATCCTTCTGCCAAGCTCAAGAATTATATCCTTTATCTTGGGAAGCACCTCCCATGCATATTCAAGCTCTGAAAGCCACTCCTTAGCCTTAGTATGTTCTAAGCTGTACATATCCTTGATTTTAATATTTGCCATAATCTACCTCCACTTTTTATATACCAACTATTCACAAATAAGTTTATAAACATCGGCTTTTTATCACACTTTACTCTATTCCTCATTTGATGAATTTTTCTTGGTTGTTGTCTTCTTAGCAGTCTTTCCTTTTGATGCATTACTCTTAGATGAGCCACCCTTTGATGTATTGCTCTTCGTATAATACTCCTTAGACCTGTCAAAAAGATAAGTAATCTTGTACTGATTATCTAATTTTTTGACAAGCTCCGTATTATTTATCACAAAGCTGTTCATCTTTTCAGTATATTCTTCCTTAGATATAGTTCCCTCTGCCACTCCCGTAAGTCCTTTTTCCCAGCTTGCCGTCATCTCTGCACGAAGCAGGCTGTTGATAGAATAGTAAACTATATCATAGATTATCTCTCCTAAGAATGTCGGAGTAACAATCTGCGTCTTCTTATTAAGCTGGATATATTTGTTCGTCACAAGCTTAGTAATTATGCTGTCCCTCGTAGCGCTTGTACCTATACCCGAGCCCTTTATCTGGCTTCTAAGCTCCTCGTCTTCTATAAGCTGTCCTGCATTCTCCATAGCAAGTATAAGTGTTCCTGAGGAATACCTCTTAGGTGCAGAAGTCTCTCCCTCCTTAATATATAGTTCCGAGGCTTCAAGTATATCTCCCTTTTTCAGAGACTTTAATTTCTCAAGCATCTCCTGCGACAGCTTAGTCTCATTTTCGTCTGTGCCCAAGCCATCCTTATCAGTGTTCCTTCCATCTAAATCCTTATTGGAAGAATCATTGCCCACACCCATCTGGGCAGCCACGAGCTTAGGGTTTGCAATCACAAGATATCCCGGCTTATCAAGTCTCTTGAAGCTTGCAAAAAAGCTCTCTGTCTTATCGCTGTTTTCTTTTGTAAGAGTAATCGCAATCTTCTCATACTGTGCGGCAGGATAGAATATGCTTAAAAACCTTCTTGCGACAATATCATACACCTTTCTCGCAGTATCCGATACCGAATTGAGTGCTCCGAAGCCCTGTCCTGTCGGTATAATAGCATAATGGTCGGTAATTAATTTATCATTTACATATTTGGATTTTGCTATTCCCTTGTATCCGCCCTGAGCGATTATATTATCTGCAAATTGTGACAGCGCCTGATATTTTTTCAATCCGCTTATATTCTTATAAATCTCCTTGGACACCGCAGTCGATAAAACTCTTGCATCGGTTCTCGGATATGTAACCAGCTTTTTCTCGTATAATTCCTGAACTATATTAAGCGTGTCTGTCGGGCTTATCTTAAATAACCTTGAGCAGTCATTCTGAAGCTCTGCAAGGTTATAAAGCATAGGCGGTGCCTTCTTCTCTGTCTTCTTCTCAACCTTAACGACATTTAATTTTATAGGCTTTTCATCACTCAATTTTTCTATTAGTATCTTGGCATCTTCCTCTTTTTTGAAACCATTTTCCTTATATAAAAGAGGTGACTCGAAATACTCCGACTTATCAGTTGTTCGCCACTCTGCCTCAAAACCGTCCAGCTTTGCAAGCACACGATAAAAAGGTGTCGGTACAAATTCTCTTATCTCACGCTCACGCTTCACTATCATACCAAGCACACAGGTCATAACACGACCTACCGCTATGACGCATTTATCTAACTTAAGATAATTCTTGACAGTCTGACTGTATTTTAATGTAAGTGCTCGCGAGAAATTTATTCCCATCAGATAGTCTTCCTGTGCCCGTAAGAATGCAGAATCACTTAGATTATTATACTCAGATAAATCCTTAGCCTCTTTAATTCCCCTTAAGATTTCCTCCTCAGTCTGAGAGTCAATCCATACTCTCTTCTTGGAAGTATTCTCGCTCACATCAGCCATCATATCTACAAGGCGGTATATATACTCTCCCTCGCGTCCCGAGTCAGTACATACATATATGCAGCCAACATCATTTCTGTTCAATAATCTTTTGACAACATTAAACTGACGGCTGGCTGCACCAATTATCTCATACTTATATTCAGTTGGTATAAATGGGATAGTCGCCATACTCCAGCGTTTTAATTTTTCATCATATGCATCAGGATAACTCATGGTAACAAGATGTCCGACGCACCATGTGACGATAGAATCCTCTGTCTCTATAAATCCATCCTTGCCTCCGGCACTATCCGCCCCTTTAACGCCAAGTGCCTTAGCAAATTCTCGAGCCACACTCGGCTTTTCCGCTATATATAAATTCTTCATAGTCTTATCATTCATTCCCCATTATCTCATCAACTATATCGTTCAAATGCTTTCCGTCAGTTTCTATAATAACCTTCGCCGCCTTTCTGTACAGCTCATCACGAATAGAAAGCAGTTCCTTAATCTTAGCTAATTTATCTTCTACATTAAGAAGCGGGCGGGTTGTATCATTTTTTACCCTGTTATATATGGTTTCGGGCTTTGCAGACAGATAGACTGTAAATCCTGCCTTTTTTAAAAGCTCATCATTACCCTTATAGCACGGCATACCACCGCCTGTAGATAGAATTATTTTATCCGAAGTATCGCATAATCGGATAAGGAAGCCTCTCTCCCTTCGGCGAAAGCCTTCCTCACCTTCATCTTCAAATATCTCATTAATTGATTTACCGGCTATGCTTTCAATCTCCTCATCCGAGTCGATGAATTTATAACCCTGATATCTTTTTGCAATCAGCTTACCGACAGAGGTTTTACCGCTGCCCATAAAACCAATCAGAATTATCTTATCTGCCACATTAAGCACCTCACAGCATATAAGCTGTCATAATTATTGTTCAAACAGGAACTCCTCATATGTAGGCAAAGGCCAATCCTTCTCGCCGACAAGCTTCTCTAACTCATCTGCCGGCTCTCTTGCCACATCAAAATATGCTGCCACATAATCTCTGTAATATGTTGCCCATTCGGCCAATGAACCTTTATGGTTATCTGCATCTTCAACCCTCTTCTTTAACTCAACTATCGCAACTCTGAACTTATTAAGAAGCTCATCAAGCTCATTTACTAGAGCAACCTGTGCACTTGCGCTCACACCGATACTCTTCAAATCCTTTATACCTGCTGCCGTTCTCGCCTCATAATCCACAACTGCAGGTATAATCTGCCTGTTTGCCATCTCAATCATAGTAAGAGCCTCAAGATTGATAGTCTTGGCATAGCTGTCATAAAGCACATTCTCCCTCAATTGAAGCTCGCTCTCATTCATAATTCCAAATCTTCCGAAAGCCTTCTTAGACTTCTCACTTGTAAGGTACGGTATAGCGTCAACCATAGTAGGTATGTTAGGAAGTCCTCGTCTTTCGGCTTCCTTAACCCATTCCTCAGAATAACCGTTACCATTGAACACGATATCCTTATGCTCTCTTATCATATCGGCAACCATCTTCTTAGCTGCTGCCTCAAAATCCTCTGCCTTCTCAAGCTCATCTGCCATATCGCACAGAGTATTTGCAACAATGGTATTCATAGTAGTCATAGGTAGACCTATAGACTGTGATGAACCAACCATTCTGAATTCAAATCTGTTACCTGTAAATGCAAACGGTGATGTTCTGTTCCTGTCTGTTGCATCCATCTTAAATGGAGGAATAGCGGAGCATTTCGGCTCGTATACCCTGCCCTTTATGGCTTTTGTAACCTCGCCGTTTTCTATAATCTGATTAACTACATCGTCAAGCTGGTCGCCTAAGTATACTGATATAATAGCAGGCGGTGCTTCGTCTCCGCCAAGTCTGTGGTCATTTCCCGGTGATGCAGCGGACAGTCTAAGAAGCTCTGCGTTATTATGTACAGCAGCAAGTATCGCTGCTAAGAACAGATGAAACTGCAGATTGTTCTCTAAGTTCTTGCCCGGAGCAACCAAGTTCTCACCATCCGATGTAGAGAGTGACCAGTTATTATGCTTACCTGAACCATTCACACCCCTGAAAGGCTTCTCATGCAGAAGTGCCGCAAATCCGGTTCTGGCTGCCACTCTCTTAAGGCAGTCCATAACGAGCTGATTCTGGTCGCAGGCAATATTCGTCGTCTCGAAAATAGGCGCAATCTCGTGCTGTGCAGGTGCGGCCTCATTGTGCTGTGTCTTGGCAGGGATACCAAGCTGCCACAAATCCTGATTAAGCTCATTCATAAAATATGAAACCTTATCCTTAACCACATTGAAATACTGGTCATCCATCTCCTGTC
>JAFVBE010000024.1 GCA_017480195.1 Lachnospiraceae bacterium
ACAGGAAGTCCTATACTTGTCATCTCTGCAAGGTTAGCACCCTTACCACCAAGAAGATTACGCATGGTCATGTCGCCTTCGCTAAACATATATACCCATTTGTTTGCCATTTGTTATCTACCTCCTAAGTATTCATTTTTTGTTGCGACACAGCAAAAGGCATACTGCGTCACGCTGTCATAAATTATAACATAAATATAAGAATTATAAAACCCATTTTTTAACTTTTTTTGTGGAGTTTTTTTTCGACATTTTATCAGGTATTTCCCATCGAAATCTACTCATATAAATTAAAGACATTGTATTCTTTTGATTTTTTTCATCTGTATCGATAAATTCCGCATTAACAGTAACAGTTGCAGACTCCGGGTCAGCGCCTTCAAATATCTGAATAAGAAGCATAGTAGGGATTTGATTTACTTTATCAAATACCTCCTCACTATATTCACAATTAAAGCTTAAATTTATAATTTTAAAATCATTACTCATTGATACTACTCTATATCCCATCATTCCATTAATTATATTCATCATATCATCATTAAAAATATCCTTTAATCCTGCGACAGCTTCTTTTCGTTGTTTTTCAGTAAACTTTACAACCACATTTCTATCATCATTTATATATACTTCCTGACAATAATCCTCCTCCCAGGATTTAAGCATAAGCTTCTCGTATTTATCAAAATCTTCATCGGACCAATCATCACAGTTTTCGCCAACGATAAGCTCAGCAGGAAAGATGTATTTCCTACCTCTGTTAATAATTAGTAAAACTGCAGTTGTTGCACAAAGGATTATAAGTATAGCCATAATTATCACAAGTTTTTTCTTCTTCATAATCCACCTCCAAAAAATAAAAATAAATTTTTTTAAAAAAACAGTTGCAATAATCAAAACCTTCTGATATACTAACATAGGTCTTGAGAAAAGCAATTAATATGGTCGATTGGTCAAGCGGCTAAGACGTCGCCCTCTCACGGCGAAAACAGGGGTTCGATTCCCCTATCGACTGCGAAAAAACCTTGAAATCATTTGATTTCAAGGTTTTTTTTGCAAATAAAACGGCTTGTGAATATAATCACAACCTATACTACAGTTACATTCACAAGCCATTAAATAAATTTGTATTATTTATGCTGATATATCTATGGATGGCATTGATACATCTGCAGCTGCCGATACGGAAATATCTGCTCCACCAACTGATGCAGAAAATGCTGCTGAGTTAAAGGATGAGCTTCCACTTCCTAAGCCTGACATAGAATTTGTCTGAGACATCTGATGCTTAATCGTATCCTTCAGATAATCCATATCTGCTTTAAGTATAGCCTTTTCTTCGGAGGCTCTGTGCTTACGCTTCACCTTCTCGAGTTCTTCCTCGCTCATATGAGGATCAAGCATCTCCAAATCCTCAAGAAGCTCCATAGCTTCTTCCATCTCTCTCAATGCTTCTTCTCCGAACTCTGCTATCTGCTTGTTAAGCTCTGCCATCGTTTCTTCGGAGATTTCTTCGTTTTTCTCTTTAATCTCCTCCTGCAGTTCATCAAGCATCTCCTCACGTTCCTCGAAGATATCATCCTCAGACTCACCGATTTCATCTTCCTTGGCTTCAATCATCTGATTCTTCATATCGGAAGCAGTTTCCTTCATCTTATCAAGCTTCTCGTCGCGCTGCCTGGTAATCTCGGCAAGCTCCTCTAACTCTAAGTTATGCTTCTTCTTCCTTGCAACCATCTCCATACGGGTGGCGTGCGTAAGTGCAAGTTGAAGCTCGTCGGAATCACCGTCGCCGTTTGCAATCTTCCTCTTAAGCTCTAACACCTTGCGCTTCGCAGAAAGCATAGCCTGACCGGCAGTTATGGAATTCTTGGCACGCTGAATCTTGTTGGAAACTTCCTTATAATTGTAATTAAGCGGTTTCTTAACCTTATCCTCGTCCTTATCAGAGCTTTTTGCCATCTCCCATATATCATTTAATCTGCCATCCTTAGAATATATGGAAAACGGGCTATCGCTCTGAGTATCAGTTTTATTAAGGTCTCTAATCATAGCCCTCATCTGCTGAGTCTTAGACAGCTTCTCACTGTTCTGCGAATTGGCATATGAGTTGTTTATATCCGACAGAAATGAATTATTCCCTGCCGAATTCCTGCCATATGCATTCTGACCATAAAACCCCTGACTGCCTGCACGAGTATTACTATAAGAATTCTGATACATATTCGAATATGAAGTTTGTGCAAATAAAGAAATATTCATCATACACCCTCCTTGGTAATCAAATGAAATCCTTTTCGTCTCCTTATTTGAAACTTGAAAACTTATAATAGCACAACTATAAATGTCATATTATGTTTCATATTAAAATATGGAATATAAATAAGACTTATAAACAAGCCAAAAAAGACATTATAAAATGTAGAAACTAAAATAGCAAACACGATCTTCCATGACCATTTATATAAATCCATTTATACATCATCATTATAATGCATTTTGCACGCTTATACAAGGGATAAATTATAATTCACCCTTATTTTGTAGTGGAATGTGATTTATGTAAACCAGCATAGTTCGCCGACCACACGATATGACAGCTTCACCGCAAACACGCTCTCGCTCGGATTTCAGCGTAGCGGTACTAAGCTCGAAAATACCTCGCTAAGTACCGACGCTTCCATACGGTTTGCTTGTGAAGCTGTCATATCGAAAAGTCGGCTCGTAGTCACATCTACATATTTACCTCAACAAATTCATTTATATGGTTCTTGCAGAATTCCTCGTCAAATTCCTTCTTAATGTAGATATATCTCTCCGTATGTCCCTTGATGTAGTATCTTCCGTCCTCGCATACATACTCTTCTACTAAGACATTAAGCTTCTGTCCGATGAATAATGCTTCATAAGCTTCTTTATGTCTTGTTGTCATATCAAGAAGCCTGTTGCTTCTTTCTTCCTTCATAGCGTCGTCTACCTGCTCAGGCATGGTTGCAGCAGGCGTGCCTTTCCTCTTGGAATATTTGAATATGTGCATTTCATACAGGTTAAGCATCTCAAGGTTATCATAGGTAGTTGCGAATTCCTCATCGGTCTCTCCCGGAAAGCCTACTATGATATCTGTTGTTATCGCAGGATTTACATAATATTTTCTGAGTAAGTCACATTTTTCCATATATTCTTCTATCGTGTACCTTCTGTTCATCCTCTTAAGTGTAGCATCACAGGCACTCTGTAATGACAGATGAAAATGCGGACATATCTTTTCTTCTTTACTGATTGCATCAAGGAATTCCTCGGTGATAATGCGCGGTTCGAGTGAACCCATCCTGATTCTCTCTATACCGTCAATCTTTACGGCAGCAAGCAAAAGCTCAAGTAAAGTATTACCCTCCTCATCCTTATAAGACGGAAGATTGATACCGGTTATAACTACCTCCCTGATACCCTTCTGAGCCAAGCCTTTTATCTCATCTAAAACATCAGGAAGCGCCTTACTCCTTACTCTTCCGCGTGCATATGGAATTATGCAGTAGGTACAGAAATTATTACATCCATCCTGAACCTTGACATAGGCTCTGGTGTGCTCGGTTGGCTTATATACCGTCATACTCTCATATTCTGAAGTCGCATTAATATCTATATAGTTATCGCTTATTTGATTATCAGAGAAATATTCCTCTAATATCCTCGCTATATCTTTCTTTCTGTTATTTCCTATAATTATGTCAACCGAATTGTCTTTTTCAAGGTCTTCCTTTCCCGATTGTACATAACACCCACAGGCGGCAATAACTGCATCAGGATTTTTTTTCTTAGCACGATGGATTATCTGTCTGGATTTCCTCTCCGCAATATTCGTGACCGAGCAGGTATTTATAATTACCGCATCTGCGTAATCATCAAAGGACACAATTTCACAGCCTGAGTTCTTAAGCAAGCCCTCCATACTGTCCGACTCGTACTGATTCACCTTACAGCCTAAGGTATATATAGCTATTTTCTTTCCGTATAAAGCTGTTGACATTTTACCAAAAATCTCCTAGTTGTTATTGACTTTTAATCGCTAAACCTATATTATAGTACCATATACAACTAATAATTGTAAATAAGGAGGATTAGTTATGTTAGAAGTGAATGTATCACTCAATTCTATTGATAAGGTAAAAAGCTTTGTAAATGACATCAGCAGCTTTAGCTCAGAATTTGATTTAGTTTCAGGAAGATATGTAATTGACGCTAAGTCGATTATGGGTATCTTCAGTTTAGATATATCAAAACCTATTGAGCTTCATGTTCATACAGAAAATGACGAGGAAGAAGATATAATGGCTGCACTTAAGCCATACTTAGCAGAATAGTATGACATACCTACCTTGTCAGCACTTCGCTTGACTTGGTAATGTCCCGGGGGACGGGGGATAGATGTCCTGGGGGGAC
>JAFVBE010000003.1 GCA_017480195.1 Lachnospiraceae bacterium
ACCACAGGGTATGCCGCCACAGGGACAACAGCCACAGGGAGCGCGTCCGAATAATATACCACCGATGATGGGACAACAACCGCAAGGGCAACAACCGCAGGCACCACAGGGTATGCCGCCACAGGGACAACAGCCACAGGGAGCGCGTCCGAATAATATACCACCGATGATGGGACAACAACCGCAAGGACAACAGCCACAGGCACAACAGCCACAGGCACCACAGGGTATGCCACCACAGGCACAACAGCCACAGGGGGCGCGTCCGAATAATATACCACCGATGATGGGACAGCAACCGCAAGGACAACAGCCACAGGCGCCACAGGGTATGCCACGACAGGGACAACAGCCACAGGGAGCGCGTCCGAATAATATACCACCGATGATGGGGCAGCCGCCACAGGCACCACAGGGTATGCCGCCACAGGGACAACAGCCACAGGGAGCGCGTCCGAATAATGTGCCACCGATGATGGGACAACAGCCACAGGCACCACAGGGGCAACAACTGCAATCAAATGATGGTCAGAATATACAGCCGCAGCCTGAGAAAAAAGAAGATTTAAAGGCTGAGACAGAAGATAAAACAGAGACTAATGGCTCCCAACCATCGTCCCCACAGATAGCTACCATGATGGGAGGCTTGGCAGGACAGCTTGGTGAGAAGCCGATACCACATCTGATAAGGAAGAAAACAGGTGAAGTAATTAACATTACAAAGCCGGAATTTGCAATAGGTAAATCGCAATCGAATGCAGATTATACCATAGAGGAAAACCCTGCCATAAGCAGAGTACATTGCATAATAGTACAGAAAAACGGTGTAAATTACATAAAGGATAATAATTCAACCAATCACACATATATTAATGATGAGGAGCTTGAACCGGGAAAAGAGGTATTACTCAAGCATAAGACAGTTATAAGAATGGGTGATGAGGAATTTACATTTTTACTTAGGAAAGAATAAAGATATTCATGATAGGAGAAAAGTATGAGGTACATAGCAGCTTATCATACTGATGTTGGATTAACTAAGAAGACTAATCAGGACTCGCTTGGGATAAAAGTAATAGAGACAAAATACGGTCAGGCAGCATTTGGCATAGTCTGTGACGGTATGGGCGGACTTGCTAAGGGGGAGCTTGCCAGCAAAGAGGTCATACTTGCATTCCTGAATTGGTTTGACAGAGTATTTATTGAGGATGTCAAGGATGATAATTTCAGTGAATCAAGACTGAATGCACAATGGGATGATATAATCCAAAATCAGAATAAAAGACTGGGTGAGTATGGCAAGGAGCATCATTTCCAGCTTGGAACAACAGTATCGGCTATACTTATGCTACAAGACAAATACTATACTGTACATGTCGGTGACAGCCGTATATATCAGTTGACGGGCAATAATGTATATCAACTTACCAATGACCAGACTTTTATCGCAAGAGAAATCGCTGCAGGAAGGATGACACCTGAGCAGGCAAAGACAGATCCCAGAAGAAGCGTACTGCTTCAATGCGTAGGCGCCTCGGATATTGTAAGACCGGATTTTGCAAGCGGGATAATAATGCCTGATACAATCTATATGATATGCTCAGATGGTTTTAGACATCAGATTACTGAGGAAGAAATGCTGCAGAAGATAGGTCCTTTGAATGCAGTCGATGAGAACAAAATGAGACAGGGATGTGTATTCTTGACTGAGTTGGTTAAGAAGAGACAGGAATCAGATAATATAACAGTTGGACTTTTGAAGACGGTACAGTAAATAGGTAAAGCTATGGGAAGGAAATGTAATGACTAAAGAAGGAACCGTGCTTGATGGTAAATATGAGATATGGAAGGAAGTCGGACGAGGAGGTATGTCTATCGTATATCTTGCGAGAGATAACCGACTTAATAAGCAATGGGCTGTCAAGGAGATAAAAAATGATGGCTCAAAGTCCTCGAAGACGCTCTTAAAAGGTCTTGAGAGAGAAGCTAACATATTAAAAAATGTTGACCATCCGGTATTACCTCGTATAGTAGATATTATTAACCAAAATGGGACCATCTATGTAGTTATGGACTTTATAGAGGGTGAGACGATAAGTGACAGACTTAAGAAGGAGGGCGCGCAGCCACAGGATTTGGTGGTTGAATGGGGTATACAGCTCGCAGGCGCATTAGACTACCTTCACAATATGAACCCGCCTGTTATATATCGTGATATGAAGCCGTCAAATGTAATGATTAAGCCGGAGGGCGGCGTGAAACTCATAGACTTCGGAACTGCGAAGGAATATGATGTCGAGAATAACGCTGATACGACGGCGCTTGGAACCAGAGGATATGCTGCTCCTGAGCAGTTTGGTGACAAACAGGGACGAGGCATATACAACACGGATGCAAGAACTGATATATATAATTTGGGAGCAACACTCTATCATATAGTTACAGGCAGCAATCCTTGTGATCCGCCTTATGGTGTACATCCAATCAGGGAAATGAATCCTGCTCTTTCGTCGGGCTTGGAGAAGATACTACTTAAATGTACTGAGGATGACCCTGCCAAGAGATATCAGAACTGTTCCGAGCTTATATATGATTTGGAACATTATACAGAATTAGATGATTCATATAAGAAGAAGAACAAGAGGAAACTTGCTGCATTTATTACAACCACGGTTCTGACTATTGCAGCCGGAGTAGTCGCATATGTCGGATATTCGGGATTACAGGGTATAAAGCTTAATAATTATAATACATATATAGAAGAATGTAACGACGCCATCTCAGGAGAAGACAAACAATATGATGCAGCAGCTAAAAAATACCGTGAGGCTTTTGAGTTGGATGGAAGGTCGGCAGAGGCGTATGTCAAATACATACAGACATATATAGATGCTTCTCATGAGCTTAGAGAGGATGGCTCGACTCCGCTTAAATTAGAGGATGGGCTGAATGTTATTGCGAACAGAATAAAAGAAGGTTATGCCGGTGTGGATAAGAATGATGAAGTTCTGTACAAGATGGGCATAACATATTTTGATGAGCTTAAGGATTACAAGACCGCCAACAAATATTTTAATATGGTCGATGAGGATGATAAGGACTATGGAAAATTAGTATACTATTATGAAGCAGTATCGGATTACCTGTCAAGTACAAGCATAAATGAGGATGATTTAATCTCTAAGATAGATGATTTTGCAGAGTACAACCAAACCGGATTTACCAATCAGAATGAAGATAAATTCATAAATTACAAAACCATAGGTCAGGTATATGCTACCTATATAACCGCTGATGGTGTCGCTGAAAAAGCAGAAAAGGTAATGACGCAGGCGATGAGCGACCTTGAGGAATGCGACAGCATGGGAACAGAGATAGATGTAAATGATTATTACTATACATACAATGATAATCTCATAGTTATATATGAACAGCTTGCAAAGACCGCAGAGAGTGACTTGGAGAAGCACTCCAATTATGAGATGGTTATAACATATTGTGAGGACTATCTGCTTATATTGGATATAAAGGTTGAAGAAAACGGTGAGATGACCTACGGCGGAACAAGCGACAATGTATTCAACACAAGCTATTATAATAAGATGATGAAGATAGCATACTGCTATGAGGAGATGGGCGAATACGACAATGCCGTAGATATATATAAGGCATTGGAGGCTGTATTAGGAACAAATAATGTGCTTAGCAATAAGGTATATGCCGAGCATCTGGATTATATATATTCTTATTGTGAAGATATAGATCAAGATCCTGCGAACTGGTCGTCAGTCTGCCCCGATGAATTAGCGGACTTAATCGAGGTTTACCAAGAAGGCTCGAAGGTTCCGTCAATAGACAGCAACAAGACATGGAAGAAGCGCAATGACACAGTTGCGGCTCTTGCAAGCGGAAGTATGGGCAGGCAGGAGGATACCGACGAGACTGATACGGATGCCGAAAGTGATACAGAAGAAACAAGCGAAGAGATGGGAGAGTGATTGCTATGGAAAATATTTATCAAATATGTTTTTATGGCGGTCTGATACTTGCCATAATTCTGCTTATCGTATCTATCGTACTTTTCATAGTGTTCAGAATACCGAAGGTAATCGGAGACCTGACAGGACGAAGTGCTAAGAAAGAGATAGAACAGAAGAAGAAAAAAGGAAGAAATGATACCTCAAGCGAGACCTCAAAAGCAGAACAGAAAAAGTATTACAATCAGGGCACAGGTAAGATAACAATCAGAGACTCTGTGACAAACGACACAGATATAGACAAAAAACCGATAAATAATACAGTTGAAGCTCCTGAGCGTGAGACGGATATATTAAGACCGGAGGATTTGGATGAGGATGCTACAGCAGTGTTAGGTTCATCAGGCAGCGAAGACGAGACAATGGTTTTAGGCTCGGATGATGAAGAAGCGACAGCCGTACTTGCACAGGGCGGCGAAGGGGATGACAGCCCAACCGATGTACTTACACAAGGCGGAATAGGAGATGACAGTCCAACCGATGTACTTACACAGGATGGAATAGGAGATGACAGCCCGACAGATGTACTCACATCAGATGAAGAAGAGGAAACAACCGTATTAACAGCAGACAGCGAGAAGGAGACGACAGTTCTTAAGGCTGACAACAATATAAGCACTGAAGATAAAGATTACATATATAACATTGTGATAGTAAATACAGATGAGAGCTTATAATAATTAGAAATAACAAGGATTAAGGAAGGAGAAGGTAAGATGAAAAAACTTTGGAATAATTCAAGCAAGCTGTACAAAGTAATGGCGATTGTTCTTACTCTTATTATGGTTGTGACTCCACTTTATATACATTTCGATAAGAGGTATGATGCAAAGGCGGATGAAAATATTGATGTACAAAAGTTTTACTTGGATACTGAAAATAATTGGTGTATTTTAAGCGAAGGCATATTAGCAAAAAATGATGGAACTACATATTTTTATGGTATTAAATGCGCAGATGGTATAACTAAGGTAAAATATTCTGATGGAAACAATAACGATATTGTAGATGTTATAACAGATGATAATGATGAACATGCACATTGGGCAAAAATTGATGTTACCACGGGGAAATCGTATAGTATTAAGGGCTATGTAGATAGTACAGGTGAGCATGAGACAAATATGGAATTATCCAAATTTGTGTGGGAAAATGATGATAGCTTAAAATTAACTTTAGATGTTAAAGTCAGAAAAACAATCAATGGGGTGGACACTGATACTGATTTTACCGGAGATTTGATTGTAGGAGGAAATCATACACTTGTAATCACAATAACAACGGGATATGAACTTGATACCTTATCGGTGTTAGGAGAAGATATTTCTATTTCTTCACTGGATTCGGTAGATATTGATGATTATGTAAAAAAATATACATATACATATCAGTTTATTGGTGATAATACAAGTAATTATGGTACAAATAAGTATATAGAAGTAAAAGATAAAAATAGTAATAGCGAATATAATACACAAATCATATCCTGTACGAGTCTTAAGTATGATAAAACACCACCATCTATTACTGAGACAGGTTTAACTGCTGATGCTACAAAATATTATAAGAGTCCTTATGTATTTACTTATGATTTATCCCCGGGCGATAGCAGTAATTATGAATCGGATATAGTTAAAGCAACAAGTAAATTAAATGATAATTCAGAAGAGGCATTATCTTTAAGTGTAAATTCAGATGATAGAAAAAAAGAATATTACGCACCTGGGCAGAATACGGTTACATTTTACATTGAAGATGAAGCGGGAAATTATGCAACAAAAGATGTTAAAATAAATATTGATAACTCTCCGCCGGAAACACTTCCAAATCCTACGATAAAAAAAGATGGAAGCAATATTGATTTTCCAAGGGTAGACGGACATTATTTCACTCCTGACTCAGAAATAACAATATCAGCAAAAGATGACATTGGTTTGAGTAAAATAGTGGCACTTGACGACTCAAATGGTATATTGTTTTATCGTAATGTTACGGGAATGGCAAATCAATTTACTGTGCCGTTATATGAATTGTTAGGAAAAACGAGTGCTGAAGCTTTGGTAAATGGTGATTATTATGTAAAAATATATTCATATGACAGTGCTATAAGTTCGATAAGCAGCACAGATATAGAAGGCAATATATCAGTAATACCCCAAGAAAAAACATTAAAGATAGATGGTACAAAGCCTGAATTAGTAAATGGAGAACAGCCGGTATTGGTTTATCAGGATGGAGGGGATTATCCAAATGTAGAAGAGGATGAGATAGATAATGGAGTCTATAAGATAAACAAGGATATTGGTAAGACTATTTTGTATAAGGTCAAAATCAAAGATGAAGGCGGTTCGGGAATAAAGTCTGTCGTTTTGAAATACGGTGATAAATCCTGGGATTTAGTTGTTGGAAGAATACCGGATTACTATTCAGTTATAATACCTTACAGTGAACAAACTATAGGAACAACTGTTGAATATACTATTGTAGCAACCGATAATGCAGGAAACACATTAGAAATTCCAGAGCTTACTCCAATTCAAGTAATTGACTCAAGTATAAGATTTTCAAATGTTAAATTAGAGGATGAAGATGGTAATGTATATAACGGTGAGGCTGGATTAGCAAGTATAAATGAATATTCTAACAAAAAATACACCTTAACCGTTACTACTGTTTCAGGAAATAACATAACGGAAGTAGGACTAAAGGATGCATCAGGAATAATAAGTCCGGTAGATACATCGGCTGAATCATTAGCGTCATATGATAAAAAGACAAAACTTTATACTGTTACAACGACTTTGGATATTCCAGCGAAGGTTGCAGGTGAATTAAAGCTATCCTACAACACATTAAAGGTATATGCAGAGGATGCAGGAAGTAATTCTAAGACAGCAAATATTAATCTTCTTATGTACGACTCAACTCTGCCAATAGTAAGGAATACAGACAAGACAACAAAGATAACGACAGATACTATTTGGCATAAATCGTTCACTCTTCCTTTTGCTATATTATCAGGTACTAAGGGAGATGATGAGTCGCCGCTTGCTTCGGCTGGTTATTCATTTTCAGGAACAGATGCAGGTACTAATAAGGATTATACATTAGATGGTGAACAAACAAGTGTAACAGATAGCATAAGCATACCTGAATCTAACAATACGAGCGGTACAACTATCACATTCCATGCTAAGGATAAAGCGACGAATAGCATGTCAGGGACGACGGATGAACCGATTTCCTTCACCTTCAAGATTGATGCTACTAATCCTACCATCAATTCATTTACGGCGGCAGGAAGTGAGACCAATACTTTGCCATTGGCAGGAGATCCGGCGATTGCAATGAATATCAGCGATAACCTTACCATCGACACAGCAGCTTTGAATATAACCCTGCCTGATGGAACAACTAAGGATTATATCTATGAAGGTGTGACCGGAGAACAGAAGGATATATCGGTTAGCAAGAGTTATGCACTTTCACAGCTTCTTGGCTCTGCTGCTTCGGACGGATTATATAAGATTAAGCTTACCGTGAAGGATAAGGCCGGTAATTCAGATTCAAAAGAAATTACATTTACATTGGATAACACCGTACCTGAATTTACCGCAGATATAGTAAGCGGTACATCAGGCAAGAATAATGGTTTTTATAATACAGAGGTTCAAGTTAAGCTTACCGTGAAGGATGCTAATTTCAATGCTGATAAAATTAGCGTTACCGACAATGATACAGAGGTTGCACTTGATAGTGGCTGGACCTTGGAAAATGGTGTTTATACAGCTAAGGTTACAGTGGATAAGGACGCCGAGGGTGTACACAGCATTAAAATAAGCGGCACAGACAGTGCAGGAGTTGAGGGTGTATCTAAGAATGTTTCATTTACCATTGATAAGACTCTCCCTGAGGTTTCACTTAGCATAAACGGAAGTACATACACTGAGGATATGGACCTTAAGTACTTCAATGGTACGGTAGCTGTCAAGGCGACTGTAAGTGATGCCAACGAGGATGCGGAGGATTTAAGAATACAGGTGACTAAGACCGTGCCGGGACAGCAGGCTGTTACCTATGAATATACTCCTACCTCTGACAGAGAATTCGCTTATGCAGATGAAGCAGATTATACAATTAACTTTATAGCTGTTGATAAGGCCAATAATTCAAGTACGGTTAGGACAGTTAGGTTCAATATAGACAAGACAGCTCCTGTATTATCTGCCGAGATAATAAGCGGCACATCAGGTAAGCAGAATAATTATTATAATACTGATGTGGCAGTAAGACTTACCTGTATAGATAATAACTTCAATGCCGAGGCTATGTCGGTAACTGACAATGGTACTCCTATGGCTGTGAATTGGACGGCAAATGGCTCGACATATTATACAGATGTTACGCTATCTGCTGAGGGATTACACGATATCGTTATAAGCGGTGCTGATATGTACGGAACCTCGGGCATATCCAAACAGGTATCCTTTGTGATTGATAAGTCAGCTCCTACAGTCGCACTTCTTCTGAATGGTGGTACTGTATATAATGAGAGTATGGGCACACTCAATCTTACCGGTGTGGCTAATATAAATGTATCTGTGACAGACAGTAATGATGATTTGGATGATCTGAGAGTACAGGTGATTAAGACTGTACCGGATACTGATACAACTACTACTGAATTTATGCCGACCTCAAGCAGAAGCTTAAGCTTCTCAGAGGAAGCAGATTATATAATTAATATTTATGCAGTTGACCGCGCGAATAATCAGAGCGTAACAAGGACAATCAGCTTCCGTATTGATACGACGGCACCTACACTTACTATATCAGGTGCAAATGGAGGAACCTCCGCGAGTGCGGTATCGGTTGGATTTAATATAACTGAGAGCTTCTGGTCGGATGCGAGCGGAACAGTTACCATTTATAGAATAGCCGGAGACGGTCAGGAGGAGACCTTATATAAGACACTTACCGTAACTCCTAATCAGAGAGCATATACTCTGTCGGAGCTAATCCAAGATACGGGTATATATAGATTTGAGTTTGAAGCCAGAGATAGAGTAGGACATACTGTACAGACTGAACAGTCTATCACGGTTGACAGGAACAAACCTGAGATAAGACTTACCGGTGTAAATAATTATGATGTAACTGACGGACTGGTAAGTGTTGCGGTTACCGTATCGGATGAGTTTTTCCAAAGTAAGACCGTGTCTGCGACAGGAACAGTAATAAGGGCTGATGGTACGAGAAATGTAGTAGGTTTTGCTCCGTTTTCAGCATCAGGAAATCCTACGGCTATTGAGCAGACCTTCTCTGAGGACGGTATATACGATATTACAATATCGTCGAGGGATATAGCGGGCAATGAGTCCGCCTACAGTGTTCATTTCACTATAGATACTACAGCTCCGGTTATCAAGGATTTATCAGAATATGATGGTAAGACCTTCAATTCGATTGACCTTGATTTAGACCTTGATGAGTTAGTATCTGACCTTACCGTATGTGATGTGCGTATGTACTTGAATGGTAGTGAGTATGACGGCGTATCCGATATAGAGGATGGTTCCTATACGCTGCTTATAACAGCGGAGGATGAGCTTGGACATAAGAGTGAACAGAGTGCAACCTTCGTACTTGATACTAAAGCGCCTGTATTTATCGTAACGGGTGTTGAGGATGGAGATGTCAAGGATGAGAATTATGACATTGAGATTACCCTACAGCTTGACGAGGATAAGCTTACAAGTGTCAAGTTAAATGACAAGGATGTGCTTCTTAGTAATAATAATACGACTGCCACACTCAAGGTAACCGACAGAGGTGTATATGAGCTTTACATGGCTGCTGTTGACCCTGCCGGAAATGAGGCGGAGCAGATTATAAGCTTCGTATATGGAGATGAAGAGATGGCGGCAGCGGCATTAGATGATACTGTGAGCAAGACGGACAGCACATCAGGCAGATGGTGGCTGTGGCTTATAGCTGCGGCAGTAGTCTTAGGTGGAGGCGGCTTCATCTTCATACTGCTTAAGAGAAGAAAGAGTGAATAAATAAAATATTATATAATGGCTAAGAGGGCGGAGATGCTTCGTCCTCTTGCTATGCTTGAAAAGAGGAAAAGTATGTTTACTGCGGTAGTATTTGATATGGATGGTGTTATATTTGACACCGAGAAATTATACAGAAGGTTCTATATGCAGGAGGGGCTGTCACGCGGGGTACCTGAGGATGTTATGACGCGTGCCTGTGAGGCTGTGGCAGGTGGAACGAAGTATGATAATAAACCGCGCTTTGAGGCTATAGTCGGAAGAGATATTGAGTATCTTTCGTTTCGTGACAAAGTTATGGAGAACTTCGAGAATTATGTTACGGCATATGGCGTCGAGTTAAAGAATGGGGTTGTCGAGACACTTGATTATCTTAAATCGAAAGATATTAAAATTGCGCTTGCCACTTCTACAGCGAGGGAGCGTGCTGTTAAATATCTTAAGACAGATAATATGGACAGATATTTTGATAAGCTTATCTACGGAGATATGGTCGAGCACAGCAAGCCCGATCCTGATATATACCTTAAGGCTTGTAAGGCGCTTGATGTGGAGCCGGAGCATGCAATTGCAGTTGAGGATTCAATAAACGGTATTGTGTCGGCAGGCAGAGCCGGTATGTATCCGGTTATGGTGGTAGACTTGATTCCTCCAAATGATACAATTAGGGAATATGCGAAGCAGATATATTATAATATGCGAGAACTTATGCAACTGATATAATAATAAACTTAGTAAATAATTGATAAAAAATAAGAATGCGTGAATTATAAAATAAGTATATGGATAAGGAGGAGTGCTATTATATGAATTTATTAATTGTTATTTTGAAGAAAGCAAATCTTATAGATGAAATCTGTAAGGAGCTTGCAGAGAACGGCGTACACGGCGGTACTATAATAGATGGAGTGGGTATGGCAAGCATTATCGAGAAGATGGATGACCTTCCAATGTTCTCCATGCTTCGCTCGATACTTGCAGATGATGATGATGAAAATGAGACGGTTAAGACGATGCTTTTTGTTATGGATGATGACGAGCTTGTTAAGGCAAGAAAGACTATAAGAGATGTAGTCGGCTTGGACGAGCCTAATACAGGTATTATGTTTGCTGTGCCTGTAACTTTTGTAGAGGGACTTGGTGCATAGGATATGAAGCTTAATACACTTACATATATGGCTATAATGCTGCTTGCGGCACTTATAGCCGGAAAGATTGTTAAAAAATTAAGACTTCCGAATGTGACGGGATATCTGGTAATTGGACTTCTGATAGGTCCCCATTGTCTGAATATTATAACTAATGAATGTCTTAACCATGTGTCGATTATCTCGGAGGTTGCACTTGGATTTATAGCATTTTCAATCGGTGCAGAGTTCAGAATAAAGTTTTTGAAAAAGATTGGCAAGACCCCTGTAGTGGTAGGTATTACCGAGGGGCTTGGAGCGGTAATTGTAGTTGATACGATAATGCTGATATGCGGTTATGATGTGACCTTTGCTCTGGCTATGGGGGCTATAGCATCTGCGACAGCAGCGGCCTCCACGCTTATGATAGTTAAGCAGTACAAGTCCAAAGGACCTGTAACACAGACTTTGCTTCCTGTCGTTGCAATAGATGATGCGGTTGCACTTATGGCATTTGGTATATCTATGGCTGTCGCCAATGCGATAGTATCTAAGGGCGATGTTTCGGTGGGAAAGCTTCTGCTTAAGCCTTTAATAGAGTTGGTAGGCGGACTTGCCTTTGGTGCAGTGCTTGGTGTGATTATGGCTATACTTGTCCATTACTATACAGGAAGAGGCAACAGACTTGCTATTACTGTAATGATGATATTCCTGTGTCTTGGCATATCCGACCTTGCCGGATTTTCTTCACTGCTTGCATGTATGATGTTAAGTCTTGTATTTGTTAATATGTCGAAGAATTCTGACAAGATATATGAGCCTGTTGACAGGATTACACCGCCTATATATATGATGTTTTTCATTATATCAGGTGCGTCGCTTGATGTGACGGTTATAGCTTCTGTAGGCGTGGTCGGACTTATATATGTAGTAGGAAGAATAGTAGGTAAGGCACTTGGCTCTGCCTTTGGTGCAAAGGTTTCCAAGGCTCCGAAGGAGGTCGTCAAATGGCTCGGACTCACACTCATTCCTCAGGAGGGCGTTGCCATTGGTCTTGCAACCTCGGCGGCAAAATCACTTCCTGCCTATGGCAGTAAAATCAGAACCATAGTTTTGTGTGGAGTTGTAATATTTGAACTAATCGGTCCTGTTGTGACGAAGACTGTTCTGAAAAAAGCAGGAGAGATAAAAGCATAAATAACATGTCTGAAGCATATATTTAAAAGTAGTAAATATATTATGTGGAGGCGGTTTATTTGACAAGGTCGTATAAAATTATAGGTGTACTCAGGTCTTTGATAGTTGCTTATGTGGTTACGGGTGTAATGCTTATTATACTTGCATTTGCCATGTATAAGCTTGGGCTTGGCGAGGATAAGGTGAATTTTTTCATAACCTTAGTTTATATACTTTCTTCAGCTATAGGCGGCATAGTGATAGGTAAGACCATGAAGGAAAAGAAGTATATGTGGGGGCTTTTGCTCGGCTTTTTATATGTCGTAGTTATCTGTATTGCTTCATTGGTTGTAACCAAGGATACAAGCATTATTTCCGCACACGGAATAAGCACAATACTGCTTTGCCTGCTGGGTGGTACACTTGGTGGTATGATTAGCTAAAAAATTTCTTTTCAATATAAAAGAACTGTGGTATAACAACCGCTAAAGCGGTCGTTATCGCATTAGCTCGTCAAATAAGCACTTCGTGCTTGCTTGACTCGCTTTATTGTGGTATAATCCATAATTAGATAAATTTAGGAGGAAACTTTTATGAAGAGAATTAAGACATTAACTGATAAGACTTTAAACAGCACTGTAGTTAAGGGTGGATGCGGCGAGTGCCAGACTTCATGCCAGTCAGCATGTAAGACTTCATGTACAGTTGGCAATCAGAGCTGCGAGAATAAATAATATAAGATAATACATAATATCCTAAGTAAAGGGGATTATCATAGATAGTCCTCTTTAGTTGCGTTATTAAAAGGAGTACCACAGATGGTTTATCAGTACATTAATAATGGGTATTATATCGTACTTGATGTGTGTAGTGGCTCGGTTCATATTGTGGACGAACTTGTATATGATATGATTGCTATGTATGAGGACAAGTCTAAGGAAGACATAGCGAAGGCTATACACGAGAAGTATAAGGATAAATATTCAGATGAAGACATCTATGATGCATACTCTGATATAGAAGAATTAAAAAGCTCAGGACAGCTTTTTACCGAAGATGTATATAGAGATGTAATTGTTGATTTCAAAAAGAGAAAGACGGTAGTCAAAGCCCTGTGTCTGCATATTGCGCATGATTGCAATTTAGCGTGTAAATACTGCTTTGCAGATGAGGGTGAATATCATGGACAGAAGCGTGAGCTGATGTCTATAGAGGTTGGCAGGCGGGCTATTGATTTTCTTATAGAGAATTCCGGAAGCCGAGTCAATCTTGAGGTGGACTTCTTCGGAGGCGAGCCGCTTATGAATTTTGATGTAGTCAAAGAGATTGTTGCTTACGGAAGAAGCAAAGAAAAAGAATATAACAAGAATTTCAGGTTTACACTTACTACAAATGGTGTTTTGCTGAATGATGATGTGATAGATTTCTGTAATAAGGAAATTTCGAATGTCGTACTTAGCTTAGACGGACGAAAATGTGTACACGACAAGATGCGTCCGACCAGGAATGGCAAGGGAAGCTATGACATAATTATTCCAAAGTTCAAGGATTTTGTCGAGAAGCGCGGTGATAAAAGCTACTATGTAAGAGGCACATTTACAAGGAATAATCTTGACTTTACAGAGGACTTTAAGGCTATGGCAGATCTCGGATTTAAAGAGATTTCCATAGAACCTGTTGTATCGCCTCCGACAGAGGATTATTCAATCAGAGAAGAAGATGTAGACAAAATATGTGAGCAGTATGATGAGCTTGCACTTGATATTATAGACAGATACAAGAAGGGCGAGCCGGTTACATTCTTCCATTATATGATAGATTTAAACGGCGGACCATGTGTGTATAAGAGACTTTCGGGCTGTGGCTCAGGAACTGAGTATCTGGCGGTCACACCGCAGGGGGAGTTGTATCCGTGTCATCAGTTTGTAGGAATAGATGGATTTAAGCTTGGAAATGTATTTGACGGAATAGATAACAACGAGGTTGTAGACGAATTTAAGCTTTGTAATGTATATGCCAAGGATAAATGTAAGGATTGTTTTGCGAGATTTTATTGCAGCGGAGGCTGTGCAGCGAATTCCTATCTTTTTCACGGCAATATACTTGATACATATGACATCGGCTGTAAGATGCAGCAAAAGCGTGTCGAATGTGCAATTATGATTAAGGCTGCTTTGGCCGATTTTAATGAAAAAGAGGAGTGTAAAGATGAAGAAAGCTAAAAGAGATGCCGTAATAAAGATTTTAATCTTCTTAGCCTGTCTTGCCGGACTAATATGTATGGCTGTGTTCGGTGTAGGTAAGGAGGAGACGGGTAAAGCTAATAATATACCTTTGGGACTTGATCTGCAGGGTGGACTTAGTGTTACCTATGAGATAGTTGATGATAATCCGTCAGATGAAGAGATTGATGCAACTATTGATAAGCTGCAGCGAAGAGTTGACGAGTATAGCAGCGAGGGTGAAGTTTATAAGGAAGGTAATGACAGAATTACAGTTGAAATTCCTGTAGATACTTCTAAATACGATGCTCACGAGATACTCGATGATTTAGGTCAGCCGGGACAGCTTTTATTCTTAGATGAGACGAATTATTCTCTATGGGCTTCCGGTGCTGAGTATGAGGCTGCACTTACAGGTGCGGATGTCAAGAATGCCGAGCCTGCATCTGATACTGATGATGTAACAGGCGCAAGAGAGTATGTTGTATCGCTTCAATTTACTGATGAGGGTACTCAGAAATTCGCTGATATTACTTCCGCAAATGTAGGAAATATAATATATATCATATATGATGGTGCGGTCGCCAGTGCTCCGAGAGTTCAGACCGCTATCACAGGCGGAAATGCCGTAATAAATGGTATGAAGGATTATGATGAGGCAAGCCAGCTTGCAGCAACAATTAAGATTGGTGCACTTCCGCTTGAGCTTTCACAGCTTCAATATAATATAGTTGGTGCAAAGCTTGGACGAGAAGCTATATCTACAAGCCTTGTAGCAGGTGCAATCGGCTTTGGTCTGGTATGTCTTCTTATGATTATTATATATCTTGTACCGGGACTTGTTGCAGCAGTTGCACTTGTAGCATATGTAGTTCTTATGCTCCTTATCTTAAGTATAAGAACTGTCACTCTTACATTACCGGGTATCGCAGGTATCATACTTTCTATAGGTATGGCGGTTGATGCGAATGTTATTATATTCACTCGTATCAAGGAGGAGATAGCGGCAGACAAGAATATCAGAAATGCTGTTGAGGCAGGTTTCTCTAAGGCGCTGTCTGCAATACTTGATGGTAATATTACAACACTTATAGCTTCCTTCGTGCTTATGGCACTTGGAACAGGTAGTATAAAGGGCTTTGCAACTACTCTTATGATAGGTATTATCCTTTCTATGTTCACAGCACTTGTTATAACTAAGTTTTTACTTAAGTCTGTTGTGGATTTAGGCATTACCAATAAGAAGTTCTATGGTTCGGCTAAGCCTATTAAGAAGGTTAATTATGTTAAGGCATCGAGAGTATGCGTGGTTATATCTCTTATAGCTATAATTGCAGGTTTGGTATTTATGCCTATAAATGAGAAAAGACTTGGTTCAAGTCTTAATTATGCACTTGAGTTTACAGGTGGTACTTCAACTACCGTAACCTTTGAGGGTGATGTAGTCTATGATTTGGAGAAGGCTGAGAATGAGGTTGTACCTGTTATAACTGAGGCAACCGGAATATCAGCAGGAGTGATTCAGATACAGACTGTTGAGGATAGTAATCAGGTTATTTTCAAGACTCCTGAATTGTCAGAACAGGATTCAGCTAAGCTTGAGAATGCTATAAAAGATAATTTCGAGGTATCGGAAATAAATGAACAGAGTATAAGCTCAACCATAAGCGGTGAGATGAAGAAGGATGCAATTATTGCTATTATTATTGCTTCGGTTCTTATGCTTATTTATATAGCGATAAGGTTCTCGGATGTAAGATTCGGTGCATCAGCAGTGCTTGCTCTCTTGCATGATGTATTCGTAGTTTTTGCAATTTATTCTATTGCAAGACTTTCGGTTGGTAATACCTTTATAGCTTGTATGCTTACGATAGTTGGTTATTCTATCAATGCTACAATCATTATCTTCGACCGTATACGTGAGAACCTTAAGATTATGGACAGAAATGTTGAGCTTAATGAAGTTGTCAATACAAGTATTGCTCAGACCTTTACAAGAAGTATTTATACTTCTCTTACAACCTTTATCATGGTGCTTGTTCTCTTTATTATGGGTGTGGCTTCGCTTAAGGAGTTTACCTTCACTCTTATGGCAGGTATTGTAATAGGTGCTTATTCATCTATCTGCATTACGGGCCCTATGTGGTATTTCTTCAAGAAGCATATCGGTAAGAAGCAGGCAGAGTAATAAATATTTAATGTAGTCAAGGGCGGTTAGAGGATTTGGTATGCTTTGATTGCCCCAATATACAGTTTCTTAAATAATGAATATAAAAAGGTAGTTTGCCAACACGCAAGCAATTTACTAAATCAGTAAACTCAAATTCTCTACGCTCTGCACGAAACAGACAACTCGCTTCGCTCAAACAGTCTGTTTCTGAGCGAGCCCATTCGAATTTTCGTTGCTGATTCCACATAAATTGTGCGAATCATTGGCATAACTACCTTTTCATATTCATTTCAAAGTTTTATATATTGGGGCAATCAAAGTATACCCCTCTAACCGACACGCTACGCGTGCATAGGATTTGTAACTAGCATTTATGTAAACTTATTACAGACTTAATAATATAGAACCTTGATTTGGTCCGTAGGTCATGGAAAGAAGTGCAGACTAAATTGAGTAATGTGTAGATATAGTCCGTAGGTAATAGTAAAAAATACAGACTAAATAGAGGAAAGTCCTGATATAGTCCGTAGGTCATGAAAAAAAATACAGACTAAATTGTACGAAGTGCTGAATTAGTCTGTAAGCTTTGAAAAAGTATACGGACTAAATTTGGTAAAACACTGACTAAGTCTGTATACTTATGAAAAATTAGCGGAGTAATCTAATTATATTCTCATTTATCTTTGATCTTTTCTTAGTGTATCCTATATTATATCTGTATTTCATATTGTTTGACAAAATATAATCCATAGGATAGTATATAAATAATTAAAAAATCGGTGTTTGTTTAGGTCTTTGAAGTTTTTTTAATAAGGGGATAAGAAATTGTTAGATAATTTGACAGAACAATATTTTAACCAAAAAGATGTAGATAAAAGACGAAATATTTTAAAAACTATAACTTTCAAGTATGAATTTGCCTCAAAAGAGTTTTTCGAGAGAGCATTTAAGAAAGATCATCGATTAGAAATAAAATTGACGGCACTATGAGGATATTCTTATTTTACAACTGAAAATGAAGTAGAAAAGTTTGTTGAGATAATAATGAGTACATAAAAACCAAATGTCCGGAGCTTTTTCAGTATATGGAATACAGAGAGCAGGTGCTATGCTAAGCACCTGCTCTCTGTATGTTTTATAAGGAGTACCCTATATAACCGACACGCTACTGTTAGTTTTGATTTACACGCAAAATTATGATTGGTTAAGCTTGGCTTTAAGTTCTTCGATTTCTTTTGTAAGCTCGGCAATTATTTTATCACTTTCAGCTCTGCCTTCAGCTATACCTTCAGCCCTGCCTTCATCCTTACCAGCCCAGAATATTTTGTCAGCTTCGGTAACAATTACATGTCCGCCCATATTCTTCACCAGATTCCTTTCATTTTCATTACCGTTTGTTACATGCCTGATAATTATATCCATATATGTGATAAAGTTGTTGTAATCATATCCGCTTATGGATTCATTATGAAATGATTCTGCAAGGAAGCCAAGGAAGAAGTCTAAGTCGGTTTCAACCTCGTTAAGCTCATCTGTAGTTGCAGTTTCATCCTTCATAATGCTTTCATATCTGAGTATGTAAAAAGGTATTAAAACATAAAGTTTCTTTTCTATTATTTCTTCTTTTGTAAAATCGCTTAGTATCAGATTGTCGGCATCATAATCAACTGCTTTACCGTTTGGAAACTTATATGTAATTTTGGTCCTTTTAGGTGTTGCAGAATTGCTTCTTATGTAGATGACGGTGTAGTATGGCATCTCAATTACCAGACGTCCGTTATCCTTTTTAGCAGCCTGCCTTGCAGTAAGAAATGAATACTCGGCAATCCTTAAAGCTATTGAACCATCATTGTAGCTTTGACATTCTATCAGATACTTTTCATCACGTATTTTGATGATGAAATCAGTAATCCTTTTTTCAATATCATGCTTGCCGTTTTCTTCCGAATATTCGGTTATATATTCGTCAGTAGGAAGCAGTTCAACAGCTTCATTTAAAGAATAATTCTTTTGAAATTTGTAATTAATTAAGGGTATGAAAAACCTCGGATGGTTACTCTTAAGAGACTGGAATACATCATCAAAGGTATTTGAATAATCAACATTATTACCCTTAATATTGTCAGCTTTGTAAGTCATAACTTATTCTTCCCCCTTATTGTACAATATAGTATTTTTGATTTCAATAATTTTGCGTGTAAAATAAAATATAAAAATAACCTCATCACCTGCCTTTATGTTTATTTATAAGTTTTCTTTTGTATGGTAATAAGCAGGATAATTCTCCGGATTATTAGAAAATCCTAAATATTAGAATATTTATTAAGATTTTTATCTGCTTGTGGGAAATGATACTACATATTTAGACAAAATGCAACATTTTAATAAAAATGTTTCTATGGCATATTTTTGTGTGTTATTGTATAATTTGGAATATGATTTTAATTAATATTTGGATTATGTCGGACTAAGGAAAAGGTGCATTAATGAAAGAAAAATGGACTGTATATGCCAAGCGGGCGGACTTTTATGATATAGGAGATAAATTCAATATAGACCCTGTTGTTGCAAGGGTGATAAGGAACAGGGATATAGTTGGATATGAGAATATTGATAAGTATTTGAATGATACGGATTTATCGGGGTATGATGTCACTCTTATGAAGGATATGGACAAGGGCTGCCTTATCATGATGGATAAGATTAGGCAGGGCAAGTCCATAAGGATAGTATCGGATTATGATGTAGATGGTATTATGTCGAATTACATTCTATATGATGCTCTTAAATATGCAGGGGCGGATATAAGCTATGAGATACCGGACAGGATGCTTGATGGATATGGTATAAATGAGAGAATTATCGAGGATGCATATACGGATGGTGTTGATACGATTATAACCTGTGATAACGGCATAGCTGCATTTCCTGCTATAGAGCTTGCTAAGGAATACGGAATGACGGTTATAGTGACAGACCATCACGAGGTACCATTTGATATAGATGACAACGGTGAAAAACGGTACCGTATCGTTCCGGCAGATGCAGTAATAGATATAAAACAAGTGACTTGTGGTTATCCTTTTAAGGAAATATGCGGCGCTACGGTAGCTTATAAGTTCATCAGAAGATTGTATGAGCTTATGGGACTTGGCTGGGAGAATGAGGATAAGTATATCGAGATGGTTGGTCTTGCGACCGTGTGTGATATAATGCTTTTGCAGGATGAGAACAGAATATATGTTAAGCGTGCTTTGCAGATTATTAAGGATACGAAGAATATCGGATTAAAAGCGTTGCTTACAGCAAATGGACTTACGGACAGGAAGATAACTGCCTATGATTTTGGTTTTGTATTAGGTCCCTGCTTTAATGCGACGGGAAGACTTGAGAGTGCTAAGGTCGGACTTTCACTTCTCTTGTGCGAGGATGAAGAGCTTGCATTAAGGGAAGCAGAGAGTATACGAGAGATAAATACAGAGCGTAAATCCATGACGGAGGACGGCACGAAAAAGGCTATAGAAATTGTGGAGGGAAGTCTAAAGGACGATAATATACTTGTCGTATATGTTCCTGAGCTTCACGAGAGTCTGGCAGGGATAGTGGCAGGCAGACTTAAGGAGAAGTATTACAGACCGACACTTGTCTTTACGGACGGGAATGATGATTTATTAAAGGGCTCGGGGCGCTCGATAGAAGGGTATAATATGTTCGAAGAATTGTCAAAATGCCGTGAGCTGTTCGTAAAATTCGGTGGGCATGAGATGGCTGCAGGATTTACGATAGAGAAAGATAATTTTGAAATATTAAGAAAGACGCTCCTTAATAATCAACATCTTTCAGAGGATGACCTAACATATAAGGTTCATATAGATGTGGCAATGCCGTTTTCATACATAAGTGAGAAGCTGATTAATGATTTGGATAAATTAGAGCCCTTTGGAAATGGCAATCAGAAGCCTCTTTTTGCTCAAAGCAATCTTAGCGTAATTAACTTAAGGCTTATGGGAAAGGACAGTCAGTTCGGACGGCTCACGCTGCAGGATGAGTCCGGTAATCGCATTGAAGCGATGGATTTTAGAATAAATTATTTCATTGAAAGCATAAAAATGTGGTTTGGAGAGCAAGAATGTGATAAAATGTTAAATGGACAGCCTAATAGTATCAGAATAAATGTTGCATATCATCCGAGTATTAATGTATATAATGGAAGAACATATTTACAGATTAGACCGGACAGATATCAGAAATATACACAGGAGGAGTAGTGAACTATGAAGGATATTAAGGATTACATAACCAGCATACCGGATTTTCCGAGTGAGGGAATTATATTCAGAGACATAACGAGCGTGCTGGAAAATGCAGAGGGCTATAAGCTTGCCATAGACGAGATGAACAAATTTTTAGAGGGCATTGATTACAATGTTATAGCGGGAACTGAGTCCAGAGGCTTTATATTTGGAGCACCACTTTCGTACATTAACAATAAAAGCTTTGTTCCTGTAAGAAAGAAGGGCAAGCTTCCGAGAGCAACTATTGAAAGAAGCTATGATTTGGAATATGGTACAGCAACTATAGAGATTCACAAGGATGCTATCAAGCCGGGAGATAAGGTTGTGCTTGTAGATGATCTTATAGCCACAGGTGGGACGATTGAAGCTGCTGCAAAGCTTATCGAGGAGCTTGGCGGTGAGGTTGTCAAGATGGTGTTTCTTATAGAACTGCCTGATTTGGGTGGAAGAGAGAAATTAAAGGATTATGTTATAGATTCAGTTGTCAGCTTTGAGGGCGAGTAATAAATTAGTTGTGTCAGCAGTTTAGAAAATGTCTTAGGTTAGGAGAGTGATACTTATGTCAGATTCTGCTTTAATACCGCACAGTACATTAAAAAATGATTTAAGTACCCCAAGTGATTTTACACCACCTGAGGAATTATACGAGCAGCTCAAGGAGACGGTACTTAGATACCATCCTTCAGATGATTTAAAATTGATAGAAAAAGCGTATAATGTGGCAAGTGAAGCACATAAGGATCAGAAGCGTAAATCGGGTGAACCATATATTATTCACCCTATTTGTGTTGGCATAATTTTAGCAGAGCTTGAGCTTGACAAGGAGACTATAGCGGCAGGACTTCTGCATGATGTAGTGGAAGACACTGCCATGACGACAGAGGAAATATCCAAAGAATTCTCTCCTGAGATTGCGGTTTTGGTAGATGGGGTTACCAAGCTTACACAATTAGATTTGTCTCAGGATAAGATAGAGATTCAGGCGGAAAACCTGCGTAAGATGTTTCTTGCCATGGCGAAGGATATACGAGTTATCCTTATTAAGCTTGCGGACAGGCTGCATAACCTTAGAACTCTACAATATCAGTCTCCTGCAAAGCAGATAGAGAAATCACTTGAAACAATGGACATATACGCACCGCTTGCGCACAGGCTTGGTATATCCAAGATAAAGATTGAACTTGATGACCTGTGTATGCAGTACCTTTATCCAGATGTGTATAAAGAGCTTAAGGAAGAGGTAAGGAACAGGGTTGCGGCAGGCGAAGATTTCATCAACAGTATGGTGGAGGAAGTAAAGCAGTATATGAAGGAGGCTGACATAGAAGCCGAGGTAGACGGAAGAGTTAAGCATATGTTCAGCATATACAAGAAGATGGTTACTCAGGGTAAGACCATAGATGAGATATATGATATTCATGCCATAAGAATTAAGGTTGAGACAGTGCGTGACTGTTATGCGGCACTTGGTATTATTCATGAGAAGTTCAAGCCTATACCGGGAAGATTTAAGGACTATATCGCTATGCCGAAGTCGAATATGTATCAGTCGCTTCATACCACGCTTATCGGACCTGAGGGCAAGCCTTTTGAAATTCAGATAAGAACCTTTGAAATGCACAGGACTGCCGAATATGGTATTGCTGCGCATTGGAAATATAAGGAAGGCGTAGGCGGTAAGGATAAGGAAGAGGAGAAATTAAGCTGGCTCAGACAGATACTTGAATGGCAGACGGATACCACTGATAACAAAGAGTTTGTGGGGGCAGTAAAGACTGACCTTAATCTTTTCTCCGACCAGGTGTATGTATTTACTCCTGCGGGAGATGTTAAGAACCTGCCTACAGGCTCAACTCCGATTGATTTTGCATATAACATTCACACTGCGGTTGGTAATAAGATGATAGGTGCTCGTGTAAACGGACGACAGGTGCCTATTGAGACGGAGCTTCACAATGGTGACCGTGTTGAGATTATCACATCCCAGAATTCCAAAGGTCCAAGCCTTGACTGGCTTAATTCTGTCAAGAGCTCGCAGGCTAAGACTAAGATTAACCAATGGTTCAGACTTGAGAACAAGGAAGATAATATACAGAAGGGTAAGGATGCCATTTCTGCTTATTGCAAGTCAAAAGGCATTGTCCTGTCGAATCTGCTTAAGCCGGAATATATGGACAAGGTGCTGAAGAAATATAATTTTCAGACATGGGATGCGCTTCTTGCCAGTATAGGACACGGCGGTTTGAAAGAAGGACAGATAGTAAACCGTCTGAATGAGGAATATAAAAACGAGCTTGCGCGTAAGGTTACTGAGAGTGATATAGTAGAAAAAATTAACACTCCGGGACGCTCGGCTAAAAATCATAAGGACGGAATTATAGTAAAAGGTATAGATGATGTCGCAGTAAGATTCTCAAAATGCTGTGCACCTGTGCCGGGGGATGAGATAGTCGGATATATAACAAGAGGAAGAGGTATATCTATCCATAGGACGGACTGTATAAATATCCTCTGTATGGACGAATACGACAGAGAACGACTTATCGAGGCCGAATGGTCTGAGGAGCAGTCCCAGAGCTCCAATGTCTACAGTGCCGAGATTAATATATATGCTTCCGAACGACAGGGACTTGTCTTTGCCTTAACCAAGATATTTAACGAAGAAAATATTAATCTTACGGGTATGAATGTACGCGTAAGCAAGCAGGGCAAGGCGACCATATCCGTAAAATTCGATATACACTCCAAGGAACAGCTTATGAAGATAATTGCTAAAATAAGAAATATCGAAGGTGTTATCGACATAGAGAGAACTACAGGATAGATTATAAATACCGCACTAAGGCGGAATAATGTGGGTAGGCGGTTATAGCAACAATTCGCACAATTTGCGTAAAATCAGAAACGAAGTGTTCGAATATATTCGCTCAGAAATCGAGCTGTCTGAGCGAAGCGAGTTCTCGATTTCGTGCGAAATATAGAGAACCTGAGTTTACTGATTTAGCAAATTGATTGCGAGTTGCTATAACCGCCTACCCACATTATTCCGCCTTATGTGCGGCAGTTTTTTATTTATTATTAATTCTGTCTATATAATCAATAAGGAAGTTTGCGGTTCCTTCGATACCAAGACGGCTACTGTTTATGGTTATATCATAGGTTGAAGCGTCGCTCCACTCAGATTCCGAGTGACTGTTGTGGTAGCTTCTTCTTGTTCTGTCGTGACGTTTGATTTTATTTGTAGCTTCGCTCTCATCATCAATGTTGAACTTGCGTTTTACACGCTTGATTCTGTCATCAAAGTCTGCGGTAACGAATATACTTATGATGTTGTATCTGTCGCGCAGTATGGTTTCCGCGCATCTTCCGACAACCACGAAGGATTCACGCTCGGCTGCTTTATTCTTAATATAGTCAAATTGGAGTTCTTCTAAGGCATCTGTATTGATGTCCGGCTTTTCGTGTGCGACATCATCTAATATGCTTCTGTCATACATCATAATGCCATAATGCAATGCTATCTCACGGGCTATATCATGACCGCCGCTTCCGAATTCTCTACCGATAGTAATAATAATCTGATTTGCCATATAATGACCTCCTTTGACTAAAAATCTCATATACTAATTTTATTATAAAACAGTGTTAAATGCAATCAAAAAATCGAGTAAGGGAAAATCTCCCTCACCCGATTTCACAAGCTTTCGTATATTAGTTAGTCACAATTCTCTGATTTGCTGTTGTTAGCATTGCTGCTCTGGCTATTTGACTGGTTGTTAGAATTTGCGCCGTTGTTCTGGCTGTTCTTATTGCTGTTAGCCTGATTCTTTGACTGATTCTTAGCTGACATATATATTCCTCCTTGCTATGCCGGTACATTCTTATTATATCATGTACCTTAGATATGTTTTGGTTATATGTTTATAACCTTTACACTCTAAGTATGGACATATATCAGAAAATATATACATCTTTTGGAAAAATCACTTTTTCATCTTTGTTTTGTCAGTGCTCCACGATAGTTGCTTATTCCACCGACTGCATTTATAACATTATAACCGTTGTTTGCGAGTATTCGGGCTGCCATCATGCTGCCACCGCCGTTCTCGCAGTAAACGAGTATGATTTTGTTCTTTGGTAAACCAATATTTCCGTTTTCTATATCTGAAAGAGGCAGATTAATTGCCATTGGAATATGGCCCTTTGCGAAATCTTCCTTTTCTCTTATGTCTACTATTATTCCTTCGTTATTAACTGCTTCATTAATGATGTTCCTAATATTAATATTACGAAATCTCAAAATTTCCGCCTCCTTTAATCACTTACTTTAAAATATTCATTGTGAGTAGGTATGTGACAAATTAGTTTTAAATAAATCCCACACCTTGACATAAGATATTCATACATTTAAAATAATATGGATAATATACAGGCGACAAAATTAAAGGATAAAATTGTATGAAGGATAGAGAATTTGAACTTATAGCGCCATGCCATTTCGGACTTGAGTCGGTGCTTAAGAGAGAGATAACAGAACTTGGTTATGAGATAGTTTCGGTGGAGGACGGAAGAGTTACCTTCAAGGGTGATGAGACAGTCATTCCGCGTGCAAATATATTTATAAGAACTGCTGAGAGAATCCTGCTTAAGATGGGGAGCTTTAAGGCGGTTACCTTTGATGAACTTTTTGAGGGTACGAAGGCGCTTCCGTGGGAGGAGTATCTTCCGAGAAATGCAAAGTTCTGGGTTACTAAGGCAACTACGAATAAGAGCGCGCTTTTCTCAGGGAGCTCAATACAGTCGATAGTTAAGAAGGCAATAGTTGACAGGATGAGAGAGACCTATCGTGTGAGCCGTTTTGAAGAGGATGGAGACGAGTATCCGATTAGGGTTTTTATCTTCAAGGATATGGTTTCCATAGGCATTGATACATCGGGAACCTCGCTTCATAAACGCGGTTACAGACAGCTTGTGGGTAAAGCACCTATTTCCGAGACACTTGCATCTGCACTCCTTATGCTTACGCCTTGGAATAAGGACAGGGTTTTGGTAGACCCTTTTTGCGGAAGTGGTACATTTCCTATAGAGGCGGCTATGATAGGAGCGAATATTGCTCCGGGTATGAACAGGGAGTTTACAGCGGATTCTTGGGATAAGATTATCTCGAAGAAAATCTGGTACAATGCCTATGATGAGGCTCACGATATGATAAGAAATGATATCGAAATGAATATTCAGGGTTATGATATAGATTCAGATATCATAAAATGTGCTATGACAAATGCGCGTGAGGCAGGAGTTGACAAGTATATACATTTTCAGGCGCGTGATGTAAAGGATCTTTCCAATCCAAAACACTATGGATTTATCATAACTAATCCGCCATATGGTGAGAGGCTTGAGGACAGGAAGGATTTGCCGGAGCTTTACAAAACTATAGGTGAGAGCTTTGCCGGACTTCCGGACTGGTCGATGTATCTGATTACTTCTTATGATGAAGCGGAGAAGTATATCGGCAGAAAGGCTGATAAGAACAGGAAGATTTATAATGGCATGATTAAGTCGTATTTCTATCAGTTTATGGGACCGAAGCCGCCGAAGAAGGATAAGATGAAATAGTTTGATTGAAATGAGTATGTAATGAAAAAAATAATTATTATCTTGGCTGTGTTCGCAGCTCTTTTTACAATTACATATTTTGCAACCAGAAGACCTGTGGTCATGATTGATAAGTCCTCTGATTTTGAAGAATGTGCAACTTCATTCCGAGGAAATATGGTCGAGAGGTTGAATGATGAACTGATTATTACCATCAATGGTATCAGTATAGAAGAGTTTGATTATGACTGTTATGTGAGTGATGAGATGGAACTGGTTGTTGAGTCAGAACTTCTAAGAAGTCTGCTAAAATGTTCGGTCTGTGAGTATCCTAATAATAAGGTGCTTATTATGAAGGGGGATAATTCCCTTGAGCTTGTGTGCGGCAGTGATGAGTGTATAGTTAATTCTTCGCTTACGATTAATATGAAGACTGAGGTTTTTCGAGATGAAAAGACGGAAAAGTTATTTATACCTGTTGACGAAGTTGCAGAATATCTTGATTACGAGGTGGATTATTATTTCTATGATAATCATATAGATATGGCACTTATAGGACCGGAGAAGGCTTTGCCGTCCAGATATGATATGAGAGATTACGGCAGGGTGACTCAGGTCAGGGATCAGGGACGATATGGTACCTGTTGGGCGTTCGCATCCTTAGGCGCGCTTGAAACCACACTTATGCCGAGAGAATATAATCTCTTCTCTACGGACAATATGACACTTTCCAACAGCTATAATCTCGATGTTGATAAGGGTGGAGAACATTCCATGAGTATTGCCTATATGGCGGCATGGCAGGGACCGGTATACGAGGAGGATGACCCTTACGGTGATGGTGAGACAGACTCAACCTTAGATGCAGTCAAGCATCTTGAGGAGGCTCTAATAATTAATGATAAAAATATAGATGTACTTAAAAGTGCAATATTCAGATATGGTGCTGTTGAGACCTCTATGTATTGTCAGATGGAGTATGTGGACAGCGTATCGAAGTATTATTCGAGGGAACATTCGGCATATTATTATGATGGTGACGAGGGCTCAAATCATGATGTAGTCGTCGTTGGATGGGACGATGATTATCCTAAGGAGTATTTTACTAATGAGCCTGAGGGTGATGGCGCATTTATCTGTAAGAATAGTTGGGGCGAAGAGTTCGGCGAGAACGGCTTCTTCTATGTATCGTATTATGATACAACAATATGCAATGTATCGGTCGTATATACAAAGGTTGGCGATGCGGATAATTTCGATAAGATATATCAGTCGGATTTGCTTGGCTGGGTTGGACTTTTAGGCTTCAATAAGGAGGATGCATATTTCGCAAATGTTTATGAGACGGACAGGGATGAGGAGTTGGCAGCGGTATCTTTCTATGCGACAGACGAAGATACTTCTTTCGAGGTTTATCTGGTTCAGAATTTTAAGGATGAGAGTTCACTTACCAATAGGGAGTTTCTTGTATCAGGAAGTATGCAGTATGCCGGTTATTATACGGTTAGGCTGCCTGAGCCGGTGCGGCTTTCTGACAAGAGTAAATTTGCAGTTGTAGTGAAGATTAAAACCCCAAATGCAATTCATCCTATAGCTATCGAATATGATGTAGATGAACGAACTGAGAATTTTGATATAGAGGATGGTGAAGGCTATATTAGTCTCTATGGAGAGGTATGGCACAGTGCTGAAGAAAAACAGAATTGTAATGTGTGTCTTAAGGCGTTTACGAATATTGTATCAGAGGGTGACGAGGAAGATATTGACAGAGAATAATGTCGGGATAAAACCGGATAGATGATGATTGATTTATATATTTTTATGGATACAGATAGAAATAGGGAAAGGATAAAAGGTTATGAAGAAGATTATATTTGCTACAGGTAATGAGGATAAGATGAAGGAGATACGCATGATACTTGCTGATGCAGGCTATGAGATTGTCTCTATGAAGGAGGCAGGTATTGATATAGACATAGTCGAGGATGGCAAGACCTTCGAGGAAAATGCGATTATTAAGGCAACTGCAATATCTAAGGAGAAGGCAGCGGAGGGATGTATTGTGCTTGCGGATGACAGTGGACTTGAGATTGACTATCTTGACAAAGCGCCGGGGATATACTCCGCACGATATGAAGGAGTTGACACACCATATTCGGTCAAGAATAAGATTATCTTAGACAGACTTGCCGGTGTGCCTGATGAACAACGAAGTGCACGCTTCGTATGTGCCATAGCAGTAGCCTATCCTGATGGCAGGGTTGATACAAGACGCGGAACAATAGAAGGCCGTATCGCATATGAGCCGGCGGGTGAAAATGGTTTTGGTTATGATCCTATATTCTATGTGCCGGAGCTTGGCAAAACTACTGCAGAGCTTTCACCTGAGGAGAAGAATAATCTAAGTCACAGGGGTAATGCGCTTCGTGCTGTGAAAGAGATTATTTAATTTTTATGGTTTTGATATGATTAAATGTCGTTATGTTGGATGTTTTTAATATAGGGGTTGCGAGTAAATGAGAATTTTGGTAGTAAGTGATTCACATGGCAATAATGAAAATGTTAAAAAGGCGATAGAAAAAGCCGGAAAGATAGATTATCTGATTCATCTGGGGGATGTAGGTGCTAACTATCGTGAGATAGAGACTATGGCAAGGGTGCCGTCTTATTTTGTATCCGGGAACACAGATTATATTCCGGAATTAAAGGACAGGCTTATCCTTATGTTCGGGGAGCATAGGATATATGCTGTTCATGGACACAGGGAAGGCGTTAGTATGGGACTATCCATCTTAAGATATAATGCCCTGCAAAATGAATGTGATATAGCATTATACGGACATACCCATGTTCCCTATCTTGATGAGAATCCTGATGATGTAACTATCTTAAATCCCGGCAGTGTATCTCTTCCGAGACAGGATGACCATAGGAAGACCTACGCTATTATTGAGATTGATGATTTTGAAGAAGTTAGTTATGAAATTTGTGAATTGTAGTATACGAGGATATTTCATATGAAAAAGGGTGACATATACGAGGGTAAAATAACAGACTTTGATTTCCCGAATAAGGGAAGTCTTATTATAGAGGATAGGAAAGTCACTGTGAAGGATACGCTTCCTGGACAGAAGGTAAGATTCTCAATATCCAAGAAAAAATCGGGTATGGCTGAGGGGAGGCTTTTATCGGTCCTTGAGAAATCGGAGCTTGAGGATGGTGTACCATTTTGTCAATATTTCGGTGTATGCGGGGGCTGTGCATATCAGAACTTGTCCTATGACACTCAGCTTAGGTTCAAAGAACAGATGGTTAAAAAGCTTATAGATAAGGCACTTCCTGATTATGAATACGAGTGGGATGGGATTATAGCTTCGCCGATAGACAGAGCTTATCGCAATAAGATGGAGTTTACCTTCGGAGATGAATATAAGGATGGTCCCCTTGCACTTGGACTTCATAAGAAGGGGAGCTTCCACGATATAGTGAGTGTATGCAGAGAAAATGGGTGTGCAATAATCAATTCCGACTGGAGAAAAATCGTGCAATATACCCTCTCATTTTTTGCAGAAAAGGGGGTATCTTATTACCACAGAATGAAGCATGAGGGCATACTCAGAAACCTTGTTGTAAGACAGTCTGCGTCAACAGGAGAATTCCTTATCAATCTTGTCACATCTACTCAGTGGAGTGAGTATGGATTTAACAGGGAAGGCATACTTAATGAATATAAGGAAGGATTGTTAGCTCTCGAAAGAACAGGAGAATTTAGCGAAGGCGGAATCATAGCCGGAATTCTTTATACGGAAAATGACACCTTAGGCGATGTAGTTCAAAGTGACAGAACTGTATGCCTATATGGACAGGATTATATCACAGAAGAATTACTCGGACTTAAATTCAAGATTTCGCCGTTCTCATTTTTTCAGACTAATACTAAAGGCTGTGAGGTGCTTTACAAGAAGGCCCGAGAATACATAAATGAAGGTTGTGAGCCTTTAGGAAAGACAGTATTTGACTTGTACAGTGGCACCGGAACCATAGCACAGATGATGGCGCCGGCTTCAAAGAAGGTTATAGGTATTGAAATAGTAGAGGAGGCTGTAGAAGCGGCGAAGGAAAATGCGAAGCTTAACGGACTTACCAACTGTGAGTTTATAGCAGGGGATGTTCTTAAGGCTATAGATATAGTAGAGGATAAGCCCGATCTTATCATAGTTGACCCACCGAGAGACGGTATCAATCCAAAAGCACTTGATAAGATACTTGGCTTTGGTGTCGGACAGATAGTTTATATAAGCTGTAAGCCGACATCGCTTGCAAGGGATTTGCAGATAATTAAGGAGAGAGGATACAGACTTATGAAAGCCTGCTGTGTGGATCAGTTCCCACAGACGAGGAACATTGAGACAATCGCATTGATATCACGCATTTAAGTGATACGAAAGGAGAACCTATGCAGTACAGGAAAGACAAATATGGGAGAGAGCTTTCAGTGCTTGGCTTTGGGTGTATGAGGTTTACGAAAAAAGGCGGCAATATCGATATTGACAAGGCTGAGAAGGAAATTATGGCTGCTTATGAAGCAGGTGTCAATTATTATGATACTGCCTATGTCTACTCAGGAAGTGAGGTCGCAATCGGAGAGATATTTGAGCGAAACCATATCCGTGAGAAGATTAATATAGCAACGAAGCTTCCACAATATATGATTGGAAGCAGAGCTGCTGTGGATAAGTATTTTAATGAAGAGTTATCAAGGCTCAGGACGGATTACATAGACTATTATCTGATGCATCACCTGACAGATGTTGCTATGTGGGAGAAGCTTAAGGCTGTCGGTATACTGGATTGGATAGAAGAAAAAAAGAGTGCCGGTACAATCCGTAATATCGGTTTTTCATATCATGGCAACAGTGATAATTTTCTTAAGATATTAAATGATTATGATTGGGATTTTTGTCAGATACAGTATAACTATCTGGATGAGGATACACAGGCAGGAGTGGAAGGTCTCAAGGCGGCAGCAGATAAAGGGATACCTGTAGTTATTATGGAACCGCTTCGCGGAGGAAAGCTTGTCAATATGCTGCCTGATGGTGCGAAAAAGGCGATAAAGGACAGTCCGCGCGGATGGACACCTGCAGAGTGGGCTTTCAGATGGTTATATAATCAGGAAGAAGTTACTGTAGTGCTTTCGGGTATGAATTCTATCGAGATGGTAGAGGAGAATTGTAAAACTGCTTCCGAGGCTTATGCGGGACATCTTACGGAAGAGGATTTTGCTACACTCGAGGTTGTGAAGCAGAATATCAGAGAGAACGAGAAGGTAGGCTGTACCGGATGCAGATATTGTATGCCTTGTCCTAAGGGCGTAGATATACCCGGCATATTCAGATGCTATAATGCGATGTATACCGAGACTAAGAGAGAGGGAAGATTCGAATTTGCTCAGACGGTTGGCCTTACGAAGGAGCCTGCCTTTGCCTCCCAGTGTATAGAATGTGGAAAATGTGAGAAGCATTGTCCGCAGAATATTCCTATCAGGGAGAAGCTAAAAGAAGCTGACAAGGCACTTCGACCGCTTTCATATAAGGTTGGGATAAATGTTGTGAGAAGGTTTATGTTCAGGAAAGCTAAGAAAAATAATTAGTGTGTTAAGGATTTTAGGTTAATAAGGAGATTTATATGCCACCGGGTGGAAGATTGGGAGGTCATGGAGCGCATTTCATGACAGAGGAGGAGAAGGCTGCACAGCCTAAGATAACTTGGCAGCTCCTAAGGAGAGTATTTTCATATTTAAGACCGTATTGGAAGCAGTTTATACTGGTTCTGCTTTGTATTGCCGTTTCGTCGATATTTAATCTTATGCCATCTATTCTTACCGGTAAGATAATAGATGATGGTCTGATAGGAAGAAATATGAAGCTGCTTGTGGTGTTCATAGTGGCATCATTTGCAGTGACACTTGCTGCCAGTCTTATAGGCGTGTTGGAAAGCTATATCAATACATGGATAGCACAGCATATAACCTTCGATATGAGAAATCATATGTTCCGTCATCTTCAGAGGATGTCGCAGAGATTTTTCACAACCAACAATCAGGGAGATATCATTACCCGTATGACGAGTGACATCGACGGTGTAGAGACAGTAATAACCAATACATTTAAGAGCATTTTGTCTAATTCGATTACACTTATCTTTGCACTCATTGCTATGTTTCAGAAGAATTGGATACTGGCACTTCTTGGAATCGCTGTTATTCCGTTGTTCGTGCTGCCTACTCGTAAGGCAGGTAAAACCAGATGGACACTTACCCGTGAGGCGCAGGAATGTAACGACGAGGTAAATGGTATCTTAAATGAAACTCTGTCAGTAAGCGGTCAACTGTTGGTTAAGCTGTTCGGGAAAGAAAATCAGGAATATGAGCGATATGAAAATGTGAATAATAAGATGATACGCCTCAATATCAAGGAGAAGATGGCAGGCAGATGGTTTTTCATGATACTTAATACTGTGACGAATATAGGACCTATGCTGCTTTATCTGGTAGGTGGAATTCTTATGATAAAATATGACAGCTCGGTTACGGTCGGTGATATAACTGTACTTGTTGCTCTTCTTGGCAAGACCTATATGCCGGTGAACAGCCTGCTTAATATTCAAGTTGACTGGATGCGTTCGATGGCACTTTTCAGCCGTGTATTTGAATATTTTGATATGCCTGTTGAGATTGAGAATCCCGATAATCCGAAGACTCCTGACAAGATTACAGGCAGGGTTGAGTTTGCCCATGTTGATTTTTCTTATGATGAGGAAAGGCAGATATTGAAGGATGTTAATTTCTTGTTGGAGAGTGGGAAAAGTATGGCGATAGTAGGTCCGTCAGGCTCCGGCAAAAGTACGATTATTAATCTTATTCCGAGATTGTATGATGTAAAGGGCGGTAAGGTAAGCTTTGATGGGATAGATGTGCGTGAGATGGATTTGGAGCTTCTTAGGAAAAATGTCGGTGTTGTATCTCAGGAGACTTATCTTTTTAATGGAACGATAAGAGATAATCTTCAATATGCTAATCCCGATGCGACCGAGGGCGATATGATAGAGGCGTGCAAGAAGGCCAATATATATGATTTTATATCAGCACAGGAAAAAGGCCTTGATACTATGGTCGGCAATCGGGGACTCAAATTATCAGGTGGAGAGAAGCAGAGAATATCCATAGCGAGAGTTCTGCTAAAAAATCCTGCTTTGCTTATATTCGATGAAGCGACCTCGGCACTTGATTCGATATCAGAAAGTAAGATACAGGAGGCTATAGACCCGATTATAAAGGAGAGGACGAGTATTCTGATTGCACACAGACTGTCTACAATTCTTGCGGCGGATGAAATATATGTACTAAAAGACGGACAGATCGTTGAGCATGGTCAGCATAAGGAGCTGGTTGCAAGCGGAGGTGTGTATACGGAATTATATGAGACTCAGTTTAAGAAGGTTGATACTAAGGATTGACGAATTGAAAAATTGTGATAAAATATATTATACTTTAATGGTTTAAAGCGAGAGATTGCTTGGCTGTAAAATATCGGTATGTATTTATGAAAGGATATTTAAGATGAAAGAGAAAAAATTATCGGAATTTATGGGTGTAAGAGAGAGTATTCGCGTACTTGATGCTACACTTAGAGATGGTGGACTTGTCAATAATTTTTATTTTACGGATGATTTTGTGAAAGTACTTTATCAGACGAATATAAAAGCCGGTGTGGATTATATGGAGCTTGGTTATAAAGCATCTAAGGAGATGTTTGATGTAAATGAATTCGGTGTATGGAAATTCTGTGATGATGATGATATCTTGCGTGTAATCGGAGAGAATAGCGAAAAGAAGATTAAGCTTGCGGTAATGGCGGATGTAGGGCGATGTGATTACAAAACTGACATACAGGACAGGACGAACAGTCCTGTAGACCTCGTCCGTGTGGCTACATATGTTCATCAGATGCCGGGCGCTATTGATATGATTGAGGATGCGAAGGACAAGGGCTACGAGGTAAGCTGTAATATTATGGCTGTATCTACGGCACAGGAGTCAGATGTCAAGGTTGCACTTGAGATGCTTGGCAAATCTTCTGTAGATGTAATCTATATAGTAGACAGCTTCGGTTCACTTTATCCTGAGCAGATAGCCCGTATTGCAGATTTGTATCTTGAATATGGCGAGAAGTATAACAAGAAGATAGGTATGCACGCACATAACAACCAGCAGCTTGCATTTGCAAATACCCTTGAAGCATGCGGAGATGGCGTGGATTTCCTTGATGGTACTTATAATGGAATGGGTCGTGGAGCAGGTAACTGCTCTATAGAGAATCTTATAGGATGTCTTAAGAATCCGAAGTATTCCATCTATCCTGTTATAAAGTTCATTGAAAAATATATGATACCACTTCGTGAGTCAGGTGTAGTATGGGGATATGATATGCAATATCTTTTGACGGGAATACTTAATCAGCATCCGCGTACTGCCATAGCATATACTAAGGATAAGCGTAAAGACCTTGTGCAGTATTATAATGAATTAACCCAGCAGGAGTAATTGTAGTTTTGACAAGCTGTATTTACAGTTGGAGAAATGTATATTTGGTTTATATCTGTAGCGGGGCGGTGATAAGATGAAGAGTCTGTTAATTAAGGATACCACTAAGGAAGAGCGAATGAAAATCGTTCAGGAGGGCTTAAACGGCTGCGGCGGAGCCTGTGATTTCTGCAATGGCTGTGACAATTTAGGTGGTGGAAGTGTGGATGCATTTTATGAGCCATATATAAATGGCGAAGTGGAGCTTAAGGATTTGAATATGAACTATCGAAGTAATACGGGGATGGTTCATTAGTCAATGCAAAGGGAGTGTTAGTATGAGACCACCGGAGATAGAGAATTCAACGCCGGAGGAGCGTGCACGCTGTATCAATGAAATGTATCCATGTATAGCTGATTGCGATATGTGTGGGATATGTCAGGTATTCAGGGGCAAGGACCCTGAGCTTGCCTATGCGGATTATATCAAGGGTAAGAGAAGCTTTATGGAAGTTTCTATGGATTACAGGTAGGTTTTGGAATTTTAAATTGAAAGATTTAGTTATATACTGTAAAATGTATCTTGTTATAACTATGAAAGGCATAATTGCGTTAATGTAGTCGGTACATTGACGGGAAATTACATTGTGCCTTTAAGTAAGATGATATAAAATTCGGTATGAGGTGACAAAAATGTATTATGGAATGGACTTTACTTATATTTTGGTAATTATCGGAGCGGTCATAAGTATGATTGCTTCATGGAATGTCAATGCAAGATTTAAAAAGTACAGTACAGTCAGAAACAGTCGTGGACTTACTTCCCAGCAGGCAGCCGAGACAATCCTTCATGGTGCAGGCATATATGATGTAAGGATTGAAAGGATAAGCGGTAATCTGACGGATCATTATTCGCCAAGCGAGAAAGTTTTAAGACTGTCTGACAGCGTATATAATCAGACCTCAGTTGCAGCGATAGGTGTTGCGGCACATGAGTGTGGACATGCCATACAGCATCAGGTTGGATACGGACCGCTTAAACTAAGGTCATTATCCGTGCCGATTGCAAATATCGGTTCTAAGCTTTCATGGCCTATTATAATAGCAGGTCTTATAATGGGTTCGACAGGACTTGCACAGGTTGGAGTATGGCTTTTTGTGGCAGTAGTATTCTTCCAGCTTATTACACTTCCTGTAGAGATTGATGCTTCACACAGGGCTATCAAGATACTTGACAAGAGCAATATGCTGGCAGGGGAAGAACTTGCAGGCTCCAAAAAAGTTTTGATGGCTGCGGCACTAACCTATGTGGCAGCACTTTTCTCAACGATATTGCAGCTTTTAAGACTTATAATGATTGTCAATAGCAGCAGAAGGGATTAGAGCAATAAAAATGCTCCGTATGAAAATGCGGAGCTTTTTTTTAATTCCGACTTAAAATGAGAATAAAATAAATTTTTAAACAATAATGAATGTCAGAATGGTATTGACAAAACAAGTATAATATAATAATATATTTGACACAATCAATGTGGCATGTAGGCTATTATTTTAGATACAGTGAGGAGTGGTTGTTATGAAAATTAAAACTTATGATGAAGCTATTCTTAGAATAAAGGAATTAGAAGAGGAAAATAAACAGCTTAGAGCTGAGAATGAGGAGTTAAAAAATCGTAAAATGAGTGGCAGAAAGAAGCATAATGATAAGTGGATGGCTTCCTATAATGACTTTGCTATTCTGCATGAAAAAGGGGTGACTATTATTGAAAACGCGAAAGCAAATAATATCAGTGTTCGTACTGCATATAGGTATAAGGCTTATTATGATGCTTTGAAAAATAAGTCGTAAATCGGAGGAAAATTATGGGAGAACAAAATAGAGGAGAGGTAATTATATATCAGACGGAAGATGGTTTGACTAAAATTAGTGTAAGTATGCAAGATGAAACAGTGTGGCTTTCTCTTGAACAGATGTCAGAGTTATTTCAGAGAGATAAGTCAACAATCTCAAGGCATATAAAGAATATTTTTGCTGAAGGTGAGTTGATACAAAATTCAGTTGTTGCAAATTTTGCAACAACTGCCACTGATGGAAAAACATATCAGGTGGATTATTATAATTTGGATGTCATAATTTCTGTCGGTTATCGTGTGAAATCCATTCGAGGTACACAATTTAGGATATGGGCAAATACAGTTTTAAAAGAATACATAATAAAAGGCTTTGCGATGGACGATGAACGACTCAAAGGCAACGGAGGAGGAAATTATTGGAAAGAACTTCTTGGTCGTATAAGGGATATTCGTTCATCTGAAAAGGTAATGTATCGTCAGGTGCTTGATTTATATGCGACAAGTGTAGATTATGATCCTCATAGTGAGGAATCAATCAGGTTTTTTAAGATTGTTCAGAATAAGCTGCATTATGCGGCTCATGGACATACAGCCGCAGAGGTAATTTATGAACGCGCGGACGCAGAGAAGCCATTTATGGGTCTTACTTCATTTTCGGGAGAATTACCATCTATAAAAGACATTGGTATAGCTAAAAATTATCTTAAAGAGGATGAGATTAGGATATTAAATAATTTAGTTTCAGGTTATTTTGATTTGGCGGAAATTAATGCGATAGAGCACAAACCGATGTATATGAGTGACTATGTTAATCAGTTAGACGCAGTCCTTACATCAGGCAATAGAAAGCTTCTCAATGATGCAGGTACAGTAAGTCATGAGCAGGCTATGAAGAAAGCAAATGATGAATATAGAAAATACCAGAGCAATACCATATCCCCTGTTGAAAGGGCATATATAGACAGCTTGAAGGTAACAGAGAAAGAGGTTAAAAAGAATATAAGAGAAAATAAGAAATAAAAAGCGAAGTAATTTTTAACAAAACAGAAACATTTCGCAAACAATCCAAAAACATTTCCCCTGTAATATAAGGCTAATAAATGAACCAAGAAGTGTCATGAAGATAGACACCATGTCAAATATAATGGAGGGAAATGTTATGAAGAATAGAATTTATTTAGTTACAGGAGCAGCAGGATTTCTTGGAGGAACAATATGCAGACAGCTTGTAGAAAGAGGAGAGAGAGTAAGGGCGTTCGTTCTGCCGAACGACAAGGCTATTAAATATGTGCCGAGAGAGGCTGAGATAGTAGAAGGAGATTTGTGCGATATAGAGTCACTTGAAAGATTTTTTTCAGTTCCAAAAAATCTTGAAGTAATTGTTATGCATATCGCAAGTATCGTAACGGTAAATCCTGATTATAATCAGAAGGTTATGGATGTAAATGTAGGCGGTACTAAAAATATTATAGATATGTGTAAAAAATATAATTGCAGCAAACTCGTGTATTGCAGCAGCACAGGTGCTATACCGGAGCTTCCGAAGGGAGAAAAGATTGCTGAGACAGAGGATTTTCATACCTTAGATCCTGAAAAGGTTGTGGGATGTTACAGTCAGTCAAAGGCTCAGGCAACACAGCTTGTACTTGATGCAGCAAAGGAAGGACTTAATGCGTGCGTAGTTCATCCAAGCGGTATACTCGGACCGGAGGATTTTGGGGTTGGCGAGACTACCTCAACATTAATTAAGATAATAAATGGTGAGATGCCGGCGGGTATCGCAGGTTCCTTTAACCTATGTGATGTAAGAGATCTTGCAAAAGGTGCGATATCTGCAGCAGATAAGGGTAGACAGGGCGAATGCTATATACTTGGAAATGATGAGGTATCATTTAAGGATTTTGCAAAGCTTGTGTCTGAAGAAAGCGGTTGTAAGGGTGTGAAATTTTTCCTGCCGCTTGGTATGGCTAATGTTTTGGCTAAACTTATGGAAAAGAAGGCAGAGAAAAAGGGAGAAAAGCCTATTATGACTACATTTTCAGTATATAATCTTGCAAGAAACAATGATTTTGATTCAAGCAAGGCTAAGAAAGAATTGGGATATAAGACAAGGTCATACAGAGAAACCATAAGAGACGAAATTGACTGGCTTAAATGTGCCGGTATGATAGCTTAATGGGAGGAAATAATTATAAGAAATAATAAGCATTTTACATTATTTTAGATGATGAAGTATATGCCTTTTGGTCAGAAAATGTTGTAATATATAAAATTAGTTTGAAAATATATCCCTCGTATGTAATAATTAAACATACGAGGGGGATTTTTGTATGGACGATAAGCGCACAGAGAAAAATCAGACATTGAAAAGATTAAACATACTTGGGATTGGTAATAAGCTGCTGTTAATCTTTATAATATCAGTCTTTATAATAGGCATCGGACTTGTTGTGATGATTGCACAGGATGGGATAAAAGAGGTTTTCAAGCAAAACTGGGTATGGATACTTATTGTAGTATTAATAGAGGTTATCGTATTCTGGACCGGAATTATTATGGTCTATCTTACTTCCGTACAGCTTGGTATAAAGATGAGGATAATCGGAATTATATGCGGTATGATTCCTATTGCACATCTGATTGCGCTTGCCGTAATAATCAGAATTACAGGAAATGAAGCAAGGTTCGAGAAAAAGAAACTAAAGCTCAATAAGAAAAGACATGAGCAGCAGATATGCAAGACAAAATATCCTATACTTATGGTACACGGAGTTTTCTTCAGTGATTCCAAGTATCTTAATTACTGGGGCAGAATACCGAAGGAGCTTTCTGAAAATGGAGCGACGATATATTACGGAGAGCATCAGTCTGCGGCAGCAGTTACGGACAGTGCAAAGGAGCTTGCTGCAAGGATAAGGCAGATAGTAGAGGAGACTGGATGTGAAAAGGTAAATGTTATCGCTCATTCCAAGGGTGGTCTGGATATAAAAACGGCTGTTGCAACCACAGATATAGCACCTTATGTGGCATCAATCACCACTGTAAATACCCCACACAGAGGATGCGAATTCGCAGATTATCTGATGGGTAAGGCTCCACAGGGATTAAAGGATAAGGTAGCATCTGCTTATAATTCCACACTTAAAAAGCTTGGAGATGATAATCCTGATTTTATAGCGGCAGTCACAGACCTTACTGCCACAGGCTGCAGTGAGATAACCAAGCTTACCGAAGGCTATGATTATAAGGGCGCGGGAATATATACGCAGAGTATAGGCTCCGTAATGAAGGTGGCGACAAGCGGGGCATTTCCACTTAACATGAGTTATCATCTGGTTAAGCATTTTGATGGCAGGAATGACGGACTTGTAGGTGAAGATTCATTCCAATGGGGAGAAGACTATACATTTCTTGAGAATAAATATAAAAGAGGTATATCTCATGGTGATATGATAGACCTTAACCGTGAGAATATCAAAGGCTTTGATGTGAGAGAATTTTATGTAAAGCTGGTGGAGAAGCTTAAGGAGAGAGGGTTGTAAAGAAAATTTTATAAGGTAGTTAAAAAACTGTTACATTAGATGAATTATTTATTTGATGTGACAGTTTTTTAATTTTTGAACCTTTTTTACAGTTCATTACAATATATAATTGAAGGGGCAAAAAGGCTCCTGTAAAGACGTCTTGAAGGTGCAAATATGAATTATACGGATTTGGAAAACTTTATGGAGGTATATGGACAAGATATTATGTTTCCTGCAGGGAAGATCGAATGAGTGAAAATCTAAGCTGGTCTACATCGGAAGATGGCTTGAGCGACATTATTATTGAGACACATACACTCAATGAAGATGGTACGGTTACATTTGTAATATATGTACCAAAGCTTGATTAAAAATAATTCCATATAGTATATAAATGGCACTTAGCGAAGGCTGAGTGTCATTTTTACTTTAGAAAAAGGGGCAAATCACCCCAATTATAATTTCATTTTTCGGATATGCTTAAGATAATTTTTCTTGAAATCTCTGACAGTATCAAAAAAATCAAGTTCTGATTTTGTGAATGAATTATGTTCTGCTTTATCTGCCAAGAGTTCCACTGTACAGATTAAGTCTGCAACTTGAAACAGCTTATAATCGACAGGTTGTACTTTTCGCATTTCTACATCAGTAAACAAAGTATTGAATACTGAAGTAATAATTCGTGTCAACTGAGTCTGTCCATTATCATAGTAGACAATAATCTTACTAAAACTATTCCAAAATTCATCACGAGAATGAAGTTCTTGCGAGATTAGTTTACTAAGCTTTGCAGTCAAAATTATTTCGTCAGCACATTCTGATTTATTGACACGAACTGTGAAGTATTTGATTGGAAGATGTATAGCAAAATAATAAAGTACATTAAATAAATGTTTCCTATCTTCAACTAAATCATTTGAATATATACTTTCACGTCTGATAAGAGGACCGGTATGTATAGCGTGGTCTGTATATCCTAAATTAGATGTCCTGTATTCTAATCCTTGTATTTTATCTGCTATATCATCTTCTTGATTGTGAAGAACTATTGTTACATAGTAGTAGGGCGAGTGATAGTCATATGGACCAAAATCTCCGCTCTCATCTATGAAACAACTTAGAATCTTTTGCGAAATCATATTTACTTTCCCTTAAAAATGAAATTGGCGGGGGTTTCCCCCGCCGCTTGGTGGACCAGGGTCTTTCGACCAGCCCTATAACTACTCTTACTGTAGCATAAAAACAGATTAATTTCAATATATTTACTGAAAAATTAAAAATAAACTATACACTTTAGCTTTTAGATATATTAGCAGTTTTATTATTAAATTGCAATAGGAAAGTGCTGCCATTATTAAGATACTCATAAATCTATAAAATGTTATATATTTGATTTTGTATAGAGATTGTGATGCTGAGAAAATGCTTTTAATTTTATAGGTTGACAAATGTAAAACAAAGTGATATAGTTTGGTGTACAAAAGTAAACCAAATTATACGGAGGATATTATGACAAAGTTATCAGATGCAGAATGGAAGATTATATCTTTTTTGTGGAATAACCCGCCTATGACATTGATGGAGATTACGAAGGCTTTGGAGAATGAGACAGGATGGAGCAAGTCTACGGTTATTACGTTATTGAAGAGGATGGAGGAAAAGAGAGCTATAAGCCATGAGGAAAAGGGCAGAACTAAATATTTTTATCCGATATTAGAAAAAAATCAGGTTAATCTTGAGGAGACTAAGAGCTTTCTCGATAAGGTTTATAGTGGCAGAGTCGGACTTATGATATCCAATATGATTAAGCAGGAGGCTCTGTCAGAGGAGGAGATAAAGGAGCTTTACACGATTTTGAAGGGGGACAAGTGATGGCGAATTTTATAGGGTTAAATGTTCTTATGTTTGCGGTGCTGCTTATTCGCATACTTGCAGGCGATAAAATCAGTAAGAGATTAAGATATGCCTTCTGGCTTGTGATACCGATTTTTATGCTGGTGTCTCCTTTTGTTGATTTGAAAAGTCCGATTCAGATTGAAGCCTTCTTCGGAAGAGAGATTGACAGTGATTCGGGAGAGGACAAAGCTGCGTCGGATATAGAAGAGTATGATACGGATAATTCAAATATACAGAATTCTGACATAGAGAGTTTAGGTGTAGAAAATCTGAACAATGAGGGTGAAGATACTGATATATATTCAGACGGTCAGAATATATCGGCTACAGATAATACAGGTCTGTCAAACAAAAGATATAATGATAGGACAGGTAACGATAATAACGGTACATATAACATGGATAATAATAAAAATGCAGACAATCCGGATAATATTTCAGAGATATCGGATAATCCAAGCGGCAATATATCATATGTGGAAGTCGATACAACGAAGAACAGAAATGATATCCGAGACAAAATAATTAATTTTGCAGTAAAAATATTTAAAACCATATGGTGCATATCCTCGCTGACAGTATTTATATGTATATTGGTATATAATCTCGGCTTTGTATATTATTGCAGGAAGAAGCGTTCATATTATGAGACGGACGAAAAAACGGGGATGAAGATTTATCAGATGCCTAATATAGAATCACCCTTCTTGCTTGGTAGAAGTATATATATTAATCCTGATATGCTTGAGGATGACAGTATGTATCATTATGCAGTTACACATGAATATTGCCATTTCAAGCATGGAGATGCTTTCTGGTCAGTGATAAAATATATCGTATTTTCGATATATTGGTTTGACCCGTTGGTATGGCTCTGTCTTAGCTTAGTCCACAGAGACAGTGAGATTGCCTGTGATGAAGAGGTTATAAAGGAGGTTGGCGAAGAACATAAAAATGAATACGGCGAGACTTTAATCAGACTTCTTGCGACTGCCGATAATGGAAAAGGATATTTCAATATCTCGACTGCTATGAATGGTAAGAAGAGTATGATTAAGGAGCGGATTGAGAATATTTCTAAGAAACAGAATCATAAAAAAGCTGTAGCTGTAATTACTGTAATATGCCTTGTACTTATTACAGGCTGCTCGATGATAAATCCATTCGTAAAGGAGAAAAGTAGAGAACAGTCAGATGTCACAAAGCAAGATGGTAATTCAGGCATAATAGATGGTGAAGCTGACAGAGAAGATAGCAATAAAGGTGATATTAAGGACGATAATGCATCGTATAATGCAGATAACAATGCCGTTGATACGATTAATTCATCGGACACCGAGAACCTTCCGGTATATATAACCGACAGTCTTGAAAACCTTAACTCACAAAAGGATATAGAAAGCTCATACGTAACAGAGATATATAACTTTATGAACCATTACTGGATAGACGAGGATGGCATACTGTGGGGAACAGGTCAAAATGACTGCGGACAGCTTGGGATAAATAATCCGTCAGATATAAATAATCTCGACCATAATTATTACGAGCCTGTAAAAATTGCAGAAGATGTAATGCATATTACATTAGATTCAAGTGGTTCATCTTTGATATATGTGACTAACGATCATAGATTATATGGCTTGGGTGCGAACAATATGGGCATGCTTATGCAGGAGGTTAATGAGTACGAGATGTTAAATCCTGACAGTAATATTGTATTTGAGCCATATCTTCTTATGGATAACGTGGTATTCGCATCTGCCGGAGGGCAAAGTGTGTGTGCTATAAAGGATAACGGAGATTTATACTGGTGGGGAGACATAATTGTAACAACATCTACAAATCGACTTCCTAACAGATACACAGAATGGCCGTCTATGTATGAACCGGAGCCGAAGCTTATGCTCCATAATGTAAGATATGCGGTATCGGGTCTCTCGGTAGCAGCAGCCATAGATGAGGATAATAATCTGTGGCTCTGGGGCAATAATACATGGGGACAATGTGCACAGGATGTGGCAGAGATAAGCTACAGCAGGGAAGAGTCCGGTGATGTTAGCGTATCATTCAATGGGATTGATTTTGTCACAGAACCTGTGAAGGTCGCAACGGATGTTGAAATGGTGTGGGCTGATTCGCTTACCAAAGGGCAGAATAGCTTTGATATAGCCGATTGGGAAGCGAAGGGATACTGGATAAATCCTTACGCAATGATAAGTAGTTATGATTATAATGTTTTTATCAGAAAAACCGACGGACAGATGATGGCTTGCGGAATAGATATAGGTGAGGATACAAAGACTGCAGAAATATACGGAGATATCGGTCTTTCGGATGAAAATATAGCCGAATTCGGAGAGGATTTTTTTACTCACAGATATTCTACGGAATTTCTTTCGATTACAGTGAGAGAATATACGGACGAGGATAATCCCGAGACATATGAGACCGAAGACGAAGTGATATTTTGTAATGATATAGAATAATATTTATGTGATTGTCGGGAATAACAATAAAATGGATGGTAATACTTTGCGCATTATTGTCAAAGAAATAAAATAATCAATGCACATTATAATTAATTATGATACAATAGCCTCATAATAAGATTACGGAGGTAGAAGATATGGCGTTTAACAAGGTAGTAGTAGCAGGTGGTGGAGTTCTCGGAACTCAGATAGGACTTATGTGTGCTTACACAGGACATGATGTGACCTTCTGGCTTAGGAGTGAGGGATCTATAGGAAGAACCCAGCCGAAGATAGAGCGTTATTCGGCACTTATGATAGAGGATTTGGAGAAGGCGAAGGCGCTTATCGGCAATCCGATGGGAGCATTCGTGTATCCGAGAGGCATGATAAAGGATTGGAACGGTGTTACTGTAGAACAGATTGATGAGCTTATTGCACAGGCAAAGAAGCGTTTTGCAGAGAATATTCATCTTGAGATAGATATGGCGAAGGCTGTTGAGGACGCTGACATCGTTATCGAATCAATGTCTGAGGACCCTGATGCAAAGATTGGTGTGTATACCAAGATGAAGGACTTGCTTCCTGAGAAGACTATATTATGTACGAATTCATCTACTATGCTTCCAAGCACCTTTGCAGAGTATACAGGCAGACCGGAAAAATACTGTGCTCTCCATTTTGCCAATACCATATGGAAGAATAACACTGCTGAGATAATGGGACATCCGGGAACAGATGCAGATGTATATAATCAGGTCGTTGCTTTTGCGGCAGAGATTAATATGGTTCCGCTTAAGCTTCACAAGGAACAGCCGGGATATATACTTAATTCTATGCTTGTGCCGTTTTTAAGTGCTGCACAGGGACTTTGGGCAAATGAGGTTTCCGACCCAGAGACGATAGACCTTACATGGCAGCTTGCCACGAGTGCGCCGGCAGGACCATTTAAGATTCTTGATATAGTCGGACTTGAGACGGCATACAACATCAACCAAATGAAACCGGATGCTGCTGTCGAGGGAACTACAACCTACAAGATAGGCAAGCTTTTGAAGGAAAAGATTGACAAGGGCGAAACCGGAGTAAATGCAGGTAAGGGCTTCTATGACTATACCAAATAAATAAATTTTATATTTAAAATCAAATTCCCTTTTTCAGATGTCTGTCCAATAAAATACATTTGAAAAAGGGAATATTTTTTGATAAGCTTAACGTGTGCATAACGCACACCTTTTAATTATTTTTTTGTTATATAATAAAAGGTATTGATAGTGGTAGAATTTTACAAAGGAGTTAATTTATGGGTGTTTCGACAAACTCATTATTAAATAAGCTTACGAAGGGTAAGAATATCAATACCGTATTAGATAAGCATGAAACAGATTTTTTTGAATGCACTATATCGGAGTATCTTATGAAGCTATGTGAGGAGAGAGATACGGTGCCGGAGAGAGTAGTTAATAAGGCCCAGATAGAGAGAACCTACGGACATCAGATATTTAATGGCACGAGAACACCGTCGAGGGATAAGCTTATACAGATTGCTTTTGGTTTCGGACTGTCACTTGACGAGACACAGAGACTGCTTAATGTGGCAGGCAAGAGTGCACTATATCCAAAGATAAAAAGAGACGCCATAATCATTTATGCCATATCTCACGAGATGAGCGTTATGGAAGCACAGGATGTTCTATGTGCAAATGAACTGCCTATGCTTGGAGTATAAATTCTAATAAGATGGATTGATAATTTGAAAAAAAGACATTATAATGTATGTATATCTTAGAATATGGGGTATGCACAAATGATAGAAAAAGAAAATTTTTTAGAGAATTTTGACACAGAATTTGAAAACGGACTTCCGAAGGAATTTCTGGATAAATATATAATTCTTGAGTGTTTTAACAGCACCGACAAATCAGATGCTCTGCTTGCAGAGGACAAGGTGAGTCATAAAAGGGTTGTGGCAAAGTGTTTTTCAAATAAGAACGCCCTATATGAAAATATAGAAGACAAAGTATTGAAGGATACGGATAATTCATCCATTCCAAAATTCATAGAAGAATTCAAAAATGACAATTATTATATCGTGTTAAGAGAGTATGTTGAGGGAATCTCTCTTGATGAATATATGCGTGCACACAAATTAGATTATAAGAGTAAGCTTGAGCTTGCCATCAAACTGGCAAAAGCAATGAAGGGACTTCATACATTGAATCCTGTTATAATACACAGAGATATCAAACCACAGAATATAATAGTAAAAGAGGATGAAAGCATAGCATTTATTGACTTCGAGATAAGCCGTATATATAAGCAGGGAGAAAACGAAGATACTACTATAGGCGGAACTGCAGGATATGCTGCACCGGAGCAGTATGGATTTATGCAGACAGATGTGCGTTCGGATATATATTCCTATGGTATCGTGCTTGCATGGATGCTGACAGGTAGTGCTGCACCACTTAAAAACGCAGATAGCAGTCTGGAGAAAATCTCAAAGAAATGTACGGAATTTCTGCCGGATAAGCGATATAAGAACGACGATACACTTATAGCGGAGCTGGAGAGAGCTTACGAGCCATATGACGAGAAAGCAAAGAAGAAGCTTGTGGCAAGACGAATAGGTATAACGGCACTCGTGATAGCAGCAGTAGTATGCGTAGTAGCATTTTTTATGAACAGACACAAGCTGACATATAAATTTAATGACCCAATTGTTGAGGAAGCGGTGCGTGCCTCACTTGATAAACCGAGTGGCAGACTTACCTATGAGGATTTGGAAAATGTAACCGGCATATATATAGTAGGTGAAAAGGTGTTTGCAAATGAAGTACAGGCTGATATCGGCAAGGGTGAATGGGCCAATAGTACCCCGATATTCGGTGATTTAGAGGATTTATCCGATTTGGAAAATATGCCTAATCTTAAGGAAGTGGTTATCGTATCAGAACAGGTTAAGGATATATCGGCACTTTCTCATTTGGACAAGCTTGAACATGTTGACCTGCAGGGCAATATTATAGAGGATATCTCAGCGTTAGAGGGTAAGACGAAGATAAATTATCTCTCACTTAACAGTAACAGTGTTACAAGTATAGCTCCGATTGCAGACTGTACGGAGCTTACATACCTTGATTTATATATGGCGGGAAGCTTCGACGGAAGCCCGCTTGGTAATTTAAAGAAGATAACATTTCTTAATATATGCAATGACTCGGATGCTTATGACTATATAGACGGACTTTTGCTTGACGAGCTTGATTTGAATGGTCGTGACCAGACAGATGTATCGTGTGTAAACAAAGTTGGCAGGGTAAGTTCGCTCTCAATATCATATTCTGATATAACGGATATATCGGCATTAGAGGGCAGAAAGGATATAACCTCCTTCAATATGTCGGGGTGCAGAGTGGAGGACATATCACCTCTTTGGACTATGCCTAATCTTGAACAGGTAATGTTTGGTATAGAGCAGGAGGAACAGGTAAATGAATACATAAAGGAATACGGAGAACCATCATTTGAAATAATATATATGTAATGATAATATGAATAAAAGTATCAAAGGTGTGCAGCGTGCACACCTTTTTTGATTATAAAAATGGTAGAATCAGGGAAATTAGTATGCTGATTTGCATATTATGTCACTCACGGATAATAGAGATAGAAAAGTATAATAAGGAGGTTATATAGTGAGTAAGAAATTAAGGAGACAAAGTTTAGCCCTGACTCTTGCAATTATGATGATTTTCACATTGTTTGTAAGTGTTACGCCTAAGGCTGATGGAGCTTCCGACGGCGCTGTCGAGACAGCAAGTGAGACAGATGCTTCAGAAGTTGCACATAATGATGTGACCACGGAGGCTGAAGCTACGGACGATATTGTACCGGATGCAAATGATGGTATAATTTCCTCGAGCGGCCTTGACCTTGTAGGTGCACCTTCAGATGATGCGCTTGTTATAGGAATGACTGGTTGGGATGATGTTAATCGAGTACCGACTATTCCTACCGATATCGAGGATTTTATGAATGAAGCTCCTGCTACCATAATATACAATGAGGATGCAGGAAGCTGTTGGGTTGTTATAGGAATATATGACGCAGCAGAAGATAAAGTTAATCCTATAAGCACGGATAACATCGATAGCCTTATTGTAACAAATGACGATGATAATGATAGTACCGTTAGCGACTTTATATCATTGGAGACATATTGGGATGAAAATGGCGATGAACAAAAAATATTTTCATTAAAATGTGATCAGATGGGTAACTATACGCTTCACTATAATTCTTTAGAGCTATCAATTTGTGTGTCTGAAGATAATGGAAATGGTGGCGAGGAAGTGCCGGAAGGACTTGTAATTGGTTGGCCTTGGGATGATGATGGCTACGGCTTTGAAGGACGGGATGTACACAAAAATCTGTCCGGTTTATCCATCAAGAGTAATGAGTGGATTATCCTGGGCATAAAGTCCGGAGACGAGATAAACCCAATTACGCTTGACAAGCTTGACAAGCTGACTATCACCGATGCAGATGGAAATGATGTATCAGGAGTAGGAATCTCGGAGGCAAAGGATGGCTATTGGGATGAGGAAACTGAAGAGGATGTAGAATTTAACGCAGGAGACGGAATATTTATAATATATGTCGAGACCTCAGGAAGCTATGCGATTACATATGCTGCAGATGATGCGGATGCAGCGGATGAGGATACATATACAGTTTACTTTGATGCAGGTATGCCTGCTGTAGCTGCATATAGCAGTGAGACAGTAAGCGAAGATACTTTGATTGGCAGAGAGGTAGGATATACCCCTGATACGAGGACCTTCTATATAAATAAATATGATGAGGTGTCTGAGGATGGAAGCTGGGGCACTACTCGCACCATAACCGACTACAGATTTGATAATGAAGAATTAGAGGAATATTTTGCCGCTTACATATCTGTTGAGGATACAGACAATGGATATAAGGTAACCCTTGCAGATAATGTAATTATGGAATTTTCAATAATTGTAAAATACACTAATAAGGAATATTCGTATGTCGATGATGTAAGGTACGAGGATGAAGAAGGCTGGGAGGATGAAGCCGAAATTTATTTTTATTATTCCGGAGATGACATAGAAACCGGAGGACCGTATCTTGATGGCGCACCTCAGTTGGGATTTTCAGGCAATTATGTGTCTGAGGACTCATTCAAGTATGGCGTATATAATGATGCGATAGATGGCAATATATATTATGTTCATGCGGATACTATTCAGGGGGTTATTGATAAGCTTTCTGAGGCAGCTATAGGTGAAGCTGTTCCAGGATATGTAATGAATGAAGATGGTGAGCTTGAGCTTGCCGCAAATGTAAATGTAATAAATACAGGCTATATATCCGTGCAGCCAAGCCAAGGCGGAAATTTGGTACTTGAGCCACAGTATGTAGCTTCCTCCGGCAATCTGAATGGTATTGCATTCAGTGATTCGGCAAATGATTATTATGTTGTGGCGGATGCAAATTATGCAGCAGTTACAGGTCATTCCGGTACAGATGCTGACTATGTGGAATTAAAGCCAAAAGACCCTGCGCTTTTTATTGAATGGGAGCAGGACAAATTAACCGATGCCCAGATTACAATATTCGAGGATATTGCAGCCGCAGGAGATGGCTTCGTGGATTGGAAGGGCAAGCTCTACCGTGTAAAGCGTAATGAGAATTCCTATACGACCAGAGATGGTATAAAGGTGGATGACCATTATTTTACCTTTGCAGGTACAGAGAGCTTTATGGATACCCCTGAGGAAGCCATGGAGGATTATCTGGAGAAGCTTGAGAATTATCTTGAAGGTATTGATCATGGAGTAGATGATTTAGTAAGTGATTTCAGACGCGCCGAGCTTATGCCGGGATTACATGTAAACCTCTATTGTGATATGCAGTTCCAAGGTGATATGGGTGAGCTTGTTATCGGATACCCTGACAAGTCGCTTACCGGTGGAGAATACCACAGTGCCGTAATAGAGGCTTCGGGTGTTGAAATCACAGGACCGGATTCATATCCAACAGCAACAGAGGTTCATTCGAGCAGCAAGTTTAATTGGGGCGGTATAAGCTATGATTTCCGTACCTATACTATAGATAGTGAGCTTGATATGGCGGGTACAGCAACAGGTGTAACAGCAGTTGTGCCTGAGCCGAATGCGCTGGCTCAGATGTCCTACGAGCAGAAGGACGCAATCGAGGCAGGAGCTAAGCTTACGGTAGATGTAACTGCCAACGAGATAGATACAGCAGGAACACTTGATGCCGAGACTCAGACAGCAGTAGACTCTATAGTTACGGCTACAGGCAAGGATGCTTCTACTATAGAATTCCTTGACTTTACCGTCGATGCATCTGTCGAAGGAGTATCGGGAAGTACAAATATAACCGAGACGGTTGTTCCGATTAATATAACAATCACACCGAAGAAGCCTATTGATAGGAATAAAAAATATCGTATAGCCAGATATCATAACGGAAGGGTTGACTACATAGACCTTGTAGACAGCCTGTACCGTGAGGTTGCAGGACTTAATATAGGCTATGTAATAAATGCCAATGGAACAATAACCTTCCTTGCAGACAGGTTCTCTGTATATGCATTGGTTGATACTGAGGCAGAGGCACCTGTAGAAGAAACACCTGTGACACCAACACCTGCACAGGTAACAACTAATGATACACCTGCCACACCGGAAGCAGAAACACCTACTCAGGTAACTACCAACGAGAATAACGGTGTAAAGACAGGAGACAATACACCGTTTGCGGTAATGCTGGTGTTGATGCTTGTGTCAGGAGTTAGTGTGTTAGCTATGAATACAAGGAAAATCAGAAAAAAGAAATAGTAAATAAAATATAAAAAAATAAATAAAGCGACTGATTCTGAATACTTTGGAATCAGTCGTTTTTAAATTGATATCTATTCCCCAAAATTAAAAAAATATTGACTTTGGGGAATAATAAATATAAGATTATAATGAGGTGATTAACTATGAAATTAATAGAAAGAACTGAATATATTCAAAAATTATATGATGTAAAGGGAACACCGGATATAAAAGTAATAACCGGAGTACGCCGTAGTGGTAAATCAAAGCTTATGGAGGCATTTATCGAAAAAATAAAGCATATAGATGACATTGCTAACATAATTCATATAAATTACAATGATGATGAGAATGAATGCTTATTAGAATATCATACACTGTTGGATTATGTTAAGAATAAATATAAAAAAGAGAAGAATAATTATCTTTTTATTGACGAAATTCAGATGTGTAATGGATTTGAAAAAGCAATCAATAGTTTTCATTCATCGGAAAAATATGATATATACATTACCGGATCAAATGCCTTTTTACTTAGTAGTGATTTGGCAACATTATTTACAGGCAGAACATTTGAAATTGAGGTATTTCCTTTTTCCTTTAAAGAGTTTATTGAGTATTATAGTTATACCGATATGCAAACAGCCTATAATAAGTATTTGATAGAAGGTGGAATGCCGGGGTCTTATGTTTACAAAAATGAATCAGATAAGCATAGATATATAAGGAGTATTTTTGATATGCTTATCTTGAGAGATATTAAGCAAAAATATAAAATAAGAAATGTTGTAGTACTCGAAAAACTAACAGATTATTTGACGGATAATATTGCAAATCTTACAACACCAAGAAAATTAACAGATATGATAAATAGAAAAGGTGATGCTGTAGACCATAAGACTGTAGATAAATATATAGGTTACTTATGCAAAGCATTTGCATTTTACAAGGTGAAAAGATATGATATTCAAGGTAGAAAATATTTGTCGAGCACTGAAAAATATTACTTAAGTGATCATTCTTTTAAATATGCAAAATTAGGAACAAAAAATCAAGATTATGGAAGAGTGTTAGAGAATATAGTCGCTATTGAACTTATGAGAAGAGGATATGAATTATATGTAGGAGTGTTATATAAAAAGGAAATTGACTTTGTTGCAATAAAAGATAGTGAAAAAATATACATTCAGGTTGCAAATAGTGTTGAGGATCAAAATACGAAAGAAAGGGAACTTGCCCCATTGCAAAAGATAAAAGATTCATATTCTAAAATGCTTATAACTCGTACAGGTTATCCTGAATATGATATAGAGGGGATTAAAATTGTTGATATTACAGATTGGTTACTCAATTGATTTTAATGACTCAGCCATATTAATCCTATCCAGCTTGACATTCATAATTGCATTGACGAGGAAGTTGAATACGAAGGTTAGTACTATGCTGTACACGAAGCTTATTGGCTTGATGTGTACGCGGAATGAGACCATATCAACTACAATCTGAGCCATTACGAAGCGGTGCAGAAGTATACCAAGTATAAGCCCAACGGCTGTTCCGATAGCTGTTAATACGATATTCTCACGGAACACATAGGAGGAGGTCTCGTTCTTGAAGAAGCCGAGCACCTTGATGGTTGCTATCTCCCTGATACGCTCGGTGATATTAATGTTCGTAAGATTATATATTACTATAAATGCTAAACCGGCAGCAGACAGGATAACCAGCAGAACAACATAATTAAGGCTATTCATCATCTTCGACAGACGATTTTTAAGTTCACTGAACAGTGTTACGGTTGTTACATTATCGTCCTGCATAAGCTTAGCTGATATGCTGTATATATCTGCATTATCAGGTATGTTGATATATGCTGCATTATAATCAAGAACCTCGTTTAGCTGCTTTTCCATAGTCTCCGGTGACAGATACACATAATTATATACATGGTTTTCAAATATACCTGATACAGTGACATGAAGCTCACGCATATTATCATCGCGGAGCGTGATAGTGTCGCCAAGCTTAACGCCATATCTTTCAGATATGCTGTTGCTGATGTAGGCTTCATCTGACTTAGGATAGTCAAGTACCTCGCCATCAACCTTGTGGAAGTTCATATATAAATCAATGGTGTCAAAGTTTTCCGGTACAACTAAATCAATACTCTTAACCACATCCTCGGTAACCAAATCCCAGGATGCCTCGTGAAGCAGCAGATAATCCGCGGTAAGCTCGTTAAGTGTAGCTTCAAGCGATGCAGGTAGGATATCACCGTCACCATTATTATAAACAAGTGCTGCATCTGCTATCTGAATTTCGTCATACTGCATTTCGGCGAAGTCTGCCACGGAGTCGTTAAGTCCGAAGCCGGTCATGAGTAGGGCGGTACAGCCGCTTATTCCGAGTACCATCATAAAAAGTCTTCTCTTGTATCGGAAGATATTCCTGATAGATACCTTGTGTAAGAATTTCATTCGTTTCCAAATAAATGGTATATATTCAAGCAGTACACGCTTGCCCGCCTTCGGAGCCTTAGGACGCATAAGTCCTGCCGCTGTCTCGGACAGCTCGACACGACAGGAAAACCATGTCGTTCCTATCGAACAGACGAGTGCAACAGCTATTGCGATAACCGCAAGCTTTACATCAAATAAGTATTTCATAGGTAAAGTAAAGTACATAAGCTGGTAAGTAAACCATATGACCTGAGGAAATAAAATCGTGCCGACAATATAACCGAATATACAGCCTAAGATGGCAGCACTTCCGGAGTAGAACATAAACTTGCCCATAATCGCTCCCTCAGAGTATCCGAGTGCCTTAAATGTACCGATTTGCGTTCTCTGCTCCTCGACCATACGGCTCATGGTTGTCATACATACCAGTGCGGCAACCAATATAAAGAATATTGGGAATATTCGTGCAACCTGTGCAACAATTTCAGAATCGCTTTCAAAGCAGGCGTATCCTATGTTAGTATTTCTTTCAAGCAGATAGGTATCAGGCTGTTCAAGCTCTGACAGCTCCTGCTCCGCATCAGCAATTTCCTGTTCTGCATCGGAGATTTCATCATTGAATTCATCAACTGCTTTTTCGTATTCGCTTAGACTATAGGCGTATTCCTCATCGGATAATATGAGCGCAGCATATTCAAGACTTTCGGCTGTATCAGCAAGTTCCTGCTCGCCTTCTGCCTTAGCATCCTCTAACTCAGCCTTAGCGTCCTCTATCTCTGACATTGCATCATTGTAAAGCCGCTCATAGTGATTATTCGCGATATCTTCTATAGCAGCCTCCCATACCTCCTTGTGCTGTTTCATATATGACTTGTAGTCATCAGAATATATCCTGTAATCCTGATTAAATCGTACAAATATCTCCGTATAAGTCTCGCTGTCAAAGGCATCAGAAGGTATGTAGACAAAGCCTGATACACTTCCGTTTCCTATCGAGGTTGAACCTCGTTCAAAATTGATATAGTATGAAGAATTAGCATATCCTACTACTGTAAATTCTCTGTAAGCAAGTACATCTAAGGTTGCTTCTTCATTTGTTTCGGAGACATAGATTTTACTGCCAAGTTCGGGTAGATTTTTTATATCGGCATCTACGATACACTCATTTGAGGTTGTCGGCATACGGCCTTCCGTAAGCGCAAGACCATTGATATGCTCAAGCAGAGTGTGGGTTTTTAATACGAATTCATTGTCCTTGGAATCTGTATAAAGGACATCATAGCTATAAGAACCCTCCACATATCTTACATCAGGGAGTGCTTGAAATCCTTCCACATCGGCATCTTCCCAGCCGAGTGTGGAGATAAGCCTGTAGTCAAAGATCTGTTTATCCTTCAGAAAGTCATCTATTGTTTTAACCATAGCTGGAGTTGTAATTCTGACACCGGAGAAGAAGCCGACACCGAGCGCAATAATTGCGAAGATTGCGAAAAATCTTCCGAAGCTTCCCTTTATCTCTCTTAGAGTTGTGCGTTTCATCATTGATTTCATATCGTTACCACTTTATATTATATAGACTGAATGTTATTTCTACCATTCAATATCAGCTATGTCTACAATTCTATCGTTTAATCGCATATCAGAGATAGTACCGCTTTTAACTGTGATTATACGGTCTGCCATAGCTGTTATTGCCTGATTGTGAGTTATGACTATTACGGTCTTGCCCAGCTTGCGACAGGTATCCTGTAATAATGAGAGCACCGATTTGCCTGTATTGTAATCAAGTGCCCCTGTTGGCTCGTCGCAGAGCAGAAGCTTAGGGTTCTTGGCAAGGGCTCGCGCTATGGCAACCCTTTGTTGCTCACCGCCCGAGAGCTGTGCAGGAAAGTTCTTCATACGGTCAGCAAGACCAACCTCTCTTAATACATCTTCCGCATCAAGAGGCTCCTTGCATATCTGCGCTGCAAGCTCGACATTCTCAAGTGCAGTTAGATTCTGAATGAGGTTATAGAACTGGAATACAAAACCTACATCATAGCGTCTGTAGGCAGTAAGCTCCCTCTTGCCATAGGTGGATATCTCCTGTCCGTCAAGCCATACGCTCCCTTCCGTAAGCGTATCCATGCCGCCGAGTATATTCAATATAGTGGTTTTGCCTGCACCTGATGCACCGACGATTACGCAGAATTCTCCCTGCTCAATCGTGAAATTAACATCCTTTAGTGCGTGGATTTCAACCTCGCCGCTCTTATATGTTTTCTTAACATTTTTAAATTCAACATAGCTCATAAGCATTTTCCTTTATAATCTAAATTGCGTATATAGACGATAAAACTGTCCTAAATTATAGCAAAGGGATATATAATTAGCAATATATATACTGTGTTAATTCTGTGAAATTCCATAAAAAATAAGTAAGCAATGCAATTTGTCGTTAAGTATGTTAAAATGTTAAGGTGATATTCATAAGATTAAATAAATTGTATATAGGGAGCAATACAAATGACTGAGAAAGAAAAGAAAGAATTAGTTAAAGAAATAGGTAAAGCTGAGAGGAGTGCGGCAGAGTTAGCGAAGCTTAAAGCCATACTTCTTACGGTCATTATAACGGTTGTAGTTATACTTACGGCAGTTATAAGCTTTAAGATATCTGCGAAGCTTCATACTAAGAAGGAGCCTGATATAGATACCGCATTCGTAAGTGCGAAGCTTGAGCATATTAGTGAGCTGGCTACAGAAGAACTTGTATATACGGGTATACTGATGTACTCAGATGGAAGCATACCTTTTATAACCCAGACGGGATTTTCGATGCTTTATACTGCTGATGTTAAGGCGGGAGTAGATCTGTCGGAAATGACGATAGAGGTTACCGATACACAGGTTCTTATTACTATTCCTCATTCAAAGATTCTTTCATTGAATGTAGATACCGATTCGATACATTTCTATGATGAAATGCACGCGCTCTTTAACTGGAGTCAGAAATACGATGTAACAGAAGCTATATCTGCTGCGGAAGCTGATGCAAGAGATAAGGTCAAGTCTTATGAGCTTCTTGAAAAAGCAGATGAACAGGCTGAGCTTGCTATATCAGAGATATTAAAGGACTCTATAGGTGATAGAGAACTGGTTATAACTTACATAGAAGATATGTCGAAGTAAATCAGGCAGTTTTCTTAAGATGGTATTTGCCGGATTTAACAGCTTCTTTGAAATCCTCTATAGGAGCAGGCTTTCCGAAGAGGTAGCCCTGAAGATACTTACATCCTATATCTCTTAAGAATATAGCGTGACTGTCATTTTCAACGCCCTCGGTAAGAGTTACGATAGAGAGGGCGTTAGCCATATCTATTATACTTTTAAGTATGGTATGTCCTGCTTCGCTATTCTCTATATGCTCTAAGAATTTCATATCTATCTTAAGTACATCGAATTTGTAATCCTTTAATATATTTAATGACGAGTAGCCTGAACCAAAATCATCCAGCCATATCTCATGAGAAGCAGTTCTTAAGCTGTTCATGGCGCTCTTAAGCTCTGCAAAATCCTCTATAATTGCACTCTCAGTTATCTCGATATGGATGTACTCGCTTGGAATGTCGTATTTGTTCTCCTGCTCGGTAAGATAGTTAGTTATATTGGTAAGCTCAAAATCCAGTCTTGAGAAATTAAGCGAGACAGGTATAGGTCTTAAACCGCTGTCTAATACCTCGCGTATGTCACGACAGACTATATCAATTACAGCCATGTCGGCCTTGTGGATTTGTCTGAACTCCTCTAAGGTCGGGATAAAATCTCCCGGAGACAGAAATCCGTACTTTGGATCTATCCAGCGAAGTAATGCCTCTAATTCACATACTTCCCGTGTATTTGCATCTACAATAGGCTGATAATACACTCTTAAATATCCTTCTTTAACTGCATTATCAATGTTGTTGATTATGTACTGCTTAAGGTGATATGTCCTGCGCATCTTATCATCATATATCTTGTAGGTCTCATTATATGCCTGACGGTTCTGTGAACAGGCGTATCTTGCGTGGTCGCACGCTATCTTAGAATTGCAGTCTCTGTCAACAGGCTTATATGCGCCAACCTTGATACCTATATATACATCCTCGCCGTCATTGGATATTTTTTCTATGATATCCGATACCTTAGCTTCGACATCCGGATGCGTGGATAAAACCATGAAATGATCATCAGAAAATCTCGATACAATATCATTTGGAAATGTATCATTGAGTAACTCTGCGATATGCTTCAAAAACTCATTTCCCTTTATAAAACCATATTGCTCATTATAAGCCTTGAAATTGACGACATCAAAGAAGAGAAAAATCATATCCGGGATGGAAATGCTTTCATCAGCGATTGTTTTATCCGCTTCCTGATAAAAATAGTTCATATTATATAAACCCGTGAGCTCGTCCTTCAATGCCAATTCACGAAGGCGTATATTACTTGCTTCCAGACTTTCGTCTATCTCGACATTCATTCGTCTTTGCTCGTAGGTGTTGATACTGACACTGAATATGGATATAAATATTATAAAGTAATTAATCTTAAGAGCATAGCTTATGTTACCCACATCTGCCATAATATAATAAAATGCAAGGAAGGATATACCGTTTATGAGAAGTGATATCCAAGGTCTCCATGCAAAAAGGCACCCCACAAAAATCATCATTGTAAGAAAGCTTAATACCTGTTCGCCTTTGGAAAAGTCCATCCTGGATATATACATGCCGAATAACACGCATATAAGTGAGAATGTGCATATAAGAAAATTGCCTACACGCCTTGACAGTTTTTTGCCTCTGAGATAGGATATGGCATACCACAGCATAATAAGCGCCATGAAAAGCAGGACGCAATAAGAAGAGATATGGCTTACATACCATCGGGTAGTGCGTGATATCTCATGTGTAATCATATTCTTGAAGACATTATAGAGCATCCATATCTCTAATACAGATACAATAATACACAAATATATCCCTGATTGGAGATTGGTTCGTATATAGTATTCCTTCTGGTATTCGTCATAAGACTGAAAACCCAGCCATTTACGCCATTTTTGTGACATTTAATCAATCCTTTTCATAATAAAACTCTATATTGACATATCTAAAAATATCTTAATGCAAAATATTATAATCAGTATAATTTTATCATAAACATAATTTAAAATAAACAGCTTAATATTTATTTGTTTAATATTTTCACAGTATTTTCACAGGTTTTTTATACAATTAGTTGACAAAATCAGTTTACTCATTTAAAATACGAATTTGAAAATGATTTTTAAATTCGGAGGCGTGACATGGGAAGGCTCGTATGTGAACACCTTACATTAGGCTACGAGAATAACATTTTAATAGATGATTTAAGCTTTCGGGTGGATGAAGGCAACTATCTGTGTATTGTCGGCGAGAATGGTACGGGTAAATCAACACTAATGCGTACGATACTCGGCTTGCAGAAGGCTATGTCCGGAGAGATACGCTATGAGGATGGTCTTAAGTCTACCGAGATAGGCTATCTTCCGCAGCAGACTATGGTGCAGAAGGATTTTCCTGCTTCGGTTAGGGAGGTCGTATATTCGGGCTGTCAGACTAAGGCGGGCATAAGACCATTTTATAATAAAGAGGAGAAGAGTCTTGCGGCTAAGAATATGGAGAGGCTCGGCATTACAGAGCTTGCCGGAAGGTGCTATAGAGAGCTCTCCGGAGGTCAGCAGCAGAGAGTGCTTCTTGCAAGAGCCTTGTGCGCGACAGAGAAGATGCTTTTATTGGATGAGCCGGTATCGGGACTTGACCCTAAGGTTACCGCTGAGATGTACAAATTGATAAAGGGTTTGAATGATGATGGTATATCAGTTATAATGATTTCACATGATATATATTCGGCTGTGAAGTATGCCAGTCACATACTTCATATAGGTAGTGATATATTCTACGGTACGGTAGATGAATATAAAAAAACCAAGATTGGCAAGCTATATCTTGATGAGGGAGGCGAGGACAGATGATAGAGACATTGATGCGGTATCTACAGCTTCCGTTCGTAAGATATGCTCTGATAGTTGGCGTGCTTATTGCGCTTTGCTCATCACTGCTTGGAGTAACCCTTGTATTAAAGAGGTTTTCGTTTATAGGAGACGGACTTTCTCATGTGGCATTCGGTGCTATGGCGATAGCATCTATCATAAACTTAACTAATGATATGCTGCTGGTTATGCCGATAACTATAATATCAGCGATATTACTTCTATGGACGGGACAGAATGCGAAGATTAAGGGGGATGCGGCTATAGCGATGATTTCGGTCGGAGCGTTGGCAATAGGCTATCTCCTTATGAATAAATTCTCGACCTCGACAAACCTGTCGGGGGATGTGTGCAGTACATTGTTCGGTTCAACCTCTATACTTACGCTGACGAAGACAGAGGTATGGCTGTGCATAATTATCTCCATTATTGTGGTTGCTGCATTTGTATTCTTCTACAATAAGATATTCGCAGTTACCTTTGATGAGAGCTTTGCAAGAGCGATTGGAACCAAGGCGAACACATATAATTTTATAATAGCAGTCATAATAGCAGTTATAATAGTACTTGCCATGAATCTGGTCGGTTCTCTGCTCGTGTCGGCACTTATTATATTTCCTGCGCTCTCGGCTATGAGGGTATTCAAGAGCTTTAAGGCAGTTACCTTATGCTCCGTGGTATTCTCAGTGGTATGTGCACTTACCGGAATGTTGATTTCAATATTGGATGGCACGCCGGTGGGTTCGACCATCGTGGCGGTAGATATAGTAGTATTTTTTGTATTTTGTATTATAGGAAAGGTAGGCGTAAAAGCATGAAGTTAAGAAAATTAATTGCAGCCTGTTCAATAATGTCATTGTGTGCGGTTGTGGCAGGTTGCGGAAATAATGCTAATGAAGCCGGTAATAGAAGTGCTAATCAGGGCAATAATGTGTCAGATGTCCTTGAGGCAGGTCTTAATGATGAGACTACCGAGGCAACCACTGAGGCAGCGGCAGTTGTCGCACCTGTTGCAGATAATAAGGCGACGACAGAGCCGACAACCACTGAGGCAGTTACAGAAGAATTGGTTGAAGAAACGGATGATACAGATACAGCCACAGAGCTTGAGACGGTAGTTGAAGCTCCGGAATATGATGTTGACCTTACACAGCTTTCAAGCACGATGGTTTATTCTGAGGTTTATAATATGACGACGGCACCGGATGACTATCTGGGTAAGAAGGTTAAAATGTCAGGACCTTTTTCGGTTTATACTGATGAATCTACGGGAAAGAATTATTTTGCATGTATAATACAGGATGCAGCGGCTTGCTGTGCACAGGGCATAGAATTTGAGCTTGAGGGTAATTATATATATCCTGACAACTATCCGGCAGTCGGAACAGAAGTTACAGTATCAGGAACCTTTGATGTATATGAGGAGGACGGATATACTTATTGTACCTTGCGTAATGCAATGTTTGAGTAGGATTTAACGGCAAAACTATGGGGAGAAGTCTTATATGATGATAAGAGTTAATTATAAGCGCATAAGGCATATAGCATTAATATGTCTCACTGCGCTTATTTTTATTATGTTAAGTCCACAGTCTGTTAAGGCAAAGGATGTGAAAATTAATTCGGCTGAGGACTTTTACAGGGCAATATCCCAACAGATTATAGAGCATAGAAGTGATGTAACATATGAGGCAAAATATGAAGTTTTAAAAAAGATGATAGATGATAAAAATAATAATTATTATACATATTATGATGAAGCTTCACCGCTTACCAGTGGGTGTTATCTGGCTTATTATGTAGATGATGTTCAGGTGTACTATAATAATGACAGATTGCGGATTGTAATACAATTTTTATATACAAAGGCTGAGATGGAAGAACATTTTGCAAAGATGAATGAGCTTGCCGCATCATTAAAATGTGACAATGACTATGATACAATCCAGGCAGTGCACGATTATCTTGTCAGGCATTTTAAATATGATGACAGAACTTTTTTTGAAAATCATACAGATATAGACGGATTTCGCGACGGTGAGATGGTGTGCAGCGGCTACAGTCTGGCAGCGTATTATCTGCTTAATTCTGCAGGGATACCGACAAGAGTTATAACAGGATATGGCGGTTCGGGTGCAGCAACAACTTCAAACCATATGTGGAATATGGTAGAGCTGGATGGAAGCTGGTATAATATGTATATTACATGGGATGATACAGAACAAAAAAATATATCCTACAAATATTTTCTTAAGAATGATGAGGATTTTTTGAATCACACACGAATGAATGTATATGCTACCCAATACTTTGATGTACTGGTTTCAAAAGAGTCATACAAGCTGCCTTTTAATATTCGTTTGGGAATGAATGCGACGAGATGGGCTATACTTATTGCGTTTATCGCTATAGAAGTTGTAATATTTGTAAATAAGCAGAAAAAAGATGCGAGAATGAGGAAGATATATGAACAGGAACAGAATAATTATTAAAATATTAATGGTATGCATTATTATACTTGGAATCGCGGCTGTTATCTTAGGTGCCATACTGGCAGGCAGGTATCTGTATAATGCAGGCGCTGACAGGAAACATGAGGAAACCACTACTGAGGAGACAACTGAAATCACAACAGAAGCTACTGAAACAACTACCGAAGAAACTACGGAGGAAATAACTACAGAAGAAGTCGCGGAAGCTACGCCGGATGATGCGGAATCGGAGGAGGATATAACTGCTCCCATACTGCTCGTGCTTAACAGCGAACCACAGATAAAGCAGTGGGAGAACTTCGATGTCCATAAATATATCGGTTATGCTGATGACTGGGATCCGACACCAACATTTGAAGTGGATGGAAATGTAGATACATCTACGCTTGGTTCATATCCTCTTAGGATAACAATAACTGATGCTTCCGGTAATGTAACGGAGACTAATATGACGGTTGATGTCGTAACCGAGGTTACACAGGCACAGCCAAGACCGGCTATAGAATTCTCGGATTTTATAAATACTTATAAGACCTCATCTACGGAGGTCGGCATAGATGTGTCAAGGTGGCAGGGCAGTATAGATTTTAATCTGGTTAAGGAAGCAGGCTGTGAGTTCGTCATCATAAGAGTCGGTGGCTATGATGACGGAGAGGTATATGTAGACAGCAACTATTACAGCAATATAAGAAATGCCAAGGCGGCAGGACTTAAGGTCGGTATATACTATCACGCTGAGGAAAGCAGTATAGAGGAGGTTAAGGATAATGTTGCATGGCTTATGGGTGTGCTTGACGGCGAGGAGCTGGATTTTCCTATAGCTTATGACTGGGAGGATTTTGCGAATTTTGAAAGCTACGAGATTAGTCTGCATGACATCAATGATATTTATGAGACCTTCTATGATGAGATAACCTCATACGGCTATGACGCTATGCTTTACAGCAGTAAAAATTTTCTGCAGATATTGTGGACTAACGAGAATAATACACCTGTATGGCTTGCACACTATATTGATAGAACGGACTATACCGGTGATTATATAATGTGGCAGAAGGGCAATACAGGAAGGATAGCCGGTATAAGTGGGGATGTGGACTTCAATGTGCTGTATATAGAATAGCAGAGGCGGTCAGAGGGTATGGTATACCTTGAGTGTCTCGATATGCTTTTTTGAATAAAGTAATATGAAAAGGCAGTTTGCCAACACGCAAATTGTGCGAATCGTTGGCACAACTGCCTTTTCATATTTATATAAGGCTTGTTATTCGGGACACTCAAGGCATACCCCCTCTGACCGACACGCTGCGCGTGTGTATATCCTCCACATCCAATATAGAAAAGAAATGTGATATTAAAGCTATAAGTATGTATTTTGTTACAAATCAATATATTTTTGTTGTATATTTATTGATTAAATGTATAAAAAATGTTATTATCAAGAATATAATTTCTACTTAGGTTCGACTGATAATTTGTTCAATTAAATACCGTAATATATAATATAATTTAAAAAATTGGATATAAAGGAAGGTATGGATTATGAAGATTAGGCGTGTAAAAAGGATTTTGGCGTTTTTGATGACTGTGCTGCTGGTGTTTACAGGGGTTATGACATATATGCCGGAGACTGCATTGAGTAAGGAGTATTCAGCAAAAGGAGGAACAGGTAATATCATAGTATCTGTCAATATAGGCGGAGAGGTAATTAATGATAATAATGTTGACGCTAATGGTAATATAGTAACTAATAAAACTGTAAAAAATGATGATGATATCAGTATTGAGGTGGTTTGGACATTGCCGGATGGCGAGCTTACATTTCCGATGAATGAAACTGTTAATTTGGGAAATAATGTAAATGTTAATATTCAGGATAAAAGTAACTTGAAGCTTAAGATTGGTGAAGAAGAAATTGGTTATGCAGAGATATCTGATGGAGTTTTAACCTTTCGTCTTTTGAATGATGTAACTGATGTGGCAAACAAGCATAATCGTAAGGCTACGGTTACAGCTTCCGGTACAGTAAATGTAGATAAGAATAATCATTCTGACCAGGAACATGTTGCTCTTCAACTTGGAGACTGTGGTAATTTTGATGTTACATGGGATGATGGCTCTTCTGAAGAAGAACTTGATATTAAGAAGACAGCAGGAGACTGTACCTACGACTCTAATGAAAATGTATGGATTCAGGAATATGAAGTGACTTTATCTATGGCTGCTTGGAGAAATAATCCGGTGACATTAGGTTTAATATCTGATTCTTGTGGTGAATTGCTTTCCGGCACTGTATCTGAATTTTCTGTTACTTCGAACACAAGTGTAGATTTTTCTTCGGTTTCTTCAATAAATGATTTGAGTAACAAGTTGAATGGAAAAGAAATTAAACACGGAGAGTATGTTACATTTAAATACAAAATGAAGCTTTCAAAAGATGAAATTAAAAATGCATTGAAAAATAAAGATAAGGTTGAGAATACTATAACGGCAAATTATACCTCTAACAAAAATAATTCTAAGACAGCCACATCTTCTGCTGATTTTGATATTGTAAAACCAACTGTTAAAAAGGAACTTCAGGCAGGAGCAACCGATACTGAACAAAATTGGAAGATAACCATAGATATGGGAAGCTATGCTGATATTACATCCTTTGATAATTTTGTCAGTTCAATCAGTGACAGCGGAGATGGACTTACATCAAACTCACAAATTACTAAGAATGATTTTAGACAGGTTGAAGGCTCTCCGGGAAAATACGAAGCTACATATACAACAAGTCTTACACAGGAATACCTGGAACGCCCAAGTACAAATGTTAAAAATACTGTTAATGTAGTAACTACATATGATACATTAACAGCTTATGATACTTATACATCGAATGGTGTAGAGGGAGCTGCAATTGTTAAAAATGCAATAGCTAATTCATATAATGAGTCAGACAAGACTATTTCATGGCAGGTTGTAATAACTAATATATCACCTTATTCAACAAATGTTGTATTGTCTGAATCAACAGATGTTGATAGCCCTACATTTGTGGAGAATCTATCACATAGCTGGGATAAAACCCTTAAGGTAAACGGACATACTGTTCTTGAAAATGGAGTAATAGCTGAAGGCAATACAATATCTGTAGACGAGAATTCAATTAATATATTAAAGACAGATCGTGGATGGGGATCGATTGATTATTCTACGATTAATGAAATATATTTCACCGATGAGTTCATAAGCTCACTGAATGATAAAATAATTACGCTTGACTATGTGACAAAGATATCAGGAAGCGACTACGAAGGTTCTACCTTTAAAAATACGGCAAGTCTTGATTATGATGGTTTACCAAGTCCTCTGAGCTATACAGCCGAATATAAGATACCTGTAATTAACCGTGATAATGAACCTCTTGCCAAGAGTGGAGTTGCTAAAGATAATGATGTTTATATTGATTATAATCTTGATGTTGATATAAGTAAGATGTCCTATCTTAATTCATCTGATAATGAGAGCATTATTATAAGGGATAACCTGCCTGATGGACTTGTGCTTGACACATCTTCGGTGAAGGTTTCGAATATCTTGCTTACTGAATTAGGAGATACAACAGATATTTCCGGATTAGGAGAATGGAATGTACCATATTATTATGCTGCCGGAGTTACGAGTTTATCAGGAAGACATTGTATGACTTCTACGGAATGGTTTGCTCTAAGTGATGATATTAAAAATAATTCCCATCCTATAACAGATTATTTGGCGACGGGAAGACTTAACAGCTATGATACTGATACAAATGAGATAGTTTTTGGAATTCCTGTGAATTCCAATATAGATGTACTAAAGCTTTGCAATGAAGAATTATGGTCCAATGGTACTCAGGGAGATTTTATAATTAGAATAAGCTATAAGGCTAAGATAGCTGATGTGGGTGCATTTATAAAGGCGGGTGAGGATAAAACCTTTACCAATACAGCTATTATAGAATATAAATCCGAGCCAAAAGGAACTACTCAGAGTGTTACCAATACCATAAAAGTGCCTCAAATAGTTAAAAAGAATAGTTCGTTTTATCAGGAGGTTACGCTTCACGGACATGTGTATAATGCGGTTGAATATAAAGTAGAGGTTAATAAACTTGCAGCTAAGCTTACTGATAATGGTAAGCTTGTTGCCACAGATAAGCTTGGCTCTGCTCTATCATATGACCTTGATTCTATCAAAGTATATGAGATAACTGAGTCCGGAGAAAGACTGTTAAGCTGTGGGGTTGGAAGAGATAATTACAGCTATGAATTAGATGCTGATAATAATATTCTTACATTTACGCTGCCGGATGAAAAGTCTCTCAGGATAGAGTATTATGCTATAGTAAATCTATATAATGGATATAATGATGCCCCGGGTTCAATAGTAGTATATCCGAGTCTTGACCGTAATAATTCAACCAATAGCTTTGCGCTTGAGGGAGTCTCGGGTGTCGGAACCTCTGACAGTACATCTACATCACATGCTGCAATGAAGGTATCGGCGACTTTTACCGCTGATACAGGAAATATTAATATACGGAAATACTGGACTGATGGTGGCGAGATAAAGGCTGTAACGGGTACAGTATTTAATGTATACAGATGTACGGTAAGTGGCGGCAATGTCGAGATAAATTATGATAACAAAGTTACTAATGCTTCGGGGGAGAGTGATTTTAAGGTTGTTAATGCGTCAGGAGTACTGAATATTGACGGATTATTATATGATACTGTATATGCATTGGTAGAGGTTGAACCGGGAACAACAGGAACTGCAACCAGACTTAGTGTGAGGTCGGAACCATACTATTTTGTAATTCCGGGATCGACTGACTTGACTGTACCTGATTCAGTTAAGACATTTGTATTAGGAAGCTACATATACTATGAGAATTATCCGGGCGATTCATTTACTATAAGCAAGAAGGAGCTTGGAACTGCAGTTGAGTTATCCGGTGCAAAGCTTGCTCTGTATGACGAAGCGGGAACGACGAAGCTTTGTGACTGGGATACGGGAGTTCAGAAGAGCTTCTATATAGTCGATACGACAGATGTCTTTCATAACAAGCTTGCGGCAGGTACATACATATTGAAGGAAGAATCCGTACCGGAAGGATATGCTAAGGCTAAGGATATCAAATTCAAGGTGGATAATGAGGGTAAGATTACGGTGCTTGATAATACCCTGACTGCTGATGATTACAGTTTAAGTGCGAATAACGGCGTCGATAATAATATTCTTACCATGTATGACAGCAAGGAAAAGACCTATGATATAAAGATTAGCAAGAAGGCTGCAACCGGTGATGATGAGCTGTCCGGTGCACATATCAGGGTTACGAATACTGAGACAGGCGATGTATATGAATGGGATTCAACAGATACCGCACATGAGATAACGGTTACAGGTGGTAGATATAAGTTAGAAGAAACCATCGCACCTAATGGCTACACTGTGATAACCACTACATATTTTGAGATTGCCGAGGACGGTACTATCACTGTAGAAGGAAGCAGTTGTACGGCAAGCGGAGATACTATTATTGTGCGTGATACTGCTACAAGGGTTAGCATTAGGAAAACTGATATTACAGGCACAGCGGGCATTGCGGGCGCTACGCTTCAGATTCTTAACGCTGATAAGACTGTAGTTTATGAATGGGTATCAGGAACCGAAGCAGAGATAATCGAAGGAGTATTGAATGTAGATACTGAATATACCTTGCATGAGGATAAGGCTCCTGTAGGATATATGAGGGCTTCCGACCGGGTGTTCAAGCTGGATGAATATGGTAACATCATAACTGCCGTTTCAACGGTTGATATAGATGGTAATGGTGTGATTCTTGTTAAAAATGCTGTAACCGAGATTAACTTTATGAAGGTTGGAAAATATAATGAAAGCTGCTTGAATGATGAGTCGCTTCGTGATGCCGTGAAGGCTCTTTCGGGGGTTAGATTTACGGCTGTTATGGTGGATGACGAGGGGCAGGCTATAGATGGGACACAGCTATATATCGCCACATCAGATGAAAATGGAACAGTAATATTTGAGAATCTCCCTGCCGGTGTCTATGCCGTGAAGGAGTTAATGACTGTTGAGAACTATAGGCTGGATGATGCTGTATATTATGCAAGGGTTACGGATGGAGCATTTGCAGGGCTTACCTATGATGTGGAGGGTACAAGGCCTGTACCTGCTAATAGGCTGGTTAATGATGTATATCGTGCAGATATAAGATTTACCAAGGTCAGCGAGAAAAATCACGCTAAGAAGCTGGCAGGCTCTACATATGTACTTATGAAGAATAATGCTCTTGGAGTACCTACACCTATAGCGTATGAGGTTACAGATGAGGAGGGGCTTATCTGCTTTGAGGGTGTGCTTACAGGAGTAGAATATACCGTAATGGAATATCTGTCTCCGGAGGGATATTATGTATCTAAGAATCCTATGAAGATAGCCTTCAAGGTGGATGAGAATGGAAATGTCGTTATGGATGCCTCTAAGTTCGACAGTGGCAATGGTACTATAGTCCTTGCGGCAAATGGTACACTTACCTGGCTTGAGCCTGAGGTAGTGGTTGAATTCATAAAACAAGACGAGGATGGGAATGTTCTTCCCGGAGCTGTCCTTAATGTAACCGATTCAGACGGTAATATAGTTGTAGAAAACTGGACTACAACGACAGACGCATATGAAGTATCGGGTGTATTTGTAATTGGAGAAACTTACAGCTTAAATGAGGTAAGCGCGCCGGATGGTTATGCATTAGCTGAGCCTGTGACATTTACCATACCTGATGATACGGTGGCGAATAATGATGGCAGGGTAATCACTGTTAAGATGACTGATAAGAAAATAACTACCACGACTACTACAGAGACTACGCCGGATACACCGGAGACCTCTATCACGACAACCACAACTACGACAACCACAACTACGACAACTACAACATCTGTAAAAACCGGTGATGATATGCCAATTGGTTTTGCGCTGACTCTCATTATGCTTTCGGTTATAATGATGATTGCAGAGAGCGTGGTATTCATAAGAAGGTCAAGAAAATAAAATATTAATAGCTATGCATGCTATGGAGGTCGGGTGAGAAAACATCTGACCTCTTTTTTTTATATTCCCAAGTAATAGGAAATGTGATAATATTTTAATTATCTATAGACTGAACCTATAACACATAGAAGTAAAAAGGAATTATTCAGATATCTTCAATTATGATATATTAGGCTCAGTACTATAGTATACTGAAACAATAGGAAATGAGGAAATGTCATGACATTAGTACAATTAAAATACGCCATCACAGTGGCGGGTGAGAATTCACTTAACGATGCAGCAAAGAAGCTGTTCATATCGCAGCCGAGCTTATCTGCTGCAATTCATTCTTTAGAGGAAGAGATAGGCATTGAGCTTTTCATAAGGTCTAAGACAGGTATTAAGATTACCCCTGAGGGTATGGAATTTATCGGATATGCCAGACAGGTTGTAGAGCAGTACGAGCTTCTTGACTCCAAGTATATATCGAAGTCTGATGTAAAAAAGAAGTTCAGCGTGTCTATGCAACACTATACATTTGCGGTTGATACTTTCGTGAAGCTTGTAGAACAGTTCGGCTTCGGCGAGTATGAATTTGAAGTAAATGAGACCAAGACTCATGAGATTCTTGAGAATGTCAAAAACTACAGAAGCGAAATAGGTGTACTTTATCTGAATGACTTTAACCAGAGTATACTTACGAGACTTTTTGATGAGTACGGACTTGAATTTCATGATTTATTCGAGTGCAGCATATATGTGTATATGAGTAAGACAAATCCTCTTGCTGCCCAAAAGGAGGTTACACTCGAGGATTTGGCTGATTATCCTTGTCTTGCTTTCCAGCAGGGCGAGCATAATTCGTTCTATTATGCCGAGGAGGCTCTTAGCACATATAAGTACAAGAGATTAATTCGTGCAAATGATAGGGCGACCATGCTTAACCTTATGGTTGGCCTTAATGGGTACACCTTATGTTCGGGTATTATATGTGAGGACTTAAACGGTGAGAATTATTGTGTCGTAAAGCTTAGGTCTGATGAGAAGATGCGTATAGGCTATATAACACGCAAGAATTCATCTATAAGTGATATCGGCAAGAGATATATTGAAGAATTATCTAAGTATAAGGATAAGGTTTTAGATTAAATTTATTGTTTTGGAGGTAGATTATGCCACGAGGTATGTCAACAAAGTGTGTTCATCTTGAGGAAGATGAGGGGTGTATAAAGAATTACGGTGCAATAAGCTTTCCGATATATCAGACTGCTACATATGCACATGAGGGTGTCGGAAGAAGTACGGGATATGATTACAGCCGTCTGGCCAATCCGACCAGAGAGCATTTAGAGAAGGTAGTAGCTTCTCTCGAATTCGGAACAAGTGCAGTAGCTTTATCCTCGGGTATGGCTGCCATTGCGCTTTTCATGGAATTATTTAAGCCGGGTGACCATCTGATTATAGATTCGGATTTGTATGGTGGAAGTATAAGATTATTCGACAATATATCGGTTAAGAACGGTATCAGCTTTTCGAGGATAGACTGCTATAAGGATGATATAGAAAGCTACATAAATGATAATACAAAAGCCATATATATTGAAACTCCGACCAATCCTATGATGAATGTTACGGATATAGAAGCGGTATCAAGAATTGCAAAGAAGCATAATGTCCTTCTTGTAGTGGATAATACATTCCTTACCCCTTACCTGCAGAATCCGCTTGTTCTGGGTGCGGATATTGTAATACACAGCGGCACGAAGTATCTGGGTGGTCACAATGATACTCTGGCAGGATTTATAATAACTAAGGATAAGGAGCTTGACGCAAGGTTTAAGTTCCTGCTTAATACAATAGGTTCAAGTATATCCCCGTTCGATAGTTGGCTGATTGACAGAGGAATTAAAACTCTGAGTGTGCGCATGGAAAAATCCGAGAAGAATGCAGAGTACATTGCCAAGTGGCTTAAGGAACAAGAGCTTGTAACTAAGGTTATATATCCGGGACTGCCTGAACATCCCGGCTATGAGATAATGAAGAAGCAGAGCCGTGGCTTTGGGGCTATGATTACATTTCAGGTAGTAAGTAAAGAGGTTGCACTTGCCATACTTGAGAAGGTTAAGATGATAAAGTATGCGGAAAGCCTCGGAGGTGTGGAGACCTTAATTACCTATCCTACGACTCAGACACACGCAGATGTGCCTAAGGAAATCCGTGAGAGAAACGGAATAACAGAGTCAACCATCAGAGTATCTGTGGGTATAGAGGATGTGGAGGATCTGATAGGTGAATTAGAAAAAGTATTTAACGATATACAGGAGGAGATAAATGGCTGAAAGAAATCTTGATTTTGATGCTGTCATTGAAAGAAGGGATACAAAATCACTAAAGTATGACTTTGCTGTAGAAAGAAATATGCCGGAGGATGTGTTCCCGCTGTGGGTTGCAGATATGGATTTTAGGACCTCAAGCTATATACAGGATGCACTTGCAGCTTTGGCTGAACATGGTATATTCGGCTACAGCGAGGTTAAAGCCCCTTACTTTGAAGCAATAAGGGGATGGATGAAAAAACATCATAACTGGGATATCAGGGAGGAATGGTTAATTAAAACTCCCGGTATAGTATTCGCCCTTGCCATGTCCGTTAAAGCATTTACGGAGGTTGGAGAGGGCGTTTTAATACAGTCACCGGTTTATTATCCTTTTTTTGAGGTTATTGAAGATAATGACAGAAGGGTTGTGAGCAATGACCTGGTTATGGGAGCTGATAGGAGATATCATATCGACTTTGATGATTTCGAAAGAAAGATAGTGGATGAGCATATAAAGCTTTTCCTGCTCTGTAATCCACATAATCCCGGCGCAAGAGTCTGGACTAAAGAGGAGCTTGAGAGGATGGGTGACATATGTCTTAAGCACAATGTTATCGTGGTAAGCGACGAGATACATCAGGATTTTACCTTTGAGGGAATTAAGCATGTTGTATTTGCGGATATTAAGAAGGAATTTGCGGATATAACAATAACCTGTACTTCGCCGAGTAAGACCTTTAACCTTGCGGCTGCTCAGATATCCAATAATTTTATATCTAATAAGAAGTTAAGGAAGGCATTTAAGAAGCAGGTAGATGCAGCCGGCTACAGCCAGTGTAATATAATGGGTCTTGTAGCGGGTGAAGCGGCATATCTATATGGAGAGGAGTGGTACGAGAAGGTTAAGGCTTACATATGGGAAAATGTCAAATTTACAGAAGAGTATGTGGAAAAATATCTGCCGGGTGTTGTTATGGCTAAGCAGGAGGGGACATATCTGGTATGGCTTGACTTTAGAGAAACGGGACTTGAACCGGCTGAGGTTGACAGGCGTATAGTACATGAAGCGAAGCTCTGGCTTGATTCGGGAGCTATATTCGGACATACAGGACTTGGATATCAGAGGATTAATGTGGCATGTCCGAGAAGTATCTTAGAGGATGCGTTGGACAGAATAAGGCGTGTTATAACGATATAACAATGGGTATAACCTTAACTTATATCAGGTTAGAGAAAGTTTCGATAACAAAAACGATTAATTATTTAAAAATACTATTGACAAAGTCGAATAATAGGAATACAATAAATACATATTAATCCTACTAAATAAGTAGGGATTATAGGAAAAGAAAAAATACAAATGAAAGAAGTAAATATTTGAAAGGAGATTTTATTATGAGTCAGATTAAAGAAAGTGCATTAGAATTAATAGGAGGAACTCCTATACTTAAGCTGAATGGATATTCCAAGAAGAAGGGCATCAGCAATGCTACCATTTTAGCAAAGCTTGAGTATCTTAATCCGGCAGGTTCTGTAAAGGATAGAATCGCACTTGCTATGATTGAGGATGCAGAGAAGAAGGGCGAGTTAAAGCCGGGGGCTACCATTATAGAGCCTACCAGCGGCAACACAGGTATCGGCTTGGCGGCTGTTGCAGCAGCTAAGGGATACAAAGCCGTTCTTACTCTTCCTGATACAATGAGTGTTGAGAGAAGAAATCTTCTCAAGGCTTATGGAGCTGAGTTAGTACTTACTGAGGGTGCTAAGGGTATGAAGGGGGCTATCGCTAAGGCTGAAGAGCTTAAGGAAGCTACACCTGGTTCAATCATACTCGGTCAGTTTGTTAATCCTGCTAACCCTGCAATTCACAAGGCTACAACAGGTCCTGAGATCTGGGAGCAGACTGATGGAAAGGTTGATATATTTGTGGCAGGTGTAGGTACAGGTGGTACTGTAACCGGTGTCGGTGAGTATCTCAAGGAGAAGAATCCTGATGTTAAGGTTGTTGCAGTTGAGCCTGCAGGTAGCCCTGTTCTTTCAACAGGTACTCCGGGAGCACACAAGATTCAGGGTATTGGTGCAGGATTTGTACCGGATGTACTTAATACTAAGATTTATGATGAGATTATCACTATCGAGAATGATGATGCATTCGCAGAGGGTAGAGAGTTCGCTGTCAGTGAAGGTATCTTAGTAGGTATTTCATCAGGTGCGGCACTCAAGGCAGCAGCTATATTAGCCGAGAGACCTGAAAATGCAGGTAAGACAATCGTTGCATTACTTCCTGACTCAGGTGATCGTTACTTATCAACTCCACTTTTCAGCAATAACTAATAAGTAACCAAAACTAAGTATTCATAAACAAGATGCCAGAGGTTATTTAAACCTCTGGCATTTCTAACAAGGATGGCGCCATGGCCGCTGGTATGGCATAGGTTTGCAAAACCGAAGATGGTGGTTCGAATCCGCCTGGTGCCGCTAAATTATGTCAGATTGTGGAAATTAATCGGTTGAACCTGTATTTCTGCGATTTGGCTTTGATTATGAAAGTAGGTGTATGATTCTTGAGCAATACATACAAGGATTTACAAAATTCACATCCATGTTTTGGAGGGCATACGAATAATGTCGGAAGAATTCATCTTCCTGTCAGCCCGGGCTGCAATATCGCCTGTGCATTCTGTGACAGACAGATAAATGATGTCGAGGAAAGACCGGGTGTAACCTCGAAGGTGCTTAAGCCAAAGGAGAGTCTGGATATTCTGGAGAAGGCACTTAAGATATGTCCCGAGATTACGGTTGCCGGTATAGCAGGACCCGGAGATACTCTTGCAACAGATAATGCGCTTAATACTTTCAAGCTTATAAAGGAGAAATTCCCTGACCTGATTAAGTGTATGAGCACGAATGGACTTCTCTTGTATGAGAAGGCGGATGACATACTCGAGGTTGGAATTGACACGCTGACGGTAACTGTAAATGCGGTTGATCCTGAGCTTGAGGCGAAGCTTAACAAATACATTATCTATCATGGTAAGAAAATCGAAGGTGTCGAGGGTGCGAAAATACTTATAGAAAATCAGCTCAAGGGTATAAAGAAGTTAGCTGATGCTGGTATGACGCTTAAGATTAATACGGTGCTTGTACCGGATATAAACGGTGAACATATAGAAGAGATAGCAAGGACGGTCGCTGAGGCGGGAGCAAGCATATACAATATAATTCCTCTCATACCACAGGCAGAGCTTGCCAATGAGCGGGCTCCGGTATGTACCGAGATTGATGAGGCAAGGACGATAGCTTCCGAGTATATTGATGTGTTCAGGCATTGTCAGCATTGCAGGGCTGATGCGGTAGGAGTACCGGGTAAATCCGAGTTTGGTGACCGGATATATCAGAGAAGAATGGGAATAAAGGAAACATTTTCACATGGATAATATCAAATATTATGTAGCGGCTGCATCATCGGATGGGATTGTAGTGAATAAGCATTTTGGCAGGGCTGACACATTTCTCATATATGCAGTTGCGGAGGATAATAGCTACAAGTACATAGAAAGTCTGATACTTACACCTATATGCAAGGGTGGCGAGCATGATGATAACAAGCTTATAAGGAATGCTGAGGAGCTTAGCATGTGTAAGTATGTGCTTGTCAGCAGGATAGGTCCCGGAGCATCAAATGTATTAGAGTCTAAGGGAATTACAGCTATGGAAATTCCTGATTTGATAGATAATGCAATAAAAAAAGTGATTTCATATGATGAAGTCCAAAACCTGTTTAAATGAGTTGTGTGAGTTATTTGCATGACTCTGAAAATAAATATTATTGAAAGAAGAAAGGAAATAAAAATGGGAGAAATAAGACAAATAGCAATATATGGAAAAGGTGGTATCGGTAAGTCAACGACTACTCAGAACCTTACAGCAGGCTTGGTGGAGCATGGCAAGAAGGTTATGGTTGTAGGTTGCGACCCTAAGGCTGATTCGACAAGACTTTTGCTAGGTGGTCTTGCTCAGAAGACGGTTCTTGACACCATTCGTGATGAGGGTGAGGATATCGAGCTTGAGCGTATTATGAGAGAGGGCTATGGTGGAACCAGATGTGTAGAGTCGGGTGGTCCTGAGCCGGGTGTAGGATGTGCAGGTAGAGGTATCATTACATCTATAAATATGCTTGAGAATTTAGGAGCATATACTGAGGATTTGGATTATGTATTCTATGATGTACTTGGTGATGTTGTGTGTGGTGGTTTTGCAATGCCAATCAGAGAGGGCAAGGCAAAGGAGATATATATAGTTGCAAGTGGTGAGATGATGGCTCTTTATGCGGCAAATAATATCGCCAAGGGTATCAAGCGTTATGCAAGAACCGGTGGAGTAAGACTCGGCGGTATCATCTGCAACAGCCGTAATGTAGACAGAGAGCTTGACCTGCTTCGTGCATTTGCCAAGGAGCTTGGGACACAGCTTTTATACTTCGTACCGAGAGATAATATCGTACAGAGAGCAGAGATTAACAAGAAGACGGTTATCGAATATAAGCCTGATTCGGCACAGGCACAGGAGTACAGGAATCTCGCAGAGGCAGTTATCAACAATACCAACTTTGCAATACCTACTCCTATGACACAGGAGCGTCTTGAGGAGATATTGTTCGAGTTCGGTCTTATGGAGGATGATTATCATATCTGATACATAAATTCAAATAAGATTTATGTCAGATGGAAATATTTTTGGGTATTTGGATTAATTTAAAGTATGTATAAAGGATTTTTTAGGAGGTAAGAAAATGGCACTTAATTTGGAAAGCTCCAATGTCGCAACGAGAGAGAACAGAATAGGCTCGATAACCGGATATATCGGAAGCCTGAGTGATCTGGCGGAGAAGAGCCAGTGCGGAACACTTAAGGGTTGTTCAAGATGCTTCTCACAGTCAAGTACATGTCTTTCATCATGTGCACTCGGACAGTTGTCAGCTATACGAGATATAGCGATTATACATCACGGACCTTCGGGCTGTTCGGTTGCAAGTGCAGGCTCATATTATCTTGACAAGGTAATGGCTAAGAAGCGTGGAGTGACAAACAACACGGTATATGTAGGAACCGACATGAATGAAAATGATACGATATTCGGTTCGGCTGATGCACTTAGAGATATCATACTTGAGGTAAACAGAAGATATTCACCTAAGGCGATATTTGTAACAAGCTCATGTGCTACAGGCATAATAGGTGAGGATATCGACAGCGTGGTTGATGATGTTAAGGATGAGATAGAAGTGCCTATAGTTGCAGTTCATTGTGAGGGCTTTAAGTCCCGTATCTGGGCAACGGGCTTCGATATATCAGACCATGCTGTATTAAGCTCTATTGTACAGCCTCCTAAGCAGAAGAGAAATACAATCAATTTCAAGAACTTCTATGAGAGTGCCAGACCTGAGATTATAGAGATATTTAAAAATCTGGATTTAGAGCCGATTTTCCTGTATTGTAATTCGACTGTCGAGGAGTTAAGCCATATATCCGAGTCGCTTGCCACAACCTGTATCTGTGGCACACTCGGTAACTATCTTGGTAACGGTCTTGAAGAAAAATACGGAGTCCCTTATATAAGAACTATCAACCCTCTCGGTATAGCGGGCTTTGAGACCTGGCTTCGTGAGATAGGAAGAGTAACCGAGCGTTCTGAGGCGGTTGAGAAATACATCGAGGAGCAAAGAGCCATATATATTCCTCAGATTGAAGAGATTAAGGAGAAACTTAAGGGCTTAAGAGCAGTTCTTGGTATGGGACCGGGATATACCTTTGAGGTATCAAGAGTTCTTAATGAGCTTGGTGTAGAGGTTGTATGGGCACTTGCATGGCATTACGACAAGAAGTATGAGAATGGTGATGTACCTCCATCCATGAAATACCTCCTTGAGAATGATGTAGATTTCGAGGCGAGTGTTGCCGACCAGCAGAATTATGAGGTTATGAATATACTTAAGAAATATCAGCCGGATTTATATTTATCAAGACATCCGGGCTCAACCGTATGGGCTATAAAGAATGGAACGCCTGCGGTATATGTTGCGGATGAATATATGATATTCGGATATAAGCATACACTTGAGTTTGCTCAGGCAATCTTAGACAGTATCAATAACAGAAGCTTTGAGAAGAACCTTGCAAGGAGAGTTAAGCTTCCTTATACAGACTGGTGGTATCAGCAGAATGTAGATAAATTCTTAGAGGAGGCTGGTAAATAATGGCGAAATTATTAGACAAACAAAGATATAAATGTGCGCTTGGCGCAATGCAGACAGTTCAGGCGATAGACAGGGCAATACCTATACTACATTCAGGTCCGGGATGTGCTCAGAAGCTGTCCGACTCGATTGGAAGCTCGGGGTATTTCTCGCCGAATATCTTCCCTTGTACGAGTATCAATGAGAAGGATGTAGTATTCGGCGGTGTCAAAAAGCTTGATACAACTATTGAGAATGCTCTTAAGGTTATAGATGCGGATTTCTATGTAGTCCTTACGGGCTGTATACCTGAGATAGTCGGAGATGACACAGGAGAGGTGGTAAGCCGCTATCAGGACGACGGAAAGCCTGTGGTATATGCTTCCACAGCAGGCTTTAAGGGTAATAATTACAAGGGACATGAGCAGGTTATAGATGCGATTATTGACCAGTATCTTGAGAAGTCGGAGGAGAAGGAGAAGGGACTTGTCAATATATGGGCGGATGTACCTTATCAGGATTTGTTCTGGCTCGGTAACATCAAAGAGTTAGAGAAGCTTTTGACTGAGATAGGTCTAACACCTAACACAATATTCGGCTATAAGCACGGTATAGATAATATTAATAAGATACCGAAGGCAGAGTTTAATCTACTCGTATCACCTTGGGTTTCACTTACGAATGTTAAGAAGATGGAGAGAAAGCTTGGTATACCATACCTTCATTATCCTACACTTCCTATCGGCGCATTTGAGACCAGCAAATTCCTTAGAACAGTAGGCGAATTCGCAGGAGTTGATAAGGATAAAGTCGAAACGGTTATAAACGAGCATGAGAATTACTATTATTATCTCATAGAAAGATATGCAGATATGTTCCTTGAGACAAGAGTTATGGCAAAGCAGTTCTCGGTTGTTGCCGATGCCCAGTATGCGCTCGGTATAACCAAGTTCCTTGTCAATGATTTGGGGCTTTTCCCTGCGAAGCAGTTCGTGGTTGATGATACCCCTAAGCAGTACAGGGATAAGATAAAGGAAGAATTTAAGAATCTTAACTATGGTATAGAGGCAGATGTCAGCTTCGAGACCGACGGCTACAAGATACATAACGAGATAAGAGAGCATGATTACCATGGATATCCGCTTATACTCGGAAGCTACTATGAGAAAGAGGTAACAGAGGAATTATTCGGACATTATCTTAACATCTCATGGCCTGTACAGGATAAGGTTGTACTTGATGATTTCTATGTGGGCTACACAGGCGGTATCAGACTTATCGAGGATATTTATTCCGTAGCTGTTCAGAGATGGAACTAATGTGATTCAGATAGGAGATTTATATGAGTTATAAGATTGCCGTAGCTTCTTCGGATGAATTAAATGTCGATGAGACCTTCGGTCAGGCGAGGAGATTTATAATCTACGAGGCAGATGGCAGAGAGTATAAAAAATTAGAAGAGCGTGTAGTGGAAGATGCTGGTCAGGATGGCGCACAGGATATATCGGGTGTCGGTGGTTCCGAACCGGCAGGATGTAACCCTGATGCAGCAGGCTGTGATGTGAATTCAGGCTGTAGTCCCGAGACAGCAGACTGTGGCAGCGGAGACGGTTGCGGCTCAGGTGGCGGCTGTGGCAATGGTGGAGGTGCTAATCATGCTAAGCTTTCACTTGTACTTGACTGTCGCGCACTTGTATGTAAAAAGATAGGATTTTCCGTACAAAAGCAATTAGAGAAAAAAGCTATATCTTCCTTTGATGTTGCCTGCCCGATAGAAGAGGCATTGGATAAGATAACATTTTACTATAACAGGATGGATAACCATCAATCCTTGCGTGGATAAGACTTGTAAACTATAGTAAAATAGTAGGAATTGTGGTATAATTTTTATATAACCATTTGAGTGCAACGGACATCGGGGAATCGAAGATTTCGAGGTGGACTCGTCGCAATTTAATACTAAGGGAGGTAACATATGAGGATTTCAACAAAGGGAAGAAACGCTGTAAAGCTTATGTTGGATTTGGCTATTTATAATAACGGAGAGCCTGTAAGAATTAAGGATATAGCCAGCAGACAGGAGATATCCGAGAAGTATCTGGAGCAGATAGTATCGTCCTTGAATAAAGCAGGACTGGTTAAAAGCCTGCGCGGTTCAAAGGGGGGATATCTGCTTAGCGAAAAACCGGAGGATTATACAGTCGGAAGAATCTTAAAGACTATCGAGGGAAGTATGTCGCCGGTAGAAGATATGGGAGCAGATGTATCACCATCTGATAAGGTAAGCCGCAAGATATGGAATCAGCTTGAGGATGCCATAAATGGCGTATTGGAGGGTATAACCTTAGCCGATTTACTGGAGTGGTACTATGATATGAATATTGATTATTGTATATAGACTTTGATTATTCCGGCTTTTGTCGGGATATTCATTTAGCTTGTAGAAGTATGGTATGAAAGGAAAGTGTTATGGCTGAGAAAAAGTATTCGGGAGTAAGAGAAAGCAAGCCGGGCAGGGTAAATGACCTCGGCGACAGAAGCACAGTCATTGAGGAAGAATTTAAAAAGGGCTGTCTCAAGCGTGCAGACAGAAGCTTTGCACAGGGGCTGCAATGTCAACAGATTAACAGTATGGCAGCACTTATGTCTCTTGATGATGCCGTGTTCGTGTCACATTCACCGCAGGGGTGTGTCGGCTGTACAATTATGGCTGTTGATATGTACAGAGTAGGTCAGGCACACCGAGGCATAAAGAATATCAAGAATCCGAGAATTATCGTAACTAATCTTGACCAGAAGAGTGTCGTATTCGGTGGCGAGGAAAAATTAAGACAGTCAGTCAAGAAAGCTGTGGACAGATATAATCCAAAGCTGATATTTGTATATGCTTCCTGTGCATCAGGTATAATCGGTGACGATATAGATGCGATAGCGGCTGATTTGCAGAGTGAGTATGAGGATGCTATAATCGTGCCTATCCATTGTGAGGGCTTTAAGTCTAAGATTTGTGCATCAGGCTTTGATGCGGCTTTCCTTTCGATTAATAAATATATATTAAAGGGTGAGAAAAAACCTAAGATAAAAGGACTGGTTAATCTTTTTGCTCCAACCACCGTAAGCTATGCAGACCAGCTTGAGATGGAGAGGATGCTTGAGCTAATCGGTATAAAGGTTAATTATATTCCGTTTTACAGCTCATTGGAGAAGATTAAACAGATACCGCAGGCAGAGGCGTCAACCTCTATATGTAAGGTGTTTGCAGACGAATTCATGAAAACCTTATGGGAGGATTATGAAATCCCATATTCGCATACTGTTATGCCTATTGGTATCAGAAATACCGACAAATGGTACAGGGGCATAGCGAAGGTACTTGGCAAGGAAGAAGAGGTCGAGGCAATCATTGCAAAGGAGCATGAGAGAATTGAGCCTTTGGTTAAGAAGATAAGGGCCAGACTTGAGGGCAAGCGGGTATTCATATGTGGCGGTACAGGTCGTTCGTTTGCGGCAGCAGCACTTATAGATGACTTCGGTATGAAGTTGGTCGGACTTGAGACTCCGACCTATGATGATGACGCTCAGGTGGATATAGAATACCTCAACGGCATACATAAGGACTTTGTCGTAGATGTGGCAAATATGCAGCCTTTTGAGCAGGTCAATCTGGTTAATAAGCTAAAACCGGATGCATTTATAGGAGTTCCCGAATGGGCAGCCAAGCTTGGTATACCGACCACGCATGTATTGGACGGCAAGCGTCCGACTATGGGTTATGACGGTCTTTTGTATCTCGGTAATAAGATTGCAGACCAGCTTGAGAATCCGGGCTTTAACAAGAAGCTTGCGAAGCATGTGAAGCTTCCGTATAGAGATAGCTGGTACGAAGAAAATGCATTTAAGTATATAGTATAGCGGGGAGGAAATGTTATGTCACAGATATTGGAAAACCCACGTGGTGGCTGCGTATTAGGCGGCGTGAACTCGGTATTGGGTGCTATCGACAAGGTATGTCCCGTGTTTCATTCCGGTCCGGGTTGCTGTATGCAGACCTCGGCTGCTGAGCAGGGACAGTCAGGTCATAAATCCTCCTGCTTTGTAAGCAGTGTGTCGATTCCGTCAAGTAATATGCTTGAGAAGGAGGTTGTATTTGGCGGTGTTGATAAATTAAGAACCACTATACAGGGCTCAATAGATATAGTTGATGCAGATGCGTATTTTATACTTACAGGTTGCACCGCCGGTATAATCGGTGATGATATAGTCAGTGTTACTGAGGAATTTCAGAGCAAGGGCTATGATGTATATCCGATAGAGACACCGGGCTTTGCAGGAGATAGCAATCTTGGATATGAGGTTGTGTGGAATACATTTATAGATCAGGTTATCGAAGAGGGCGTAGAGAAGGATGAGAAGCTGGTTAATATATTCGGTATCGTACCTTATCACGACCCGTTCTGGAGCGGTACACTTGAGGAGATTGACAGGATATTAAGCAAGCTCGGACTTAAGGTTAATACATTCTTCACTAAGCATCAGGGCATAGAGGTAGTTAAGAAATGTTCGGGTGCAGCACTTAATATAATAATTAATCCTTGGCTTTTCAAGGGACCGGCTAAAAAATTCGAAGAGAAATTCGGCGTTCCGTCTATCAGAATACCTGCACTTCCTGTAGGTGCTACTGATACGACAGCGATGGTATTGCAGATTGCCGAGGCATTAAAGCTTGACAAGGCGCTTGTAGACAAGGTAATTGAAGAGGAAGAGGACTATGTATACAGCTACCTCGCCCAGTCGATAGGTGTACTTAGCTGGAAGCGCTTTGCTGTAGTAGCAGATGCTACGAACGCTGTAGCATTTACAAGATATCTTGCAAACGATTACAGCTTTACCCCTGTTCTGGTAATTGTATCAGAGCCTATATATCGTGAAGAAGACAAACAGAGGATAATAGACAGACTTACAGACCTTGAGTATGCGAAGCCGCCGAAGATAGTATTTACGGCGGACCAATACGAGATAAATGAAACTATAAGAAATGAGGACGAAGAGATTACCCTCCTCATAGGAAGCAGCAATGAGCGTGAGGTAGGTCTTGAGATGGGCATACAGTTCCTTACCGCAGCATTCCCTATGAATGAAAGACTTGTCTTTAATCGTACATATGCGGGATATAGAGGAAGCCTTACCTTTACGGAAGACCTTTATGACAACCTATAAACCTTCAGAGCCAAGCAGAAAACGAAGTTTTAGCGAGGTAGGCTTGCAAGCTATCCCGACCATCGGGGACGGGGGTATATGGCGAAACTGCTAAGTCAGGTCATAGCGGATGTGAAGGAAGACGGCAGACGAGGACTTGTCCTTACATGCAAGGATAATCTCGTGGGTTTCTATGAGAGGTTTGGTTTTAAGAACGAGGGCGTATCCGGTTCCACTCATGGAGGGGTGGTCTGGTATCAGATGAAGTTAGTGTTTTAGTATCATTTTATAAGGAGTAAGAGGTATGACGCTTGCACAGCTTAAATATGTAATAGAGGTTGCAAAAACCAAGTCGATAAATGCGACAGCACATTCGCTTTATATATCGCAGTCCGGGCTTTCGACTGCCATTAAGGATTTGGAGGAGGAACTCGGAATAACGATTTTTAACCGTACGAACAGGGGAATAAGCATAACTAAGGAGGGTGAAACCTTTATACGATATGCAAACAATGTTCTGCTTCAATACAGGCTGTTAGAGGACAAGTATTTCGGAGATGGCAATATCAAGAAGAACTTCTCCGTATCAATGCATCATTCAACCTTTGCTACTAAGATATTCTCGGAGATAGTTAAGGAATATGGATTAAGTGATTATGAATATTCTCTGTATGAGACAACCACCAAGAATGTACTTGACAACATAATACGTGCTAAAAGTGAACTTGGTATCTTATATATTAGCAGCTTTAACAGAGAGTACTATGAGAGGGTTTTCAAGGAGGCTAATCTCTCGTTTGAACCTTTGGGGACATTTCCTGTATGTGCATATGTCGGAGATAAACACCCTCTTGCTGATAAGAAGGAAATATCTCTTGAAGAATTAGAGGAATATCCTTGTCTTATATTTGATCAGGATGAGAATAACAGCTTTTATTTCTATGAGGAAATCATAAGCACCTATGAATATAAAAATGTCATCAGAACGAGCGACAGGGGAACGACCATAGCTCTTATCAAAGAATTAAATGGATATTCTGTCGGAATAGGAACATTCTATGAAAAGGGAATTGATGACGGCTTAGCGGCAGTCAGCATTAAGACCTCTGAAAGTATAGATGTGGGATATATCAAGAGAGTGGACAGCAGGCTTTCGGATATTGCAGAAAGGTATATAGAAGTATTTAAGGAATATATAGAGAAAATAACGAAAAAGGCATGAGGATAAAAGGAGACAAGTTATGGAATTTTTTGTTGAAAAGGCTGTACTTGAAAGCGGTGTAAAGATTATATTTCCTGAAGTAACAGGGATTGACAATACTCTTAAATCAGAGGAATGGCAGGAGTACAGGAATAATAAGATTAAAGAGCTTATAGAAAGATATGAGGGTATAGATGTACATAGTGATGCGATATTGGAGGGATTTAATATATTGCACGATAATGTCGGAGTTAAGCGTAGAAAGAACATCCCTGCAAGTGAGAATCTGATTAAGCTTCTTAATAAAAATCACGACTTATTCTATATTAATCAGGCGGTTGACATATATAATATTATATCACTTGATTCCAAGCTGGCACTCGGTGCGCACGACATAGATAATGTAGAGGGCAATGTCACACTAAGATTTACTGATGGAAGTGAGAAATTCATTCCGCTCGGTCAGAGTGAGCCGATAAAGGTTGCACCACATGAGTATTGTTATTGTGATGACTCTAATGAGGTGTTATGCCGACTTGAGATAAGACAGGTCAATAAGACCGCTGTTAATGAGAATACAAGGAATATTTTCTATATAGTTCAGGGGAATGAGGCAACCTCAGATGAATACTTAGAGAAGATTGCACAGGAGATTATAGATACGACGACTAAATACTGCGGCGGTATCGGTAAAATTAATATTCCTGAGGTCGTGTGAAATGAACCTTGCGGAATATGCATCAAGACTTAATGTGAGATAGTAAAACTATGCTCTGGCAGCCTTCATAAGCTTCTTGTTCTCGTACATTATGGCATCTGCCTGACGTATGGCTTCGAGTGGATCTAAGTAATCCTCAGCATCACTGGACACAAGACCACAGGCAGCAGATACCTTGAAAGGAAATGTGCCGGATTTATCTTCTTCCCGAATTTTATTTAAGAATTCTTCAACCAGATTTTCGGCATTTTTTCTGCTTCCGAATACACATGCTACGAATTCATCACCGCCCCATCTGCCACAAAAGCCTGATTCAGAGAAGGTTTCATTAATATGGGAGGCAACTGTTTTAATCAGCAGGTCGCCTATATCGTGGCCATAGTTATCATTTGCAACCTTAAGATTATTTAAGTCAATGAATACCATAGTGTATTCCTTTATATCTTTTTCTTCCATTTCTTCAATACTCTTATAGCAGGCGGCACGATTGGATATATCGGTAAGCGGATCTTTATAAGCAAGCACCATAAGCTGCTTACGCTCGATTTCCGAAGTATACTCGTCGGCGGATACTGATATAAGATATATGACAAGGGACACGGCGATTACAAGGATGGCTATAGCACTTACTCCGTGTGTCGATACCCATGATTTATTTAGGATATATTTGGTAATATTGAAGCGTGCTAACTCAAGTATGCCGCACAGCATAGATATTAGTACGCCATATCTTAATATAAAAATATATTGGTTGGTCTTATGTTTCGTACCTACAAATAAGGCAACAACCATAATCACTATGGTTGTACCGGTAAGAAGATGCATACTTGTGAGCATATCCGAGTAGTTATATTTTACAGGCGAAAGCTCTATGAAGGTTGCAGTTATGTAATACAGGGCATAAACACAGGTAACACCGGTAAGTAATTTTTTGAAAAATGGTACATCGACTACCGTGTATATAAATGCTGCAAGCGGCAGAGGTGCTAAGTACAAGGCATAGTACTCCAGCTTTGCGCAGAATTCCACATTTCCAAGTATGAGGTAGAACATTCTCAGACTTCCGAAGAACCACGCATTTATAAGAAGCTCGAACAATGCTATAGGAAGGCCAAGCTGTATCTTTCTTAGTGATATGCTTCGCACGAGGAAGAAAAATACGCATATGATAGCCATAATCATAAGGGTAAGAGACAACGAGAATATAATACTCTGCTTGTTGATTATCCGTTTCCAGCTTTGATTGGCAGGGATAATACCGATGCCGTTCAAATCTGAATATGGCATACTCACGACAGAGGTAATGTCGAGAATTATTTCTTTGGAATTATAATCGTATGGCAGAGGTATCTCATAGATACGATTGCCGTAATGGGTTGATATATTTTCAGAATCTACAGTATCATGGAATAATTCCATGTCGTCTATGTAGACATTAAGGACTGCGTTGTAGAGCGGTATGTACAGCTCGGCAGTGGCGATATTAATTTCCGTCGGAAGCTTGATATGTACGATAAGTCTTTCGTTTTTGGTTATTGAACCGAAATCACCGTCATCAAAATGCGCAGTTGTACCATCCTTGTATGTTACATCTGTTGACATATATTCCTGTAACGGATAAAAATCTTCTGTTTCTATATCATTTAAAGAAAATGCAAAAATCATTACTATAAGAAATATAGTCATCGAAAGCCCTATGGTATTAGGAAGCTTCATTGATTTTTTGTCTTTTTTGTTCCCCTTTTTGTGTATCAATTTATATCCCCTTTATAATATAAAAAGCGTTCCTTCTAAATGCTGCTTGTATAAGTTATTGTATCATAACTTTATTATTTATGACAGATATATTTTATTTTATTGTTTAATTGTAAATGAAATTGATGTATATTATTATCTGATGAGAAATTTAATTAAGCTGATATGCTGATTCGGATTTATAATAATGTGTAAATATTATTCGAAAGGGATTAATAAGTGGACAAGGATAGACAAAGGGTAGATATAAAAGGATATATTAAGAAAAATTATAGGAATATTATCATATGCTTCTTAGCTGTGCTGGGTATGGGATTTTCACTGTCATTTCTTATACTCTGCAATCTTGGAACGGATACCTGTACCTTTATGAACAGGAATGTATCAGGCAAGATAGGCTTAAGCTTCGGAACATGGCAGCTTATGGTTAATATAGCCTTGCTTGTGCTGGTTATAATCTTTAGACGCGACCTTATAGGTATAGGTACGGTTATTAATATGGTACTTATAGCATATTATGCGGATTTCTTCGACTGGATATGGGGTAAATTCATACCGGAATCAGCCTTTACCGAGCCGTTTAGCAGGGGGATAATATTTACACTCTCACTTGCAGGCTTTATAATAACTGCGGCAATTTATATGAATACAGATGTCGGTATTGCGCCATATGATGCACTTGCAGTTATGTTAAATGATGTCTTGAAGAAGCTTCCGTTTTTCTTATGCAGGAATATCGTGGATTTTTCATCTATTGTAATAGGTATGCTGGCAGGCGGCAGACCTAAGATAGGGCATATCCTTATGGCGCTTCTGCTTGGACCGGCGATTACATTGGTTGGAAAGAAATTAAAGGGAGAGTCTGAGAATCAGAGTGCTTGAGAGGAAAAACAGGGGATATATGGATATATGAAAAAAGATAAAATTGGATTAATACGGGAACTGATATTGCTCGCAATACCAGCTATATTGGAGCTTATTTTAAGTACCTTGCTTCAATATGTGGATACTGCAATGGTCGGACATCTTGGTGAAGAAGCGACCGCTGCGGTAAGTACTACGACAACTATAGGCTGGCTAATCGGTGGCTTCATTCATGCGATAGGTATAGCACTCCTTGCGATGATGTCTAAAGCGGTAGGTGCAAAGGATGAGGATAGATTGAGGAGGCTTGCTTCACAGGCTGTTATACTTGTGGTATGTGTAGGGATTACAGTAGGTGTCATAGCGCTCTCGCTGGCACGATTTATCCCACGCTGGATGGGGGCTGCTCCTGCGATAAGAGAGAATGCGTATAAATACTTCTTTATCATAAGCATGCCTATGATATTCAGAGCAGCTACGCTTATATTCGGCTCGTGTATCAGGGCTACACTCGATACCAAGAAACCTATGCTGGTGAATATTATAGCCAATATAGTGAATATGGTTTTAGACTGGCTTTTGATATATGTATTTTCAATGGGGGTTATCGGTGCTGCTTATGCGACAGCCATATCATATATCATATCAGGAATTCTTATGTTCTGTGTATTTGAGGGAAAGAAGGAATTAAGGGTTTCGCTTAAGGATATACATATGGATGGCAGGCTGCTTAAGGAAATCTCTAAGGTTGCTCTTCCTGCGGTTGCCACACAGGCTACATCCTCACTTGGATATGTGGTATTCGCAGGGCTTGTATCAAGTATGGGTGTGACGATATTTGCAGCACATTCCATAGCCGTAAATGCCGAGACTATATTTTATATAGCGGGATATGGATTAAGCTCGGCAACCTCCGCACTGATAGGTGTTGCATATGGTGAGAAGAACCTTAATAAGCTGAAAGCCGTAATGAAGGTAAGTGTGATTATGACCGTTGTTATAATGCTGTTAAACGGAACCCTGCTGTATCTTCTGTCATATCCGCTTATGAATATATTTACGAGCAGTGAGCGTGTTGCCGTGCTTGGCTCGAATATGCTTAAGATAGTAGCATTTACAGAGCCGTTCTTTGGACTTATGATTTCCATTCAGGGTATTTTTTACGGACTTGGTAAAACTGCAAAGGTATTTGTCGTTGAGGCGTTTAGTATGTGGGGCATAAGAATTGTATTTACATTTTTGTGCGTGAAGCTGTGGCATACCGGACTTCGTGAGGTGTGGTACTGTATGATTGCAGATAATATATGCAAGGCTTTGCTGCTTGCATTTTCTATGATTATGTTTAGAAGGAGTAAGAGACTTGAGAAGGAATTTGATGTAACGGTGTAACATAGATGCGTGAAATATAAGGTTGACGAGATAGTATACAAATTCAGAAAGGATCAGTATAATGGGAAAATATAATTTTGACAAGATAACGGACAGGAGAGGCACTAACTCGCTTAAGTGGAATGTAGCAGAGGGTGAGCTGCCTATGTGGGTGGCAGATATGGATTTTGAGACTGCACCTGAGATAATAGATGCACTTAATAAGCGTGTTGTAAATGGAATATTCGGTTATGAGGATATCCCTGAAAGCTGGTATGAGGCATATATCAACTGGTGGGGAAGGAGGCATAATACCGTAATTAAAAAGGAATGGCTTATCTACAGTGCGGGCGTAATACCGACTTTATCAAGCTCAATAAGAAAGCTTTCCACGCCTGCGGAAAATGTCGTAATACTCACGCCTGTGTATAATATGTTCTATAATTCAATAAGGAATAACGGACGCAATATCTTGGAATGTGAGATGAAGTATGAGGACGGTGACTATAGTATAGATTATGATGATCTGGAAGATAAGCTGTCCAAGCCGCAGACCTCAATTATGATATTTTGCAATCCGCATAATCCTATAGGCAGGATATGGGATAAGGACACTCTTGAGAAGGTAGGACAGCTTTGCCTTGATAATGGGGTTAAGCTTATTGTGGATGAGATACATTGTGATATAACCGCACCTGATAAGGAATATGTATCATACATATCATTAAGTGATGAGCTGATTAATAATGCTGTAGTTGCCATATCGCCGACTAAGGCTTTCAATATGGCAGGTATACAAACCTCCGCTGTGGTTGTACCCGACAGATTTATACGCCATAAGGTATGGAGGCAGATTAATACGGACGAGGTTGGCGAGCCTAATTCATTTGCTATAGCTGCTACACTTGCAGCTTTTAATGAAGGAGAGTGCTGGCTTGATGAATTAAGGGAGTATATATATCAGAACAGGCTCATGTCCGAGAAGTATATCGGAGAGAATCTGGAGGGTATAAGTATAATGCCGCTTGATGCGACTTATCTTATGTGGCTTGATGTAAGCTGTATAACCTCTGATTCCGGGCAGCTTGCAAAGCATATCAGGAAGACTACGGGGCTATACTTAAGTGCAGGCTCGCATTATGGCAAGGGTGGAGATAGATTTTTAAGGATTAACATAGCCTGTCCGAGGACTCGTCTTGAGGATGGACTTGAAAGACTTAAAAAAGGAATTGATTCATATGGGGATTTGTAATATAATCGTTGCCTGTAGAATTGGCAATGCTTAATAAAATACATGGAGATATAAAAATGAGCAAAATGACAGAGATTAAAAATGGTTTTTTTGAGGGCGAGCGTTCACTTTATATGGAGAACAATCTTATCATAAGAGATACGATTTTTGGAGAAGGTGAGTCACCTCTTAAGGAAAGCAGGAATATTGAGTTGTATGGAAGTATGTTCAAGTGGAAGTATCCGCTATGGTATTCAAAGAATATTAAGGTGGAGGACTGCACATGGTTTGATATGGCGAGAGCAGGCGTCTGGTACACAGATGATATCGTGGTTAGGAATTCTCTTATTGAGGCTCCTAAGAATTTCCGAAGATGCAGGAATTTAACCTTATCAAATGTGTCTTTTCCTGTTGCAGAGGAAACTCTATGGAATTGCAGCGATGTAAGGCTTGATAATGTTATGGCTAAGGGCGATTATTTTGCTATGAATTCAAGTGATGTTAAGGTAGATAATCTTAGTCTGTATGGTAATTATTCCTTTGACGGTGCGAAGAATATTGAGGTTCGTAATTCCAAGCTTCTGTCTAAGGATGCGTTCTGGAACTGCGAGAATGTAACAGTGTATGATACTTTTATCTCAGGTGAATATCTGGGCTGGAACTCGAAGAATCTTACCTTTATTAACTGCACGATAGAGAGTCTTCAGGGGATGTGCTACATAGATAATCTTGTTATGAAGAATTGTAAGCTGCTTAATACAACGCTTGCATTTGAATATTCTACGGTAGATGCAGAGATTGTAAGTGTTATCGACAGTGTGAAGAATCCATCAGGCGGAGTTATTAAGGCGGAGGCTATAGGAGAGCTTATAATGGAAGAGGCTAAGGTGGATGTGACAAAGACTGAGATTATATACTCAGCGCAGTAAAAGGTCGGTTAGAGGGTATGGTATGCTTTGATTACCCCAATATACAGTTTCTTAAATAATGAATATGAAAAGGCAGTTTGCCAACACGCAATCAATTTACTAAATCAGTCAACTCAGATTCTATGTCTTAGCACGAAATCGAGAACTCGCTACGCTCAGACAGCTCGATTTCTGAGCTAATCCATACGAACCATTCGTTGCTGATTTCACGTAAATTGTGCGAATCATTGGCATAACTGCCTTTTCATATTCATTTCAAAGTTTTATTTCTTGGGGAATAAAAGCATACCCCCTCTAACCGATACGCTACGCGTATAAAAGATTTAATTTATTGAATTATCTTTCTACATTGCTACCGCCAATAAAATTACAAGTACAGAAAATATAAGCAGAATGCTTCCGGCTATTAACAGTATCTTTATTATCTTTTTATGTGCTTCTTTATCCATACTTCCATTTATCTGCATCAATTTTATTATGCTCATTACAGAATAAACTAAGCCCAATGTCGTGCAGTAAGCCGAAAATATTTCAAAATGCCGTAGACGCTCTATTTACGCTTACCCTCGCACCATGATGTAAACTTTTGTTTACATTGGTTCGTTTTTTGGTCTTGCATTTTGCATTTGCCTATAATATAATCATTCTCAAGCAGATAAAATCTTATATTCAGAATTTTTCTATAATTCAATCAGAGATTGTCCTGCTTAAATTACATGTAATTATTTTTATAGCGGAAGATATCATTAGCAAACGCATATTATTATGTGTTTTAGGTGGCAATACATATCTTTCGCGAAAGGGAAGGTATTTATGTCAAAGGTAAAATCAAGAAAAAACAAGAGAGGCAGCTCAAGTAGCAAGAAGAAAAGGCAGGCAAGCAGGAAGAAAAATGTAATACGGAATTTTAAGGATACGGTGTTCCGTATGCTATTTAATAACAAGAAAGCGCTTCTATCTCTTTATAATGCAGTGAATGACACGAGCTATGACAATGAAGAAGACTTAGAGATTACAACTCTTGAGAATGCAATCTATATGTCTATAATGATGAGATAAATTTAGAATTAAAGGTCTTGCAACTCAATATAAATAAGAGTTATAATGAGACCATAAAAGCTAAATGTCCGGAGCTTTTCCAGTATATGGAATATGTGGATACCGTAAGGAGATTTCATAAGAATTATCCTTTGGAAGATGCAGTAAGGCTTGCAGTGGACTACTGCATAGCGCACGATATACTGAGAGAGTTCCTACTTGCCAATAAGGTGGAGGTCACGAGCATGGGTATATTTGAATATGATGAGGAATTACATAAGAAGACGCTTCTCAAGGAAGGATTTGATGAAGGTTATGATAAAGGTTATGATAAAGGTTATGATAAAGGCCTTGAAGATGGTTTAAGCGAAGCAAATGAGCTTATAAATGAGAAGGATAAAATCATTGCTGATACTCTGGCGGAAAATGCACGACTCAAGGCACAGCTTGCGGAGCGTGCAGGCTGATAAAAATAAAACAGAAGACAAAAGGTCTGAATATGCAATTTATATTCAGACTTATTTTTTGTTGACAAATAAATATTAAAGTGATATCATAATGATATCAAAACAAAAGGAGGAAGGAATTATGGAAGAAAAAGTATTAAATAAAAGCAAAAACGGTATGGCTATGCTGATGCTTATATTGCTGTTCTTTTTCGGTGGTATAGCATTAATTGTAGTTGGTGCAATGTATGCACCGGCACTTGTCGTGATAGGTGCGTTGATATTTATTTTATCTTTTTTCCTTATGCCCGGACTTAAGATTTTAAAACCACAGGAGGCATTGGTGCTTACGCTATTTGGCAAGTATGTAGGTACTTTGAAGGGCGATGGATTCTTCTTTGTAAATCCGTTTTGTGTAGCTGTAAATCCTGCATCATCCACCAAGCTTAACCAGAGTGGTGATGTTAAGGAGTCAGCAGCGCTTGCAGCGGCTACAGCAGGTGTTGAGCTTGCGAACAAGAAGATGTCACTTAAGATTATGACACTTAACAATAACAAGCAGAAGATTAATGACTGTCTCGGTAATCCTATTGAGATAGGAATTGCAGTTACATGGAAAATCGTTGATACGGCGAAGGCTGCATTTAATGTGGATAACTATAAAGAATATTTGTCACTCCAATGTGATGCTGCACTAAGAAATATCGTAAGAATATACCCTTATGATGTAGCTCCGAATGTAGATACCACAGGTGACGGAATTGCTGACGAAGGAAGCTTGAGAGGCTCAAGTGAAACTGTTGCAGGAAGGATTAAGGATGAGATTCAGAGTAAGGTAACTGAGGCAGGTATTGAGGTTGTAGAGGCGAGGATTACATATCTTGCTTACGCACCTGAGATTGCGGCTGTTATGCTCCAGAGACAGCAGGCTTCGGCTATAATTGACGCAAGAAAGATGATAGTTGACGGTGCTGTAGGTATGGTTGAGATGGCACTTGAGAGACTTAGTGAGAATAATACCGTCGAGCTTGATGAGGAGAGAAAGGCGGCAATGGTATCAAATCTGCTTGTGGTTCTCTGCGGCAACCATGACGCTCAGCCGGTAGTTAATTCGGGAAGCTTGTATTAGATGTAAAAATCAGGTAAAATGTATATTATTTGATTGTTATATTGAATAGATTGAGCTTATAAAGCTTATATGGAAATGGAGGTGTGTCGCGTGGCAGATAATAAGAAACAGGTTCCCTTAAGGCTTTCTTCCAAGCTGTATGATGCCATTGCGGCATGGGCGGAGGATGATTTTCGTTCGGTGAATGGACAGATAGAATATCTTCTTACCGAGTGCGTCAGACAGAGGAAGAAGAATGGGAAGTATGTGTCGGACGAGATAGATGTTCCGCCGGAACTGGATATCAAGTGAGTGATAAGCGACGAGAGCGGTCGTGAGATATAGCTGTGACAAACTTGCTTGTTGGAAAGGTTGTGAGAATATGCTTAAGAAAAGCTATCTTGGAGTTTTTATATGGAGTATAATCTACTGCGCACTGTGCTTTGGCGTAGTGGCTTTACCGATTAAGGATACTGATATTCTGGTGAGAATTGTATATAATATTACATCTGTTGCTATGGCTGTTCTGGCATTTATTATCTATCTTAATGAAAAGGTATTCTGGTATACAGGAATAACCTATGAGCAGGCAGTAGATGCAGGCTCGGAAAGAAGAAAAATATACGCACTAAAGCATGTAAAAACCTTTGGCATAGCGGCGGTAATTTATCTGATTGTATCGCTTATTATAACTGTATTTAAAGCGTCATTTGCAATTGATACAGTGATTTTCATGGTAATTCTTCTTACTGCGGCAATTTCTACAATGAGGTTTAAGCTGTAAAATATTCGGCATCTGTGGGATATTCCCACAGGTGCCGTTTGTGTTTATAGTAATTAATGTACATTAGTCAATGATGTGAGACCAACTTTTGAAAAAAATAATTGATTGATGTGTTAGTTATTAATCAAAGTAATATTTTTATCTTACCTAATAACATATATAAGTTAATTAATCAAAACTAGATTAGATTGTTTCCA
>JAFVBE010000004.1 GCA_017480195.1 Lachnospiraceae bacterium
TATCTTATTCCTAAAAATAAACGAATTGAAAAATATAAAGAGAAATGGTGTGCATAGAAAAACGACCGCACACTTTGTACGGTCGTTCATTAGCACTTTATTTTAGATATTTAACCTGTCTACTTGACAGGGGGCATATCAACTGCCTCTGTTAAAAACATTGCATTTTTTATTTTGATAATAATTAAAAATTATGTTTTTGGTCAAAAAACAATTTACAATTTTTGATAAATCATCTATTATTTCTGCAATAGATTTTTTCAAAAATTTCTAAAATGTCTCTTATCACTTCCAATGTTCCATAATCCATTTCAGATAAGTCACCGGATAAATATACATGTTTTTTAATTTCTTCCAACTGTTTTTTTATCTCATCAAAAGTTTTTATATTTCCTTTAACAAGTATGGTTTGATACAAGCAGCTTTGAATAAAAAACTCACTTTTCGAAAGTCCCGACAAATTAATTCTGTTATCAATCAGAGCTTTTTCTTGTGGAAAAACTCTGAAATTTATAATAACATTTCTTTTCCTTGCCTTTTCATTTTTCTTTTTCTTTGGTGTACCGCTTGATTGAGTCGGTCTTCTATAAATCTTATCCTTACCTGTTTCGTTATTATTCATTATCACTATCCTCCTCAATATCAACAAATGCATTATTAAGACTTTTTGCCATATCCCTTTGTACCGATGGATAAAGGTGTGAATATCTTTCTGTTACTGTTACACTCTCATGCCCTAACCGTTCGGCAACAAACCTCATATCAAGATATATCTTAAATGATGCATAATTGATATCGCGAACTGCGTCTGAATGAAACAAGGACGGTGTAATACGCACATAACCCTTTTCATTACCGTTTGGGCTACGGCTTTCGTAAGGCTTGAAAAGAACGATTGTATCTTTTCTTCTTGCCAATTTCTACCCCTTTCCTTGAAAAGAAATGTACAATATGCTAATATAAGAATTGCGAATAGTTATATGTGCATATTTGTACATATACCGGCTCCTGTTTTTCTCAGGAGCCTTTTCTTTTCAATATTCATTCTTTATTATCTCCTTTGCATGCAGGCTTCTTCATAGTATATCCTATTAATCTTTCCGGACATAACTAAAAGCTTTGGATTTTCTTTCTTCATTTGTGTTGACAGTTCCTTAATAATTGCGTATGCCTTACTGCGACTACAACCCCAATCTTCCATAACCTTTTGTACATCCACATACATAGGCTCTGTTGTATTTTTCATATGTAACGCCTCCTCTTCTGTACTTTATTTATATTATCTGTACAATGCACAGTATATCACTATAAATTACAGATGTCAATAATAAAATTTGTATTTTATTTATTTTCTTTGCATTGAAAAGTTTTTTATCTTTTCATTGCACATTTATATTGTCTTTGGTATAATATGCTAAATGGAGGTTTTTATAATGGGATATGGAAAGAATTTAGAAAAAGCAATTAAAGAAAAGGGCTGGTCTGTCGCAGAGACAGCACGCAGAACAAATGTCAATGTAAACACAATTCACGGTATTATAAGGAGAGATTCCCCTGTAAGATACGACCATGCATTAAGACTTTCTAATGTTTTAGGTATAGATATAAAAGAAATATGCAAGGAAAATCCTTATGATGATGGAGATGTATTACCTGCCCTACTTCCTGATGGCAGAGGTGCATTTACCAAGCTTGATAAAAGTGCTTATATAAAGCACAGACTTAACTCTATACTTGATATATATAAGTATAGCGACTATCCGATTATCGACCAGCTCATTACTAATTTTTATATGATGGATGATGCCGGAAGAAAGCAATTTATAGATTATGCGAATTTTATATTACAGACTAATACTGATAAAGACAGAGCGAACGAAGTAAAACAAATAGAATAATCTGCAACGATTTTGCAACGATAAAAATCGGGAAGTCTTATTTTATAAGGCTTCCCGACTATTTTCCATTATTCCATCTCTATAGTTCCGGGTGGCTTACTCGTCAAATCATACATTACCCTGTTTACACCCTTAACTTCATTAATTATTCTATTCATAACCCTCTGTAATACTTCAAACGGTATATCCGTACAGTCGGCGGTCATGAAGTCACTGGTATTGACTGCACGAAGTGCGACTGCATAGTCATAGGTTCTGAAATCTCCCATTACTCCTACCGAGCGCATATTGGTCAAGGCAGCGAAATACTGATTTGGCTTGGTTTTGATTAAACCTTCATCAAATGCTTTATCTATCTCCTCGCGATAGATCGCATCCGCATCCTGAACCATTTTACCTTTTCAGCGGTTATATCGCCGACTATTCTTATACCGAGTCCCGGTCCGGGGAATGGCTGGCGGAATACAAGATAATCAGGTATGCCAAGCTCAAGTCCTGCTTTTCTTACCTCGTCTTTAAAAAGCATACGAAGAGGTTCGATTATCTCCTTAAAGTCCACATAATCAGGCAGTCCTCCCACATTGTGGTGACTCTTTATAACTGCTGATTTGCCAAGTCCCGATTCTATAACATCCGGATAGATGGTTCCCTGAACAAGAAAATCAACTGCTCCGATTTTCCTTGCCTCCTCTTCAAATACACGGATAAATTCTTCTCCGATTATCTTTCTTTTATCTTCAGGTTCTGTAACACCTGCAAGCTTTATGTAAAATCTATCCTGAGCATTAACTCTTATAAAGTTAAGGTCGTATGGTCCCTCCGGACCGAATACCGCCTCTACCTCATCTCCTTCATTTTTACGAAGAAGTCCGTGGTCTACAAATACACAGGTAAGCTGCTTTCCTACTGCCTTCGACAAAAGCACTGCCGCAACAGAGGAATCAACTCCACCCGATAATGCACATAAAACCTTTCCATTCCCGACCTTTTCACGTATCTGCTGTATAGTTGTTTCAACAAAGGAATCCATACGCCAGTCACCTGTGCATCCGCATACCTTATATACAAAGTTGCTAATCATCTTCTGACCATCTTCGGTATGCATTACCTCAGGATGAAACTGTGTTGCATAAAAGCTTCTGCTCTCATCCTCCATAGCTGCCACAGGGCAATCCTTGGTATGTGCTGTAATCCTAAATCCCTCAGGTACCTTTGCTATGTAATCCGTATGACTCATCCAGGTATTAATCTTATCTGAAACATCATCAAATAGCTTGGATGATATATCGCTTGATTCTACTTCGACATCTGCATTTTGATCATCTGATGATGCCGAACCTGTATCTATAAATGTTTCCGTCCGTCCATACTCACTTACCGGCGCAGTCTTAACCTCTCCTCCAAGAGTATATGCCATAAGCTGTGAGCCATAACATATTCCAAGTATCGGAACTCCTATATCAAATATTTCCTTTCCGTAACTTGGCGAATCGCCTTTATAGACGCTGTTCGGACCACCTGTAAATATAATCCCCTTCGGATTCATTGCCTTAATCTTGTCAAGTGTAAGTGTATAAGGATGAACCTCCGCATACACATTACATTCTCTTACTCTTCTTGCTATAAGCTGATTATACTGTCCTCCAAAATCAAGAACGATAATCATTTCCTTATCCATATGTAAATCCTCTCTAACATATAAATTAATATGTGATAATTAAAAACAAAAGCAGCTTGCATATATAAGATAAATCTATAAGCAGGTACTATGAGCCGCCGGTACTTAGTGATTTGTATGGGAAGCATAATTATCTTTACGAAGTAAAAGATAATTATGACTTATAGACAAAGAACTTAGTACCGCTGCGTGTGAATCGTAGCGAGAGCGTGCCTGCGATAGGTTTTATCTTATATATGCAAGCTTCACTATGTAGAGCCATCACTTTTTACTATTAATTATCTCTATTGCCTTATCAAGCTGTGCATCCTCATCATGTGGAAGATTAACAGCATTCTGTCTGCCGTCAGCAAGCTCAACCACATAGTCTGGTTCAATTCCTATGGTGTGGATATCCGAACCATTCGGAGTAAAGTACTTAGCAATGGTTATCTTGATTGCCGTACCATCACTAAGAGGTATAACAGATTGAACAATACCTTTTCCAAAGGTCGTTGTTCCGACGATTGTAGCTTTGCCGCTGTCTTTCAAAGCACCTGTGAATATTTCTGAAGCACTGGCACTATTGCCATTTACAAGAACAACCATAGGCATATTAATCTGTTGTTCCTCATCTGACTCATAATCATTTATAACCCTTCCATCTCTATCCTCGACAGTAACTATAGTCCCTTCACCCATTATATAATCACACATTTCCGTAACTGCATTAAGCAATCCGCCGGGATTATCACGAAGGTCGAATATAAGTCCCTTTGCTCCATCTGCTATAGCTTTCTCTATCGCCTCTTCGAATTCCTTCGGAGTATTGTCATAGAACTGCTGAACCTGAATAAGTGCGATATTATCATCCAGCATTTCTGAGTATACAGAATAATTCTCTACAACCCGTCTTGGGATATCAAATTCAAGATAATCTCCCTCGCTTGCTCTGTATACTTTAATATGGGCGGTCGTATCAGCTTCGCCTCTTATCATATCTACAACTAATGTAAGCTCCTGATCAGTAATCTCTGTACCATCAACCTCAACTATCTGATCCTCAGGCATAAGCCCTGCTTCCTCTGCAGGACTATTGGGAATAGGGCGTACCACAGTTACTCGCATAGTCTCATCCTGTGTGACAACCGCACCGACTCCGACATATTCGCCTGAGTCTTCTTCCATAAGTTCTTCATATTCTTCTTTTGTATAATATACGGAATACGGATCATCTAACCCCTCCATAATTCCGTCATACAGGGCTTCCTCCTGCTTTTCTCTATCGATGTCAAAATAAAAATAGCTATCGATATAACGGTTAATTTCATCAATCTTTTTATTGACATCACTATCATCAAGCAAATCTCCGTCTGAGGACTTTGAGCCTGAATTCGTACTTATATTTATGGAATCTTTTTCTTTTTTACCATTATTGTTATTCCATGGCATTGTGCAACCGGATAAGCCAAGCACAACTGTCAAAGATAAAACAACTGATACTATTTTCTTTTTCATTATTAACTCCTAAATCTTATAGATATGGCTGTGGATCAACTCTCACTCCGTTTATTCTAACACCAAAGTGGCAATGCGGACCGGTCGAATATCCGGTACTTCCTGAATAAGCAATAACCTGACCTCTGGATACATAATCTCCCACATTCACAAGTCTCTGCGAATTATGCATATACTCTGTAGCGACTCCATCTCCATGGTCGATAACTATATATTCACCTGCTGAACTGCTGTAATAAGAAGCAATAACTGTTCCTGACTCTCCGGCAAGTATTGGAGTTCCCATAGGGCATGCTATATCAAGCCCCTGATGAACAGTTCCCCATCTTGGTCCAAATGTTGATGTTATTGTACCACCGCTTGATACAGGCCACTGAAAATTTCCTCCCGTATAATAGACAGGCACATCTAATCCTTGCACAGCCGCGGCCTCTGCCTGCTTTCTACGTTCTTCCATAATGGCAGCTATCTGTGCATCTATATCATCCATACCTGCCTGATACTGTGCTATCTGCTCATTATAACCATCTATGGATGCATTATAATTACTTATTTGTGTTTCCTTGCCTTCTATCATAATCTCTACAGCATCTCTATCTTCTGTAAGCTGATCCTCTATTACCTGAACCTGTGCAAGCTGGTCGTTTAATGTATCCTGTGTGTCAGATATTTCTTGTTTTATATCTATCAACTGGTTTAATAACATGGCATCGTATTTATATATTTGCTCACCATACTCATCCTGATTGACCATATTTGATATATCAGACGATGTAAATACAACATCAAGATAACTATCATCGCCGTTCTCATATGCATACTGAATACGCAGCTTCATAGCATCATACTGTTCTTCTTCCTTCTCTATGGCATTTTCAAGCTGTACCTCAGTTACATCTATCGCGTCATTTAATTCCAGCTTCTGTTCCTCAAGATCATTAATCTGTGTATTAAGCTCACTAACCTGTGCATCAAGCTCCTGTATGGCAGCAAGAATATTATCCCTCTCAGTATCCATCTTGTCTACGATAGCCTGAGCCTCTTTCTTTTTATCTTCTAATTCTCCCTTCTGACCTTCCAAGTCAGATATTGTGTCGGCATTTACATTTACTACATTTAACAGTATTGCTCCAACTATAAAAAATGATAGCAATGTCTTCAAAATAATCCGCATCTTTCGCATCTTCATTACCTCCTTAAACCTTAAGGTGCTTTCTGGTTGTAACTAAACTGCCTATCAAACCTAAGCCTATACCGATAATTGCAGATATAGGAATTAATACTGAGAATAACTCATCAATAGGAACAAAAGCGAAATTATTAGAGATAACATTGAACCTTCCTACTACATAAGATACCACCTTATCGTACATAAGCCATACCAGTGCAAGTGGAATAAGCGAACCAACCAATCCTATGACAACGCCTTCGACGATAAATGGTGCTCTAACGAAGAAATTTGTCGCTCCGATAAGTTTCATAATGGCTATCTCTTCTTTTCTTACTGTTATACCTATAGTTATTGTATTACTTATAAGGAAAATTGATACAAATAAAAGTATGGCAATTATTCCTATCGAAGCATAGCTTACAACACTGCTTAATGCAGATATACCATCAGCAGTAACCTGCGATGTACGAATCTTCCTTACGCCATCCAAAGACTCAAGATAATTTACAAATTCCGCCTGATTACTTAAATCTGTCATGGTTATCTCATAAGATGCACTGTTTGCCAAAGGATTGTCACCTGCAAATGAAGCCATAGCCGCCTCATAATTATCCTGATATCTTTCTCTTGCATAATTCTCCCACGCCTCATCAGCAGAAATAAAGTCCATAGTATTAACTTCATCCCTGAGTCGTATCTGTCCGCCTATAAGGTTAATATTCTCCTGCGATATGCCTTCATCAAAAAACACTGATATAGTAACCGTATTTTTCAAATCGTTCATAGCTTCCCTGAAATTAACTATAATACAGTAAAAAATACCGAACAGAAAAAGACAGGATACTATGGTTCCTACAGAAGCCAGAGAAAATAGTAAGTTTCTTCGTATATTTTTAAGTCCCTGTCTTATACTATATAATAATGAACTAATCCTCATCTATATAACCACCTTTTTCTTCATCACTAATTATCTCGCCCTTTTTGAGTGTGATAACTCGCTTTTTCATCATATTTACAATCTCTCTGTTATGAGTAACAACTACGACAGTAGTTCCCTTTTTATTAATATCCTCCAAGAGTCGCATAATCTCCCAGGAATTCTTAGGGTCAAGATTACCCGTCGGCTCATCGGCAAGCAAAAGCTCAGGCTTATTAACCAAAGCTCTCGCAAGCGCAACTCTCTGCTGCTCGCCACCGGAAAGCTGCTTCGGATATGATTTGTACTTATCAGCAAGACCAACCAGCGTAAGCATAGCAGGTACCTGCCTTCTGATATATCTCGAAGGTGTCTCTACAACTCTCTGGGCAAATGCAACATTCTCATATATTGTTCTGTCCTTAAGCAGACGGAAATTCTGAAATACAACTCCTATTCTTCTTCTGACCTTAGGGATATTTCTGCGCTTTAATCTACTGTAATCAACTCCAACAACCTTAACTGTTCCGGAGGTCGGTTCCATCTCCTTTAATAAAAGCTTTATAAGTGAGGTTTTACCCGAACCGCTTGAACCGACTATGAATACGAATTCACCCGGTTCAATCTTGATATTAATATCGTTTAAAGCATATTTCTTACCGCCGGGATACTTGTACTTTACATGATCTAATTCTATCATATCAAAATTATCTCCTGTTGCTAAATATTACAAATTTGTTACAAATATATTACAATTATTATAGCAAATATATCTATGTACTGTCAATGGGACATTATGTAAATTCGCCATTTTTTCACATTCTTAAACTTATCTTAATATTCCAGAGAATCCATATATCTCATATATTTTGCAACCATAAGAGCTATCTTAAAGGTTATGGCGTCCTCAAAAACCCTTAAGTCAAGTCCTGTGCTCTTCTGAAGCTTGTCTAATCTGTAGACTAAAGTATTACGATGAATATATAACTGTCTCGAGGTCTCCGATACATTCAGGTTATTCTCAAAAAATTTATTAATCGTGGTTATGGTCTCCTCATCAAACTCATCCGGTGATTTGCCGTCAAATATCTCCTTAATGAACATCTCACAGAGCTGCTTAGGAAGCTGGTAAATAAGTCTTCCTATACCAAGATTACTGTATGATATAATATTCCTGTCACCGTAGAAGATTTTACCTACCTCAAGTGCGAGCTTTGCTTCCTTATAGGAACGTGATACAGCCTTGATTTCATTTACAATTGTTCCATAAGAAACATTTACCGCAGACATGGCTTCCGTATTGAGCATATCCACTAAAACCTTGGCTGTCTTATTCATATCATCATAATTTTCGTTAGCCTTAAGCTCCTTAACAAGAATAATATTCTTCTCGTCAACAGCGGTTATAAAATCCTTAGTTTTACTTGAGAATAGTGTTCTGATTGTCTCAAGAGCATTAGTATCCTTCTCATTCTTAGTTTCTATTATGAATACTACTCTTCTTACATCTGTTTCGATGTGAAGCTTTTTGGCTCTGTTATATATATCAACTAAAAGAAGATTATCCAGCAAAAGGTTCTTAACAAAATTATCCTTGTCAAACCTCTCCTTGTATGCCACAAGAAGATTCTGAATCTGAAATACTACCATATTGCCAATCATATATACATCCTCTGCCTCGCCCTTGACAATCAGTATATATTCAAGTTCGTTTTCATCATAAATCTTGAAGAAATGAAACCCCTGCATAACCTGACTCTCTGCCGGTGAATCGGCAAAAGTCACAACTGACTTCTCATAGCTTTCCGTCTCTCTCATGGTTGAAGCTAAAACTTTACCCTCTGTATCCATCACGCACAAATCCGTGCGTGTAATATTTTTTACTCCATCAATAGTATCCTGGAGTATCTGATTTGAAATCATTAAACCACCCCTATTATCTTATATTATCCAACATATTGTATATGCTTATAGCCATACATAATCTATTTTACAGTAAAACAAGAAAAAATAAAAGAGGAAATACATATTTTTTATGTATTTCCTCAAATATTATTCTATAACTCACTTAAAATTAGTTAGCTACAATCTCCTCTGTCTCCTTATCGAAGATATGTATCTTACTTAAGTCAAATGCGAACTGAACAGTATCACCAGGTCTTGCAGTTGTACGAGCATTAACTCTTGCAGTAATATCGAACTGGTCGATAGTGAAGTATAAGTAAACCTCAGCACCTAACATTTCGTAGATATTAATTCTTGCGTCGATAACACTCTCAGGTGATGATTCTATGAAAAGCTGCTCATCGTGGATATCCTCAGGACGAATACCAAGAACAACTTCCTTATCAATAAAGTCACCTGCAATAAGCTTCTGAGCCTTAGCATCAGGTACTTTGATTGAATGTGAACCAAACATAAGTAATACATCTGCACCGGACTTAACAACCTTACAATCAATGAAGTTCATAGGTGGCATACCCATGAAACCTGCAACGAATAAGTTGCATGGATTGTCGTATAAGTTCTGTGGAGTATCAACCTGCTGTATAATACCATCCTTCATAACTACGATTCTTGTACCAAGAGTCATAGCCTCAGTCTGGTCATGTGTAACATAAATGATAGTTGTCTGTAATCTCTGATGAAGCTTAGAAATCTCGACACGCATCTGAACTCTGAGCTTAGCATCAAGGTTTGAAAGAGGCTCATCCATAAGGAATACCTTTGGCTCACGAACGATTGCACGTCCCATGGCAACTCTCTGTCTCTGACCACCTGATAAAGCCTTTGGCTTTCTGTCAAGCAAGTGCTCGATATCAAGAATCTTAGCAGCCTCATGTACCTGCTTATCAATCTTCTCCTTTGGTACCTTTCTAAGCTTAAGTCCGAATGCCATGTTATCATAAACTGACATATGAGGATACAAAGCGTAGTTCTGGAATACCATTGCGATATCTCTGTCCTTAGGCTCAACATCATTTACCATCTTGTCGCCTATCCATAACTCACCGTTACTGATATCTTCAAGTCCGGCAATCATACGAAGTGTAGTAGACTTACCACATCCTGAAGGACCAACGAAGATGATGAACTCTTTGTCTTCAATCTCTAAGTTGAAGTCCTTAACAGCATTAAAACCGTTAGGGTAAATCTTATAAATATTCTTAAGTGATAAACTAGCCATTTAATTTTTCCTCCTTAGATTAGCTAAATTTTCTGACTCACGATATTCAGATTTTACATCAGTTCACAATTAAAAACTATATTACTATTTAACAAATAACTTTCAAAAATATTGTGTATTTTGTATATTGAAATTTTTTTGTCCAAGTTTTTATATAATTTTAACAAATAAATGACTATTTAAACTATCCCAGTTTTGTGAAACCTTCACCAAAAGCCTCACTGATATCTCCAACAAAACAAAGTGATTTTGAATCCACTAAACCTACAAATTGCTTGATTTTAACTAATTCACGACCGGATGCGACACACATCATCATTTTTTTACCCTCGTTGGTATATCCGCCGACTACATCTATGAAAGTCACACCTCTTCCGATTGTATTGAAAATGTAATCAGCAATCTCCTCATAGGAAGATGAGATAATATATATAAGCTTTGAGCGCTTAAATCCTTTAATAACCGTATCTGACATTCTCGTCTCTATAATAAGGGCAATGATTGCATATATTCCCTTCACGACTCCGAAGAAGCTTATGGCACAGATAATTATTATCCCGTCTATAACCAGCATAACCTGTGGAATGGTTACATATCTTACCTTCTTGCTAATCATGGTTGAAACCATATCAACTCCGCCTGATGAAGCATCCGAGCTTAATATCATGCCAAGTCCCAGCCCCATAAGAAATGCTCCTATAAACACATCAACAGCGAAGCTTCCCGTCTTGAAGTTAAGCGCAGGAACAACCGCCAGAAAAAAGGATAGGCAGGCTGTACCATATATAGTCTTGACAAATACACGTCTCTCAAACTCCTTATAGCCAATTATGAAAAGCGGAATATTAATCAGAGTGTTCACTATCCACATAGGAATACCGAGTGTATTATAAAGGATTACGGCGATACCTGTGACACCACCCACAACAATCTCAAGCTGGTTAAAATATAAAACCAGCGCCACCGACATAAGAAGCGCTCCGAAGGTTATTGTGAGATATTGCTTGAACAACACACTTTTACTAAGCTTTCGGACATCATTATTAATTTTTTGAATTTCCTTATCTACAAATAATAAATTCCTCATAAGATAATTATGAGGAACTTATTTTAAAATTATTCATACGCAAATTCACAAGAATACAATCAGCGATTACGGTTTTATTATTTTGCATTGCAATTTAATAATGGTTACTGACTGTCGTCGTCTGCTGCTCCGATTATAATGACCACATCATAAGCGCTCGTATCTATAGAAGCGCCCTCGGTTACCTCTCCCACCTCATAGCTTGCGCCATTGAAATACTGTAAGAAGTCCTGACCTAAGTCCTCACTTTTAGCCACGATGCGGGTTGTCTCCTGTGGGGTGCTGTAATCAGACGCCATAGTATTCGCATATCCATAGCCGTTAAACTTCTCACACCATCTTCCCGCAAGTCCTGTAGTATCAGTGCTGTTAAGCACAAGTATATTGGCTGTACTTGGTGTAATTGCTGCAACATTATCAGGCTCAGGTACTGCCTCTGTCGTAGCGGCAGTAGTTTCATACAGCAAATCATCATGCGCTCCTGCCTCCGTAAGCACATTATCGCTCACCGTCGTAGCAGGGTTTGAATCAGTTTTATCGGTTTTCATAACCTTTATAATAAAGAATATTCCAAATGCAACTATGGCAATTCCAAGTAAAATAACTATTGCTTTAAGCAGTATTGAGAAAAAAAGTCCTGCGGCACTTTGCTTTTTCATCAAAATCAACCTCCATCCGTATGTATTTTGTAGTATAGCAAAGTTAGTTGTTTTTTTCAACTGTTTTGATATAATGATAAAGTCAATGTTTTTTACTTCAAGTTCCCGGACAGATCGTCCACGGAGCAGACGATGGAGCACGGAATATGTGCATCCTCATGGTAAAAAGCAAATTATTTATGAAAAGGGATTTAACCATGAAAACTGCTTTAATAACAGGTGCATCCAGAGGCATAGGCAGAGCCGGTGCTATAGAGCTCTCTAAAGACTATGACTTAATTGCCATTTGCTGTAAAGAAAATACAGAAAAATTAGAAGAAACAGCTTTATCTATGAAGAAAAACAACTGTGAAGTTATGACCTTTACAGGTGATGTATCCGAGTATAATTTTGTATCAGATATGGTAAATGCGATTATCGACAAATACGGTCATATAGATACTCTGATAAACAATGCAGGTATAGCTTCTATAGGATTATTTACTGATGTCACCCCATCTGACTGGCAGAAAATGCTTGATACAAATCTCACATCCGTCTACAACACCTGTCATACGGTTGCGCCACATATGATACACGAAAAAAGCGGTCGCATAATTAATGTATCCTCTGTCTGGGGGCTGGTCGGAGCATCCTGTGAGGTCTGCTACTCCGCAACAAAAGGAGCTATAAACAGCTTCACGAAAGCACTCGCCAAGGAGCTTGCTCCAAGCAATGTATCCGTAAACGCAATTGCCTTCGGAGCAGTCGATACCGATATGAATTCCTGTCTTACAGAAGAAGACAAATCCGCTTTATGCGAAGAAATACCTTTTGGACGCATGGCAAGTTGTGCAGAGGCTGCACTTTTTATAAAAAAGCTTTCAAAAATGCCCTCCTACTTCACAGGTGAGGTTGTTAAATTCGATGGCGGATGGATTTAATGGGAGGACTCTATGAACATTTTTCTGAATAACGAACAAAAGCAGGTTGATATGTATAATTTATACAAGCCGTATTTGTATGATAATGACCGGCATATATACTTAAATTCTGAAGGTTGGACCAAACTAATACATCAATCTTTTGATAAAATAATAGAGGATAATTTCGGAATGCATCCTATTAAGGAAAGATGCTGGGCAGATAATTATAAAGACGGAAGGCGACGAGTTATATCTATTTTTTTGGTTAACGATATGTTCGCCACATTAAAATATGGATGGAATTTTAATTATATTCCTCGTACCGACGGAAGAAAAAAAATAAGCTGGTGCCGAACGGATAAAACCATATATACACATACATTCAAATTATCAGAAGATTTTATAAATTACAATCAAAAAAAGCGCAAATCAGTTTTCGGCAGAAATGGTTATACTAACGATCCATCAGGATTTAATTTGCTTATGAAAGAACATAAAACAGCATGGGATACCATATATCCAGAGATATTCGATTATTATGAAAAAACTTCTACATATGAAGGACTATTAAATAATCTCAGGGAATTAAAAAAAAGCGGATACTATAACTTAATCAACTCCGGTAATCATATTGTTTATATATTTGTAGAAAAATACACAGGCAACGATATACAAGCAGAAAAAGATTTTGAAGAATTACAATTTTATGACGAGCAAACAAAAAATGATTTTTATAAGAAACTTCAAATGGTAAACAATAAGATTTAGGTGATACCTTGATTACTGAATATCCGGTAATCAAAATATCACCCTAACTAACTCTCAACTAAAATATCATTTATTTACTCTTCCTAAGACCCTTAAGTGCATTGGAAATCTTTATCGGATTGCCATATCTTAAGGTTGAATTCCTGAATATCTTTCCACCTATAAATCCAACGAGTATGACTGATGCATAAAGGATAACTGCCGAAAGTACAATCTCCCATGTCGCTACACTTCCCATCGCAACTCTGGCGAACATCGCACTGTAAGAGCTGATTGGCAGGAACGAGCAGACCTTAATTATGACACCGTCTACATTTGTAAGATTGATAAGTACGACAAAGTACACAATCATAATAACCATCTGAGCAGTACCTGCTGTCTTGTTCAAATCCTCAATCTTGGAGACAAGGGCTCCGAGGGCTCCGTAAAGGAATGCATAAAGTATAAATCCACCTATTCCGAATACCGCAAAGGTTATAAGTACATCTGACGGAATATCAAGGAACATCGCTATACCGTCACCCCAGTAGTCCTTATTGACCTGATACGAGCCAAGAAGTGATAATCCTATAAGTCCCACCTGGAATATAGACGAGATAACGCTTGCAAACACCTTACCAAATAATACTGCCGTAGTCGAAGTACTGGTTACAAGTATCTCTATTGAACGATTACTCTTCTCGTTTGTAACGCTGCTTGCAACCTGCATACCGTACATGATTATAAGCATAAAGATAATTATAACTAAGATATAGCAGTACCAGTAATTGCTTGAGCTGTCCTTACCAAGAACCTCCTCATGCATAGTTATTTCTCTATTTTCAACCTCAAGGAAGTCCTCTATGTCAATTCCATTTCGCCAGCAGTAGTCAAGCTTATTTACCATAAGCATAAGCTCTGAAAACGTCTCGGCATTGCTGTCAAACATTGATTTATTGTTCACATAGTATGTGAAATCAACATATCCGTTTACGAAAAATCCTGCCTCAATTCCATCATCTTCCTTCATTATATCCTTCTTCATGTCTTCTACATCAGAATAAAGTACGAATTCAACATCAGGAAAATAAATTTTAGCATACTCGGGTGTGATAAGATGTGTCTGGCCGAACAGTCCCAGCTTCACTTTCTCATCTTCATCAGCGCCATCTACTCCATCTGCCTTCTCTACATCTGAATCGCTGTTCGACTTGAATGAATCAATAACACGAGGAGCGAACATAATACCGGCTGATAATATGCACAGCAAAATCGTCGAAATAATAAATGACTTTGACTTAAAGTAATTATCTAATTCAAATCTTAAAACCGTTAAAAACTTCTTCATTATGCCTGCACCTCCTTATCATCTTTTTCTTCCTCCAAATTAGTTTCGTTACTTTCTTTATCTTTTTTCCTGCCTAAAGCTTTCTTTTCTTTGACCGGCTTTTTATTATCCCTGTCCTGAGTATCCTCTTCAGGTTCTTCCTCACCCACACAGGTTACGAAGATATCATTAAGCGACGGCTCATAATCACCGAAGGTTTTTATATCAACATTCTCCTTCTTAAGTGCTTCAAGTATATCCCAGCCCGTCGTATTCTTCGCACACTCAAATATAACATGATGTTTTGAAACCCTCTCAACCTTAACCATAGATGAAAGCTTTGATTCAAGTATTTTTCTTACTTCTTCAAGACTCATATTAGAAGCAGCAAGTTTCTTCCTACCCTTGCCGTATTCCGCCTTAATGTCATCAAGGTGTCCCTTTAATACAGCCTCACCCTTATTGATGATAACAATATCCTCGCAGAACTCCTCAACATAACTCATCTGATGGCTTGAGAAGATAACTATCCGACCTTCATTTATAAGCTCTCTGATAACATCCTTAAGAATCTGTGAATTAACAGGGTCAAGTCCCGAAAACGGCTCGTCAAGTATCACTATCTCAGGCTCTCCTACAAGGGTTGCCGCAAGCTGTACCTTCTGCTGATTACCCTTTGATAAGGTATCAAGCTTCCTGTCTGTATACTCGTCAACGCCAAGTCTTTTTAACCATTTTGCGGTATTGGCGGCAGCCTCCTTCTTACTAAGTCCCCTCAGACAGCCAAGATAAATCATCTGATCCTTAACAACTCTCTTCGGATATAATCCCCTTTCCTCAGGCAGATATCCAAATCTTCTTCCATCCGGTTTAAACTTCTCTCCGTCAAGCAGAACCTCCCCTGAATCAGCATGAAATACATCCATGATAATCCTTATGGTCGTTGTCTTACCTGCTCCATTTCTTCCGAGCAGTCCGAGCGCCTTTCCGCTCTCAACATCGAAATCAATTCCATGCAGTATTTCATTTCCTTCAAAGCTCTTTTTAATATCTTTTAATTCAAGCTTCATAAAACATACTCCTTTCCCCTATTCCCAGAATAGTTCATCCAAAGTTTTATCTAAAGCCCTGCATATTGCTATGCAGAGATTTATGGTTGGATTGTAATCGCCTTTTTCTATGGAACTGATTGTCTGTCTTGATACCCCTACATTCTTGGCAAGATCCTCCTGAGACATATCCTTCATAGTACGGGCAGCCTTTAATCTAAGATTCTTCATAAGCTACTCTTCCTCTCTCTTGTTAAGTCCAAGCTTAATCAAGCCTGCAGCCGATACAACAAACAATGCAATTCCGCATGCCGGGCTCACTATAGAGAATTTCAGTCTGCCGTCCACCACCCATTCACTCCTATTCGCAAAACCTATTGCAAAGTTCATAATTCCTATTCCGAGCAACATAAGAATTGACGATAAAGGTTTTTCAACCAGTCCGAAATATCCATCGTTGATGATGCAGTATATGGCAAAAACCACTACCGAAATAAGCACTGAAATAATCATTGCGGCATCCACATCGATATACTCAACATGGTCGCCATCCGACAAGCAGAGTATAACCATATTGCATATGGCAAATGTGAAAAAGCCCAGCTTATACCCTCTGCCTCTGACAAGCTCCTGCCTCTCATCATACTCAGCTTTATTGCTCCTCTTCTTTTTAAAGATGAAGAAAAATATAAAAAATATCAGAGCAAATATAACGCCAAACACAAATCCCGCTCTATAAGATTCCATCATATCAGTATCCTCCTTATTATCTCTTGGCTTACAAGCTTGGATGAATCCATCGCAGGCACGCTCTCGCTAAGATTCGCACGCAGCGGTACTAAGCCCGAAAATACCTCGCTAAGTACCGGCGGCTCATATTACCTGCTTATGGACTCATCCAAGCTTCGTAAGCCATCTACATAGTTTAATATTTTAATCTATAGTTCTTATTAGCTACATTTGTTTTTCTTAATTGCAATAATAATCCATTATATGATTTTTGTCAAGTATATTTTACATTTTATTTATTATATTTGTATTTTTGCCATTATACAGTTACAATCCAAGCCATAATTGGTATATTGCAAAAACGAGATTTCACTATTCCGGTTTCGGCCTAATCGGAATTGACACCACACATATACTGATGATATACTTTTGCTAATTGAGAACTGCAAACAACCGTATTTATTTAGGAGAAAGATATGTCTGTAAGAAAGATAAAATTAAGATGGAAGATAACTATAGCCGTACTTTTATGTGTATTAATTGTCGAGGCTGTAATAGGAATATTTGCAATATCTAATTTAAAGAAGGATTTGCTTAGTACAAGTAAGCAGCAAACCATATATACTGCACAGGTTGCAGCAGATATGATAGATGGCGATGCATTTGCAGAGCTTACCAACGGAGACGAAGACACAGATACTTATATGGAAATGTTTGATGCACTTTCACATTTTCTTTTAGATGAAAATGTCGCGTACATATATACTATGCGTCGCTCAGGCAACACAGCAGAATTCGTAGTTGATACCGATACTGAGGAAGGCTCGGAAATCGGTGAGGAATACGAGCTCTATGATGAATTAGAGCAGGCACTAAACGGCAAGATAATAGGCGACGATGATGTAACAACAGACGAATGGGGAAGCTTCTATACAGGCTATGCCCCAATTCATAATTCAAAGGGTGAGACGGTAGGTGTCGTAGGTGTCGATTACGAGGTAGGCAGTATTAACAAGCCAATTAAAAGTATGATAAATAAAATAATTATCATAGAGTTCATCGTACTTATAATCGCTGCGGTAATTGCTACAGTTATAGGTCGTATGATGTCTCAGAATGTTCTTATGATAAATGCAAAGGTAGATGAGCTTGCATCCGCTGACGGAGATTTAACGAAAGAAATCGATATAAGAAGTGGCGACGAGATAGAAAATGTTGCTTCAAGCTTTAATCAGTTCATAGGCAAACTCCGCACTCTTATGCTCTCCATAAAGCAGAACGAGAGCAAGCTTATGCAGTCAACAAAGAATATTAATCAGGAATTAGATGCCGCTTCAAACGAGCTCGCAGATGTATCCGCAACATTAGAAGAAATGTCTGCATCAATGAGTGATACTAATAATTCCGTATCAGAGATATTTACCGCTTCCATTGAGGTTAAGGATTTAGCCGACAAGCTACATGATGAATCAAAGGAAAGCGAAGAATATGCTCTGTCAATAAGCCGCTCGGCAGATGAAGCCGGAAGAAACTGCAACAACGCAAAGCAGAACATGGCAGAGACACTTACAGAATTAGAAAAGGATTTGGAAAACCGCATAAATGATACTACAGATATAAACAGAATAATCAAGCTTACCACAGATATAATAGACATCGCAGAGCAGACTCAGATGCTTTCATTAAATGCAAGCATAGAAGCAGCCCGTGCAGGCGAAAGCGGAAAGGGCTTTGCCGTAGTAGCAGAGGAGATAGGCAAGCTCGCAGAAGCAACCTCGAATACCGCAACCGAAATCGAGGAGATAAGCAAATTCACCGTAGACACCGTAAACGGTCTTGTAAATGTATCTCAGAGCACCATAAATCTCATCGACCAGAATGTAAACCATGATTACGAAGTTATGGCAGAGGTCGGCGAGTCCTACTCAAAGGACTCCAGATACTTTATGGAGCGCATGACAAACTTCAACTCATTGGCTAAGGAATTAAGCTCAAGCATAACACAGATAGAGGAACACTTAAATCTTATACAGGAGGTAGTTGACGAATCAACATCCAGCATCTCAACTGTAAGCGAGAATGCCCAGACAATCAACACCAAGCTTAAAAATGTCGCTGCAAACAGCGAGGTCAACGCCGAAATCGTAAATGAGCTCGGAGAGATCATAAATAAATTTACGGTGGAATAAAAATTATTGCAAATCAAGAACAGGCGTGCAACATATTGATACACGCCTGTTAATTATTATTTATTTGTACTTAATCTTTAGTTAAACACTTGCTAATATCTCTGCCACCATACAAAATTCTCACAATATAAACAATCTTTAATTTATTATCAGTATAATAAAATACCATATATTTATTAACTAACATAAATCTATATCCTTTGCTTCTCCAAGGCTCACTATGATAAAGTGGATTCCTATTAGGCATCTGTTCCAATGAACGAATATTCTCCATAATTCGTCTTACTTGTTCGGCAGCGATATATGAAGCAAGAAGGTTAATTGTCATATATTCATATATATCACGTAAATCCTGTCTTGCCGATTCTGAGTATTCAATTCTAAAAATCATATACCATAATCCCTCATCATTTCTTTCTCTACCTCATCCGCAGAATATGTTCTTTCAGCTTCTATATCTGCTACTCCTTTCATAAGTTCAGCATCTAATTGCTCTTTTGTCAAAGCTCCATATGATACAGGCACTCTATCAGGAAGCTTTATCTCAAATGGAATTCCACGCTGCAACACAACCTGTCTAAGAAACATACTCACTGCATTTGACATTGGAATTCCAAGCTGATTTAGCACAACCTCTGCCTGTTCTTTAATATCGGGTTCTACACGAGCAAATACATTTGAAGTCTTAGCCATCACATCACCTCCTCACAAAATATCAAATATCTTAACTAATTTTATCATTTGTTTATATTATTATAGCATATAGTCTTAATATGTGCAATCTAAATGCAATACATTTGCAAGCTATTATATCTTTAACTAAATTCAGCAATTATTCTAAATAATCAGCTATTCCATCCTCATCATTAATTCTAATAACAAAATTAAATTTTTAAAGCATATTTATAAACATTGAGTATATTCTTGCACACACATACATTATTATAACCTGCAAATTCATCTCTTGTAGTCGTTCCTGTAAGTACAGCCACAAAATTCACATCTGCATTTTCGGCGGTTTTAGCATCAACAATGCTATCACCTACATATAAAACCTCTGATTTGTCTACTCCAAAATAGTCAATAGCCCATAGCAATCCTTCGGGATTAGGCTTTTCAACCTTTACATCCTCTGCTCCCACAATAACATCTACTAATTTATCCGCATCATATTTAAATAATATCTGTTCAATACGATAATGAAATTTCGTAGTTACAATACCTATCTTGTAACCATTATCTTTTAACTTCAGCAAGGTTTCCTTCACATTTTCATATAATACAGTATTTTCAACCATAACATCATCAGCCTTGTCCTTAAAATAATTCGCAAATAACTCAGCTTCCTTTAAATCATTTTTATCAGTTAATGCGAAAAAAGTATCTTTAAGTGATAATCCTATTGTCCTCTTAATATCTTCATCCTCTTTAGCCCCATATCCTAACCTCTCTAACGCATAATTAACACTAAGCACAATCCCCTTTGTAGAATCACCCAATGTATAATCAAAATCAAAAATTATAACCTTCACTATATAAACCTCCCAATCTCATATCAAATAAAATTTCTTGCCATTATATCACATCGCATACATAAATCAACACAAACTACAACCTTAAATAAAATTATTCAACCTAAGCAAATACAAAAATATATAACGGCTCACATTTATAAATGAATCCATATCTCTATCGAGCCGTTGGCGAGATAGAGGATGGTCTTGGAATGTGGGCGGTGCAACAGTTAGCTCTTGGACACTTCACCAAAGTATATTTGTATGCCATTTGTCAATAGCGGCATAGGGGTTATGGGTTTGCAAAAGAACCGTATAAAAGCGTGGGTAATTAAAGAAAAAGAAGTGGAATATATTTTACGAATAGTAATTATATATTCCACTTCTTTTGATTTTAGTATCCCCTACGCTTTTATCCGAGTGAGAACGGGTTCTTGGCAAACCCTTATAACACCGAAGCCCTATGACAAAGGCATACTCTATAATATATTGGTCCAAGAGCTAACTGTGGCGCCATCTACATTCCAAGACCATCAGTCTATAAACCAACCCTGATATAATTTTAATCTAATTTGTGTCCTTTGTCTCGCAGTCCCGCTGCCGCCCTCTGCAGCATAAGCTCTGCCTCAAGATACTCCTCTACACTCTTCTTCTGGAGCCTTGCCTCGATAAGTTCCTCTTCCTTCTCTTTGGCACGATTAGCCTCAACCTCATCAGGTCGCTCGGCTGTATTAACCAAAAGAAGAACATCATTATTCTCAATACGCATTATACCCTCAGACACTACAGCATATTCTACCGTATCGTCAGGCAGAGTATAATGCAGAGTACCCGGCACAATTGCCACTACTACATTCCTGTGGTGAGCTAAGACACCATATTCACCATCTATGGTAGGAACGACAATCCCTTTTAGCTCTCCTTCGAAGAAAGGACTGTCCGCCTCATATATACGTGCTTTAAAAGTATGCTCCACTAAGCCTCACCTCGTATCTTATCTGCTTTGGCAACAGCATCATCTATTGTGCCGACATTATAGAATGCCGCCTCCGGCAAATCATCATACTTACCGCTTAAAATCTCACCAAAACCTCTTATAGTCTCTGAAAGCGGTACGAACACACCCGGATTACCGGTAAACTTCTCTGCCACATACATAGGCTGAGATAAGAAACGGATAATCTTTCTTGCACGATTAACAACCTGTTTGTCTGCATCCGATAATTCATCCATACCAAGTATGGCAATGATATCCTGAAGTTCATTATACTTCTGCAAATACTCCTGCACGGTACGCGCAACACGGTAATGCTCCTCACCTACTATATCAGCCTCAAGAATACGTGAGGTTGACTCAAGCGGGTCAACCGCAGGATAAATACCCTGCTCAGCAATCTTTCTGCTGAGAACCGTCGTAGCATCAAGGTGAGAAAATGTCGTAGCAGGTGCAGGGTCAGTTAAGTCATCCGCAGGCACATATACAGCCTGAACTGATGTTACGGAGCCACTACCTGTCGAAGTAATTCTCTCCTGAAGCTCGCCCATCTCCTGTGCAAGAGTAGGCTGATAACCAACTGCTGAAGGCATACGTCCAAGAAGTGTCGAAACCTCCGAACCTGCCTGTACAAATCTGAATATATTATCTATGAAAAGCAATACATCCTTATTCTCGACATCACGGAAATACTCTGCCATAGTAAGACCTGATAATGCCACTCTCATTCTTACGCCAGGCGACTCATTCATCTGTCCAAATACCATAGCAGTCTTATCGATAGTTCCGCTTTCCTTCATCTCACTCCAAAGGTCATTACCCTCACGGCTACGCTCTCCGACACCTGTAAATATCGAATAACCACCATGCTCCATAGCGACATTGTGGATAAGTTCCTGTATAAGCACGGTCTTACCTACACCGGCACCACCGAAAAGACCTATCTTACCGCCCTTAGCATAAGGCTCAAGCAAATCAACAACCTTAATACCTGTCTCAAGTATCTCAACACTCGTACTCTGGTCTGCAAAATCAGGCGCTTTTCTATGGATATTCCATCTTTCAGCAGTCTCAGGAATAACCTCGCCACCATCTATCGGCTCACCAAGTACATTGAACATACGACCTATGGTAGGTTGTCCGACAGGCACCGTAATACCTGCACCTGTAGCAGTAACCTCCATATCTCTTGCAAGTCCCTCACTCTGTGAGAGAATTATACATCTTACTTCATTATCGCCGAGAAGCTGGGCTACCTCCATAGTCTTCTTCTCACCATCTACCTCTACGGTAAGTGCCTCTCTTAACTTCGGCGGATTACCATTATCAAAGCGGACATCTATAACCGGTCCTGAGACCTGAACAATCTTACCCTTATTCATTTTTTGCCGCCTCCCTTAATCTCTTTTTCTTCTGCGCCTTTGCACCGGCTGCAACCTCAGTTATCTCCTGAGTTATCGCTGCCTGACGCACTCTGTTATATTCTATGGACAGCTCACCAAGTAACTCCTCCGCATTATCATTTGCGGCACTCATGGCAGCCATCCTCGCATTTTGCTCACTGCAAAAGCTGTCTACCAATGCTCCGTATAAAAATCCCGCTACATAGCTTGGAACAATATTATCCAATACACTCGTCGCCGACGGATAGAATTCATAATCTTCACCCTTATCATCCGGGTCGTGATTGAATCGGCTTTCAGCTTTTGGTTTACCACCAAAATCTGCCCTGTCAAACGGAAGCAGCTTCTGCACAACAACCTCAGAATCAGCTCCACTCTTTAGGTTGCTGTATATAACTCTTATCTCATCCACATTGCCAAGTCTGTACTCCATCAGAAGAATGGTTGCAATCTCTCTTGCTCTCCTAAAGGTTGGATTCTGAGCCGTATAAAGAAATGTCTTTTCTATCGGAATCTTATGCTTATGAAAATGCTGTCTGCCATATTCGCCAACCACATAAAGCTTAATATTCTTATGCCGTCTCATCTCTTCTTCGGCAGCCTCTATAATATTATGATTATAAGCTCCCGCTAATCCTTTATCAGCAGTAACCACGAGATATGCATAATTCTCCGCAGGCTTTCTGCCTGTCTCGGGATAAAAGTACATACTGTCTACATTTGATTTAGTCTCAAATATCCTCTTTATCTCGCGCTCCTCTATATCGAAGTAAGGTCTTGCAAGGTCAAGCTCTGTCTTCACCTTCCTCATCTTCGTAGAAGCTATAAGATACATGGCATTCGTGATTTTCTTTGTATTTTTAACACTTGTGATTCTGTTCTTAATCACCTTCGTACTTGGCAATCCTACTCACCATCCCCGCTGTCAAGCTTACTTATATACTCATCTTTGTATTTTGCCGCCTCATCAATTATAGTCTGCTTGTCATCATCTGACAAAAGTCCCGTATCATCAATCCTATTACAAAGACTCATCTGATTCTCATGGAAATATCCGAACAATTCACTTCTGAAATCAAGCATACTCTCAAGAGGTATATCCTGCATAACATGAGCTGTTGAAGCTACTAATGTAATAACCTGCTCGTGAAGCTTCATAGGATGACTCTGCGGCTGTCTCAAAAGTCTCATAAGTCCCTGACCATATACAAGCTGTCTCTTGGTCGTATCATCAAGGTCACTTGAGAACTGTGTAAATACTTCCATCTCACGATACTGTGCAAGGTCAAGTCTAATACTTCCTGCCGCCTTCTTCATAGCCTTAGTCTGTGCAGCACCACCTACACGGGATACTGAAAGTCCGACATTTACAGCAGGTCTTTGACCTGAGAAGAAAAGCTCACTCTCAAGGAATATCTGACCGTCTGTTATGGAGATGATATTCGTCGGAATATACGCAGATACATCTCCTGCCTGTGTCTCAACTATAGGAAGCGCAGTAAGCGAGCCGCCACCCTTCTCGGCAGAAAGATGCGCCGAACGCTCGAGCAGTCTCGAATGAAGATAGAATACATCTCCCGGAAATGCCTCTCTTCCCGGTGAACGCTCAAGCAGAAGGCTCAAAGCCCTGTATGCTATGGCATGTTTCGATAAATCATCATATACGATAAGAACATCCTTGCCCTGCTCCATAAAATACTCTCCAAGCGCAGTACCCGCATATGGAGCAATATATTGAAGCGGTGCGGAGTCCGAAGCAGATGCATTTACAACTATGGTATAACTCATTGCGTCATGCTTGTTAAGAGTTGCTACAAGCTGTGCCACGCTGCTTGCCTTCTGTCCTATCGCAACATATATACATATAACACCGTTGCCTTTCTGATTCAGTATTGTATCAAGTGCAACCGTCGTCTTACCCGTCTGTCTGTCGCCAATTATGAGTTCTCTCTGACCTCTGCCTATAGGGAACATGGAATCAATGGCAAGAAGTCCTGTATCCATCGGCTCATTAACAGGCTGTCTGTCAATTATACTTGGTGCAGGCGTCTCTAATGCACGGTAATCCTGTGTCGGAATATCACCCTTCTTATCTATAGGATTGCCGAGCGCATCAACCACTCTTCCAACGAAGCCTTCACCTACAGCTATACCCGCCGTCTTCTTAGTCCTTCTGACACGGCTTCCGTCAGTTATATCCTCGTCATCACCAAAAAGTACTACACCGATTTCGCCGCGTCGCAAATCCTGAACCATTCCCTTGACACCTGATTCAAATACAACTATCTCACCGTATCTTACCGCATCAAGTCCGGTCACAACTATTATACCGTCTCCGACAGTCTTGACGAAACCTTCCTCCTCCGGTACAGCCTCCAATGTAAAATCATCTATCGACTTCCTAAGAAGCGTTATCATCTGCTCAGGCTGTGACTTACTTGCATATCTGCCTGAAATCTCTGACAATAAATCCTTGAACTGTCCGAGTCTTCCCTCAGGCGTCCAGTTGTAAACCTCGCCCTCATATTCAAGCTTGAAGCCGCGTATATCATTATCCGCCACCCATTCAAGCTCTATATCCTTATCATATTTATTCTTAAGAAAGCTCTCAAATCTTACCTTCTGTTCATCTGACGGTGCAGCCTTGGCATAGAGATAAGCGATAGATTTTTCAGGAGTATTATTGTCCATCCTTTACACTCCTTTCGGCATCCTCTAAGAACACATCATATGCCTTTTCAATATCATCACTCATAAATATCTTCTCAGCAGCCTGACTTACCATATCAGTTATATCCTTGCTGGCGCTGTTGATAATATTAGCACGAACACTCTCTGCTTCCTTCTTGGCATCATCTACTATCTTGTCTGCCTTTTCCTTAGCTTCCTTTTCCTTATCGGCACGAAGTGTATCAAGCTCTGCTGCCACAGCCTTCTTCTTGTCAGCTATCTCATCATCCACAGCCTTAAGCTTATTCTGATACTCCTCCTCACTTGCCTTAGCGTTGGCAAGCTTCTCATTTGCCTCATCATCAAGACTCTTGTAATGAGCCTCTCTCTTATCCATAAAGTCCTTAACCGGCTTATATAACAGGATATATAATCCGAAGAAAAGTATCGCAAAGTTAGCAAGATGGAGTAATATCTGCTGGAAGTCTATATTAAGTGGTAATCCTGTAAGTATCATATTACGCACCTTCCTTTACTACATTACAAATACTATAAGTATCGCTACAACCAATGCATAAATAACAACTGTCTCTATAAATACAAGACCAAGCATCATAAGTCCCTGAATCTTGCCGCTTGCCTCAGGCTGACGTGATACACCCTCAGCTGATTTGGAGATTGCAAGTCCCATACCTATCGCACCACCGAGTGCAGCAAGACCTATAGCTATAGCTGCAGCCATTGCTTTTGAACCTACAGCATCATCCACATCAGCGACTTCAATTTCCCCTGCTGTCTCTGTCTCATTTAAAGCAACCTTGATATTAGCAGCATCTGCTTCGTCTGTTAATACAGTCTGCTCTACTGATACTGCCTTTGTATCATCAGACTTAGCCTGTGTAATCTTCGGTGCTGCAAATACTAAAACTGTCAGCATTACGATAACAACTGCTAAAATTACAGGTACCTTCTTTGATATTCTTATATTCATTTTCTTATCCTCCGATTAGATTTGATTTATTAAAATATTTTAATTAGATAATCAGGCTTCCTGTACCTCACCGGACTGAATATCCTGCTTAACCTTCTTTTCCTTCTTCTCCTTAGGCTTAGGCGGCTCCGAAACCTCTCCGTAGAATATGGTTGTTAAAAGCGTCAGCACATATGCCTGTATAAGCGCATGAAGCAATGTGAACAACACTCCTACAACTACCGGAAGCAATATCGAAAGTCCCAGAGTGAAATATATAAGCTCCGTAACCAACATACCTGAGAGCAAAGCTCCAAATAGACGGAAGCTCATAGAAAGAGGAAGCGAAAACTCCTTAAGCGTAAGTCCCACACCTCTTAGCTTATTATTCATAATACCGCCTGAAAGTATGACAAGATATGATAAGCATCCCATCATAATCGCACCATTTATATCTGCAAGCGGTGCAGGAAGTGATATCGAGTGTCCCTCCGTAGTTATCGCCTGAAATCCGAACAGCTCGAACAGTGTACCTACGAATACATAAGTTCCTGTTGCAAATACATATGCACCTAAAAATCCATTGCTGTGTGGACTATTTGTCTTTGCCAGATTATCGAAAAATCCAACCCATGTCTCAAGTAAGAGCTGGAATTTCCCCGGCACATTCTTGAATCTCGGAATAACGAAGATTCTTACAATCAAGGCAAACAAAAGTATAATCGCCGTCACCGTAAATCCTGCTATGAGCGACGGATTAACCGAAAGTCCAAACAGGCTTATCCTGTTTTCTTCGTGGAGTACCGCATCTCTCATCATTTCCTTGATAGTCTCATGCTTCTCTACCGCTCCATTCGTAAATGCTATACCGGCAGCAAGCACAAGCTCAATGACGATGAGTAATATGATGGCAGTCGTCCTTTTCTTTTTACTCAAAACCAAAGACTCCTTTCCTTGTAAAATATGTAATTAATCCGTGGATAATTATATTCCTAAAAAACCGCAGTGTCAAACATTAAAAGTTAAAAACTTATCCCTTGCCAAGCAAATTACCAAGCACATCCTTGGAGTTTATCCTGTTACCCTTAAAAAGTGATGTCATCTTGTATATACGACCTGCTATCGTTACAAATACCAGCGTAAATATTATCATTATAATAAATGATATAATGCCTTCTGCAAGACCTGCCTGTCCTAAGCTTAAATCCGCCGGCATTATAAGTGCTGCTGTGAACGGTATGAATTTTAACACAGCAGGAGCCCTGCCCTCTAAGCCGCCTAAACCAAATAATGCAAAGAAGCTTATAATAAGCGGAAGTACAAATATCGTAGTCTTATTACCGGCATCCTCCTTGCTGTTAGATAAAGCTCCAGCTATGGCAGCTATAGAGGAATACATCACAAATCCGAATATTATAAATAATACTGCAAGTATAACATTTACCGGTCTGAATATATTAAGCTCCTTCATCGCATCAAAGAATAACACAATTCCAAGATGACTGTCAGGGAAAAGCTGTTTTGTAATTTTAGTACCTATGAACATTCCCAAGCTTATAGATAATACCCAGGACATAAGCTGTAAAAGTCCTGCTAAGATACAGCCTAACAGCTTACCGAAAATAAGCGACTCAGGCTTAAGTGTAATAAGCATGGTATCCATAAGCTTTGATTCCTTCTCCATAATCATGTTCATGGTAATGGTATTCCCGTACATAAGAATCATAAAATAAAGCAGCATCAGGCTTATATAGGGCATGGCAAATCTGAATATCTCAAGAACTTCATCCGTTGCCTTCTCATCGTTTTTCTCAACCTGTGAGCTTAAAGAATAACCGTCCATATAACCTGTCTCGTCGTAGGTTTCATATTCATTCGGAAGGCTCAGCTTATTTAATGAATAAAAATCAATTCCGGAGACAAGTATCAGAAAATACTGCTCGTACTTATCCACGAATTCAAAATAATTCTTCGCATCTTCATTATCTATATTGGATTTCTCAGGGATAATTATACTGACATTAACACTTGATGTGTTCTCTTCAAAAAGCAATACCAGGCTATCCTCTCCTGAATCTTCACATGCATCTTCTGCGGACTTTGCACTAACATATCTGATATCATCATAATTCTCCTCATGCAAAAGATTGAGTTGTTCCATAGCTATCTCATTATCCGAGACTTCATTTACATAATATATAGTCTTTGCACCACAGGCATCTATAGCTTTGTCCTCATCATCTGATTTTGCCGCACATGAAATAAGCATAATTACCGATGGGACTATCAATAGAAGAAGTGAAACAATTATGGTAAATATCTTATAAGCCTTACTTGTCTGATTATGAAATGTAAATCGTACGACCTTAGAAAAATTCCTAAACATATCAGTTTCCCTCCTTTGCCAGCTTCAATATCTCCTTAAGCTTAAGTGTCTTACTGTCATTGACTATAAGCTTCCTGTAAACCTTTGCGCACAATATGAACAAAAGATATAAAAATCCTATCTGAATTATAAGCGATATGCCGAATACCACAGCGCTTATCCTTCCACATACGAAGTAAATCGGCGCAACATAAGACGATATAAAAGGTACCAGCGAAAGAATTATGCCAACACTCTGCTTCTCGACAGTAGGCACAATAAATGCTATAAAATATCCTACAAAGGCAAATATCATTACCACGCCAAGCGCCTGCCCTGCATCCTCAAGCCTCGTGCACGCACTACCCATTATACCTGATATAATAGCATACATAAGATATGCTATTATCAAGGTTATAAGCAATATGATTATTTTCCCTGCACCTAAATCAAATATCCGACCAAAGTTAAGCAGCGAAGTCACTGCCTCAGACTTTGGAGGAACTATGGATTTTACAAGCTTATCCGTAAATATCGCCAAAACTATTCCCGTTACAAGCATAGACAATACATAGGTCATCATGGCAAATATCTTACCCATCACAAGTGCCAGTGGTCTTACACTTACAAGCAGATTCTCAACAAGCTTCGACGACTTTTCTTCTATAACCGAATTAACTATAGCACCGGTACTGATTGATACAATGAATAAAATCATAACCGCATAGATTGCCATATATCCCTCGACATCTCCTGAAGTATATGAGCCACTTGAAATAATCCTGTAATCCCCCTCTGTATATACCGTACCCATGTACATAGTCTTATTTAACACGGCAATATCTTCATCCGAAATATCCGCATCAATCCTTCTTGCCTGTACGAATTTATCTGATATATATTCTGATATTCCGTCTATCTCATTTGCAGATATCTTAGAATTATCGGAGATAACACCATTAATAATATAGCCTTCCTCCATAGAAAAGGTTATATCGACAAACACCTCAGTCTCATTAAGTGAGGTGATACCATCTACAAATTCAACCGGGACATCCTTATATGAGGTCTTGGATAATTCCATTATCTCCTCATTAAAATCAATATCGGTTTTGTTGAATATATAAATATTACTTACCTCTGTCTCACCGGAATATACTACATCATTCCCCTGAACTGCACTTACACCTATGTTCCCGGAGAGATATGTTATAGGTCCCATAAATGCTATGAGCAGCACGAATACAATAAAATTAGTCCTGTATGTCTTGCTCTTGAAGGTCTCCTGTAAGGTGAATTTATATACCTTATTCATCCCCTTCATACTGTATATACTATCCTTATTCATCAGCGCCTACCTCCTTGACAAATATCTCATGTAAGGAAAGCTCTGATAAGTCGAATTTTATCACATTTATTTTATTCTCAACAAGCTTCGCCAAAAGCTCATTCGCCTGTGCGTCTCCCGTAACCTTAAGGCTGTACTCACACTCCTTGTCAGTAAGCACGGTAATGCCCATCTTGTCTATGATACTGCGACAGTCCTGTTCACACTTAAGGTTAAGGTTTACTCTGCCATAGCCCTTCTTAATCTCATTCAGGTTACCCTTAACTACAGCCTTAGCCTTGGATAATATCGTTATATCAGTACAGAATTCTTCAACCACTGCCATCTGATGACTCGACATAATAATAAATTTGCCTGCCTCTATCTGCTCACGAACAACATTCTTCAATATGTCAGTATTAACCGGATCAAGTCCGGAAAATGGTTCGTCAAGCACTATAAGTTCCGGGTCAGACAGCATGGCAATAAGGAACTGTATCTTCTGCTGATTACCCTTCGAGAGCTGATCAGGGCTCTTAGGCTTAACCTTTTTCTTTCTGCCTTTCTTGTCCTCACTCGCTGTCGGATACAGGTACTCATCAAGCTTAAGTCTGTCAGACCAATAGCGTATCTTCTCATCTAATTCATCCTCCGGTACATCACGCAATCTGCCAAAATATTTAATCTGATCCATAAGAGGATACTTGAGATACAGACCTCTTTCCTCAGCAAGATAACCTATATTACAAGTCTCAAAGCTAAGCGGTCGGTCATTCCACAACACCTCTCCCGTATTCTTATCAAGCATATCCAGTATCATACGAATAGTGGTTGTCTTGCCTGCTCCATTAGTACCAAGAAGTGCGTACACTCCCGGTTTATCCATCTCAAAGCTTATATGGTCAACAACCGTCTTATCTCCGTATTTCTTAGATAAATCCCTAACAATAAGTCCCATTATTTCTCCCTCCGTAAAACAAAACTAAATTTAAGTATAGCATAACAGTAGATATTTTTCCACAAAATAACTGCCACACCTTAATGCCTTTGGGCATCTTGATGTGGCAGTATGTATTAGGGATAATTTATGCTCTTGGTATATGAAGCTCGACTTTGAATAAATCTCCGTCTACGGTTATCTTTATATCGCCTCCCTGAAGTTCCATAAGGCTTTTTGCTATGGAAAGTCCAAGTCCGCTTCCTTCGGTATTCCTTGAACGGTCGCCCCTTGTAAATCGTTCCATCAGCTCTTCTCCCGTGATGTTAAGCTCCTGTGAGGAGATATTCTTAATCATAACAATCAGGAATTTTCCTGTATCGTCATTTTCTATGTTGATGTACACTCTTGTATTATCCTGAGCATATTTCTTAATATTGACAAACATATTGTCGAAGACTCTGTAAAGATGTCTGCCGTCAGCCATTATATGAGTGTCCTCAACATGGTTATTAACCTTAAGCTTCAAGCTCTTAGCGGCAAACTGCTCCTCATATTCACCATTAATCTGAGTAAGAATAACATCTAAGTCTATCCTCTCCGTATTAACCTCAATATTACCGGTTGACGCCTTCGATGCATCTATCAAATCCACGATAAGCTTCTTAAGTCTCTGTGACTGTCGGTTTAAAACCTCTATATATTCCTTAGCTTTATCGTTATCTATCTCTTCCTTGTTGAGCAAATCAACATAATTAATTATGGAGGTAAGAGGAGTTTTTATATCGTGCGAGACATTTGTTATAAGCTCAGTCTTCATCATCTCAGACTTCATCTGTTTATTAACTGCGCTTTCGATTCCGTCACTTATATTCGACAAATCCTCTGCATAGCCCTTAAATGCTCCATACATATGAGTGGTGTCCAGTTCTCCGCCCACGTCGCCGTCTGCCAAAAGCTTGGTGTATTCCTTTAGCTTCCTTATGCTTATAACCGAATATGCCAGAATAAATGCAACTACTATCTTTTCAAGCACAATAAACATAGCTGTATTAGGCGCACTTTCGTTTGTTGCCAGTAGGAGCTCTACAAATGCCACTGCTCCTATACATAGTATGTATTTGGCATAGAGGTGTATATGCTGCCACAGGTATTTTATGACACCGCCAAGCTTTACAAAAAGCTTCTTAAGGAGCCTTCCAACAAAGCTTAACAACCTGCATATGACCATTTTTTTAAGAAATGCAAAGCCTTCACATTTCAGTCTTACAACCGTTGAATAGAATATGTATGTAAAAAATGCAACTATGGATATTATAATCGCACCCAAAACAACAGATTCAATGCTACCATAATATACCCATTGTCCATCAAACCAGTAAAGCATAATTAATACAAGAAATCCAAAGACAACCCATATAATATCATAAGGAATCCTGTCAAAGAGTCCAAGAGAAACCTCTTCCTTATTCTTCTTATAGCCTGCAACGGCGATAAGAAAACCTCCCGATACCAGAAGCAGTATTACCGAAATAGCAAATACCGGTATCGCTGCCGAAGAAAGTAAATCTATATATCTTAACATAAGCGAATTATAAAATGCATCATAAGCCGTAAGCTCAGATTTTACACACCAGTCTATCTCAACTGTAGCTGTCCTGTAGACATAGGTATCAATATATACTGTGTTAATTTCATCAACATACCCAAGATAATTCTCTATATTATAATCAGCATAGACACGCTCCATCTGTCTGATATATGAAGCTACCTCATCAATGTTCTGTAAAATGTAATAATATGTTCCGTCAGTTATTACATATATATCATAGCTGTCAAATATGCCATTATCAAAACTGTAAAATTCTAGCTCGTCCATCATCTCACGCTGTTTTACTATATCATAAAATTCAGTATAATCATGGTATATATATTCATATCCGTCTCCATAATGTACCCGGTTTTCATCATATGCATAGCTGTAATCATATGCAGTGGTTACATCATCCCAGTCAATCTCAGACACAGTTATGTCATAGTCCATAGCCTCTCCGCTGTCAAAAGATTCATTTTCTGTCTCAGCCAACATCTCATCATCATACAAATATTCCTCGTCCACATAATCTATCTGCGGCACATCCCTATTTGTAAAATAATCATAACCATACTCGCTAATAAAATTATATCGTAGTATGTTGACAATATTAGCATTTATTAAAAAAACATCAGCATAATCTGATTCATACCATATACCACTTCCAAGATAATCTGTATCAAAAAGCCCAAGATTCTTCAAATCTTCAAAATCAAGCAGCATATATGCAGTAGACTTAATGATATCCTGTTTGGACAAACTGCGTTCATAATATTCATAATCTTCATCAATATTTATCTGTGCAAAGTAGGAGTTTCTGTATTGATAATCCTCTGTATCATAATTCGTAAGTACCGGATAAACCAGAGGTTCACTTACAATCTGTGCCATAAAGGAATAGTTCATATTCTCCTCAGAGAAAAAATCATGGTCAGAATAAGTATCTTCCCCATTTATGTATCTTTTATAGTAATCAAGCACCCAGTCATTATACTGTGGTGCGATAGACTCTATAATCTCATTCTTAAGCCCCTCCTTGCCGCGCTTTGTTAGGGCATGTTCTACATAAAGGCTCACTGAGACAATACCGCTTATCATAGTAGCTAAAAGCGATACCATAAAGACTATTACAATTACAATCTTAAATAATGTACTTTTCCTTAATTTGTCCATTATTACACTTCCTTTATTCAAACTTATATCCCTGTCCCCACACTACTTTTAAATATCTTGGTTCAGAAGGATTAATCTCGATTTTCTCCCTCAAATGTCTGATATGTACCGCAACCGTTCCTTCCGCTCCAAGCGGTGCATCCTGCCATACCTCTCTGTATATCTGCTTCGGCGAATAAACCACTCCCGGATTCTCCATAAGAAGCTTCAATATCTTGTATTCTATCGGTGTGAGCGCTATCGGATTACCGTCAGAGGTCACGCTCTTCGCCTTGTCATCAAGCTCTATGCCTCTTATAATCAGCTTGTCCTTCTTGTCATTTATAGCACTGCTGCCAAGCGTGATATATCTTCTTAGCTGCGCCTTAACTCTTGCGATAACCTCCACAGGATTAAACGGCTTCGTTATATAATCATCAGCTCCCACGCTTAAGCCTAAGACCTTATCAGTATCCTCGCCCTTAGCCGTAAGGAGTATGATAGGAAGATTGCTTTTCTTTCTAATCATATTCATGGCAGTAATTCCGTCCATTTCAGGCATCATAATGTCAAGAAGCACAAGCTGTATATCATTGTTCTCTACCATCTCAACAGCCTGAACACCATTATATGCCTTGTAAATATTATATCCTTCACTCTCAAGATATATGGTAAGCGCCTCAACTATATCTTTTTCATCATCACATACTAATATGCTGTACATTTTACCCCTCCTCTATATGTCACATTATGTCAGATATTCATTTAAGAAAAAAGTCGGTAATGTTTTAAGAAAGTTTTAAGTTTTAATTTTAAGAAAAAGGAATCAAAGAACCCCAGACTATAACATATTGTACAGATCCGGTCTTCTGTCGTTTCTTAAAGGAAATGCAGTTCTTAGTTCCTGCACATCATTTAATATATCATAAATTAATATGGCATCCTCTGCTTCCCCATTATAGGAATTCACATCAATCATATTATTATTTATATCGAGTATTATGGTCGGCATTTGCATCTCTCCGGCAGGATTAAATATCACGGAATGTCCGCTGTAGTACTTGTCGTTCATCATACCCGCACAGTTTATCCCTGCTATATAGCACTGGTTTTCTATGGCTCTTGCTCTAAGCAGTGTATCCCAGTGCATAACCCTTGATGCCGGCCAGTTAGCAGGCACGATAATCATATCTGCCTGCTCAGAGAGCTTCGTAAATATCTCGCCGAATCTTAAGTCATAACAGATAGCAGTTCCTATGGAAAAATTTGAGAATTTACAGACAGACAGCTTATCCCCACCTCTAAAATACTTATCCTCATTATCATAACTGAAAGGGTGTATCTTAATATAGTCTGATTCGATAAGCTCATTTCGCCCTACATCTCCGTCCTTTTGGGCTATTGCTATGGTCTGCTTGGGATTTCGCCCTTCACCCCCGTCCCCAGGGACAATGGTGTAGTGATTTTCGCATAATGAGTCCTCGCCCTTTTTTGTCCAACCGACACCTATAGATATGCCGTAGCTTGAAGCAAGCTTCTTAATCTGCTCTACTGTATAGTTATCTGATTCTGCAGTGTTATCAGTATTCATCGAAAATCCTGTAAGTGACATCTCAGGAAGCAGAAGCAGATTCACAGCTTTATCTCGTAATAAATCAAGGCACAATCTTACTTTATCTAAGTTTTGTGCCTTATCCTCCCATATTATATTCATTTGAAAAAGTGCGGTTCTCATATATATCCTCCTTACATAATGTCGGAGCATTAAGAAATTTATGCTTAATTCATATCCATCATAGTGTATTTAAGAATCTTCCAACCTCTGTCCACGCATTCATGGACTCCGGCATAAGCTTAGCCCCCATCTGGAACACATGGAACATTCCGTCGTATATCGAAAGCTTAACCTGCACACCTGCCTCCTTAGCCTTATCTGCGACAAGTGTCGAGTCGCTTAAAAGCATCTCATTTGAGCCCACCTGTATAAGCATAGGCGGAAATCCTGTAAAATCTCCATATAACGGAGAGATATATTTATCTCCCTTGTCAATGCCTTCTACATACGGATTATCATATATCAAATTCTGTGTCTCATTTCCAAATACCGGGTCTACACTGTAGTTATCCTTGTAAGAGCTTCCGGTTGACAGAAGGTCTGTCCATGGTGACATAGCAACAACTGCATGTGGCAGCTTCCTATTATTATCTTTGAGACAATGACATAGCGCCATGGCAAGTCCTCCGCCGGCGGAATCACCGGCAAGTATTATCCTATCCTCAGTATATCCCTGCTCTAATATCCAGTCGTATGCAGCAACTGCGTCAGCAAGTGCTGCCGGATGCTTATACTCCGGTCCAACTCTGTAATCAGGTGTAAGTACACTCGCACCCTTGCTTACCTCACCATAAAGCCCGGCCATAGTACGATATATATTTTTAAACGCACCTATATAACCGCCTCCGTGAAGCTGCAATATAATCTTGTCCGACGGATTATCAAAGGTCTCCTTATCCACCCATTCAAGAAGCTCCATAGGGAAATTCTCTGTATCAATACGAGTCTTCTTCAAATGCTCAGGATATCTGAAATTTTTATCAAAATCGCTGTCAGGTCTTTTCTCTTCTCTTAAGTGTGTGCGTAGATAACTGTTTTTATTAAATTCTGATATAACCGTAATAACCATCTTGGCACGTCTGCTTGGTTCCATTTTCTTTCTCCTTCTTGTAGCTTGGTTTTCGCTTTGGCTCGCCACCTCGCAAGCTCGTGTCTTCGACACTTTATTGTCTGCTGCGCAGACTGCTTGCTCGTCAATTCGCCGCTAAAACTCAAATGCCTGCTTCGCAGTCGCTTGGTTTTCGCTTTGGCTCATCATATCCTGAACCTTTTCGCAAGTTCGCTTGTAGACTTTTTATCTCCCAAAAATACTATCAATGCAAATACAAATATCGAAACTGCGGCAGCTATAATTGACAACAGCTTGAATTTGAAAGTTCCAATCCTGACTATGACAGCACATACCAGACTTACTATAATTCCAAGCAGCGAAACCATAAGATACAACTGACAGTTTCTAAAATTAACCATGGATAATATGAACACTACCATTTCAAGTACAAGCACAATAATTGGTATACCATAGTTTATCGACCATCCATTTGCTCCGTAAGTATAATCTATAATCAGTATAAGCGGTATGGCAGCAAGCATCTGAAGGGCAAGCTTAGCCCTATGGCTTACATTTCTTTGAAACGAGTATATAATCGTAAAGCATATATATACGAATATCGCACCCGTAACCAGCGACCATGCTTTGTCATTTTTTCCAAGCACATTTATAAGTATTAAAAGCGCTTCTATAAGTATTGACAGAAATATGCTTAATCGGATAACAAATCGGATAACCTTACGCTTCTTTATAACATCAGGATAGCTTATCGACTTGGATTGATATATACCGAGATTCCCCGTTTTGTCATTATCCATATCATCCGACAGCTCAAGCACGGATTTGCACAGTGGACAGACAATCGAATCATCCAATATATTCACATTACATTTTCTACATCTATTCATAATAAGCACCATTACTTTCTATAGTTACATCTATGCCGTCCTCAACCATGCGTCTAAAAAAAGCCTTCTGTACATGAGTTTCTCTGATACAGGAGCTGAATGTAAATACAAGGGTATCCTTATAAGAACATATCGCCCCCTTCACATTCTGTCCAGGAGAGGTGGATAGCACAGCCGAAAAGTGATTTATATATTTTTCATAATCAGGGCTTACAGTTATTAGTCCCATATTCGTCACAGTAGTAGTGTTAGCCTTAGCCGATGCAAGATATACACGCTTCATAACTATATTTTTCAAAAAAAGCGGTACGGCACGCAACATTTTATTTTCTTCGTTGGAAACATTATAAGACAATATATCCTCAAGATTTTCCTTTGTAACCTGCTTCTTCAAGCCATCCGCAACCTCCTTTAAAACCTCCTCAAAGGTGTAATTATCCTTCTTCGGATAAAATGTTGCCGATACGATGGCAAAAAAATTCTTCAAAGTATTTGAATCAAAATAAGGTCTTAGGTTGACCGGCACACAGGCGGAGAATGGTTTTTTGCCTGCCTGTGATTTCATACATTCTTTATATACCGCCCACGCAAAACTGCCAAGAAGATACTGATTAATCGTAACACCGTATCGCTTGGCTGCATTCTTTATCCCGTCTATCCCGATATATCCGTGTATAATACCTAATTCAGGCGGTGTGAGCTTCTCACCCTCTATGATAAACGCTTTTTCTTTTTTATATTTTTTCTTCTTGCTCTTCTTATAATTTTTAAGATAACTGTCTTCTTTGTCAAGAGAGGTATCCGAATGAAGGATATCCTTATTCGTCTCCTTAAGCTCCGGATACCTGTCTCTTAAATACTGATAGGTTATCTCCTTAAGGAAAGCCAGAGCTCCGTTGCCATCCGTCACAGCATGAAAGACCTCAAGATTAATACGGTTCTTATAATACGACACGCGGAACTGATAATCCTTGTTCATATGCGCATTGATATAACGGCATGGGTATGTGTCCTCTGCCTCAACACGGGGAGCACTGTTATTATTCGTTTCAAAATAATACCAGAACATTCCCTCCGTCATCTTGGAATTAAACACATCGAAATAAGGCAGAACCTTATCAAGTGCTCCCTGAAGTATGTCAGGTATGATGTCATATTTTAAAGTCACGGAAATCCTATACACATTACTCATACTTTCACTGACAATCATCGGGAAAAGATTGGCCGTATTATCTAATTTGTCATAGCGTTCGTCTTTGCTGCTCATATAACTTTCCTTTAACAAAAATCAATTTATATCTAAACTTATTTTTCTGTAGGAGCCATAAGCACAGTTCCGGTTCCTCTGTAAACATTTACAAGTCCTTCTCCTGATACCGCGGAGCCGATTAATGACTTGCTGGATTTTTCTACGGTAAACTGCAATGAGCCTGACCATGCGATAGCCATATTTCCGTCAATCTTAACCTCGTCATCCTGAAGATTAAAGGATATAAGCTCCTGCTGTGGTACAGGGCTTTCCAATACTGCTATACCCTGTCCCATAAGGCTTAGGTTAAATAATCCCTCACCGCCAAGTGCTGCTGAGGATAAATTACTTCTTGCCACAACCTTATCCTGTAATGTATTGTCGCACGCAAGGAAAAGACCGTCTTGAAGCACGATTGATCCCCACTGCGCCACATCTACCATAATTATATGCTTGTATGTAGGTTCAAGCATTACATAACCCTGACCTACATATTCAGGCTTTGCAACTGTCTCGCCGGTTACTGCAGCGCCAACCATCTTACCTAAGAAATTACCGGCTTTGACACCTGAGGTCATTGATACATTTCCTATCATCCACTGCATAGCACCCGCCTGCACCTTAGTGCCGGTGTTATTAAGCTCAATAAGCACCTGTCTTTTGCGTACATTCATCTTAGACGCAAAATACTCCGTAGCAGCAGTTCCCGGTGTAACTGACAAGTCCTGCTGGTGCTCATACACCCTGTACTGTCCAAGCTGGTTGATACAAGGCATATTCTGATTGTCAAATAAGTTGTTAATCTGATACATGTTCGTTTCCCCCTTTTTATTCTTTAATAAAAGAAAAAGCTTCTGATGGGACTCGAACCCACGACCTACGCATTACGAATGCGACGCTCTACCAACTGAGCCACAGAAGCTTACAACAAAAATTATTATAGCATTTCATTAGAAAAAATACAATATCAGCAAATATAAAAATTATATCATTATATAGCAATTAGCAATAATCATAATTATTATTCAGTATTTTCCATATCACGCTTTGCAATGCACACATGTTCCACATACACGGCTGCGTTCTCCCTGATATTCTCTATCTCCTCACCAGTGAGCTTTCTGATAATCTTGGCAGGATTGCCATAGACCATAGAGCCCTCCGGTATCTGCATCCTCTGTGTCACCAAAGCTCCCGCACCTATTATGCAATTATCTCCGATAACCGCATCATTTAACACTATTGCACCCATGCCTATTAATACATTGTCTCCGACTATACAGCCGTGAACTATCGCTCCATGTCCGACGGTCACTCCACTTCCTAATTTAAGCTTATGCCCTCTGTCAACATGCAGAACCGCCAAATCCTGTATATTAGTATCGTTACCTATCTCAATCGTATCACTGTCACCACGGATTACCGCATTGTACCATATGCCACAGTTTTTACCTATAGTGACATTTCCGATAATCTTAGCCCCCGGTGCTATATAAACTGTTCTGTCTATCTGCATTTATTTTTCTTCCTTTCAAACTAATTAACTTAATTAACAAACAAGCCTGTATAAATACAGGCTTAAATCTAATTATCAATTTGTTCCTTTTCAAGTATGGCATAGGCTTTTTTGTATTTTTCAAGCCTTCGGTAATCTCTGTCCGTAGGGTCCTTAATTCTGTCAGGCTTCATATTATGGGTTAAATCAGCGAGCTTAACCTTTATTGCAAGAGGGTTTTTCCTAACCTTTTCGATATAATCAAAATAATCTTCATCATCAGCTTTAGTAAGTGTGACAACTGCATCTGTTATCTCGTCACCGAATACAGGTCTTAAGTCCGCTTCGGTTATGTCAGTATCCTCGATAGTATCATGAAGCCATGCTATAATCTTAAGCTTCGGCTCATCAACATACGAAGCCACAGTTCTCGGATGGTTTATGTACTCGACACCACACCTGTCATACTGTCCTTTATGTGCTGCTGTCGCAATCTCTTCTGCTTTTTTCAATAATAATTCGTAATCCATAATAACCTCTTTGCACTTACACTGCCGACATAGATATTGTACCATAATTCAAAACATAATAAAACAATAAAATATCTCGTCGTCTCCCGACTCAATTTAATACAGGATAACATTTAAAAAAATCGGGAAGTCCCATTATAAGACTTCCCGATTTCATTACTGTATATCTACTTCATCAAGCGTCTTCTAAGTGTAAGATAAAGTCCTGCCATTGCGGAATCAATCATCAACATAACTATCACACCTAAATTAATCTTATCTCCTGTTGTCGGTGCTTTTGGTGTATCTGCCTTTGGAGCTTCGGTTGTTGGAGTATCAACCTTAGTGGTCGGTGCCTCGGTTGTTGGTGTTTTTACCTAAGTTTTAGCTATCTTTTTAACTTTGGATAATCAAATTTTGGGAACTGAGTTCCCAAAATTAATACATTCATTTTGATTTATATAGGGCAAATACAATCTTCTATATAATGTTTCAGCTTTGAGTCAGCAGTAATAAATTTCATTTTCTCTGTCTTAGCCTGAGCTACCAAAAGCCAATCATAAGGGTCTTTATGATTTATTACACTTTCATCCTTTTCAAGTGTTTTCATAGCAAGTATATGTTTATTTTCCAGTCTAAGCAGTTCAAACCCTGCATCGTTGCAAAAAGCTATCAATTCTTCTCCTGAAGGCAGATTTTCCTGTGGTCTTACTATTCTTTTAAGTTCTGTTTCAAATATATTTATTGAACTGTAAAAAATGGTATTCTCAGGATTTAAGAGAATTGTTTTAACAGTATCAGGCAATTTCTGTCCATCCTTGTCCTCTTCTCCAAGAACCCACAAAAGAATATGTGTATCAAGTAAATAATTCATCAATTTAATCCAAACAATTCAGAAGTATTAAAATCAATATCATCAAAATCTTTTGATACAGCAATCTTTCCCTTTGCTATGCCAATTCTTTTACTGACATCAATATCTGCATTTGGTTTTTTTGTAAGCTCTTCAACAAGTGCAGTAACAATAAATAACTGCTCTTCTGTTAAATGTGAAATTTTTTCTATTGTTGAAGTTGGAACTGTAACCATAGCATTACCTCCTATCCTTGTATAATCCTTTCTGAATAATAAATTATATCTTCATTATTTATCTACTAACTATTATACACAATTCAATGATAAAAACAAATATAAATTGATATTTTTTAATCCTTTTGAAGAAATCAGAGTAAAAAATACATATTAAATATGTAACAGTAAACCAAGCAACCAAGAAAGACTAACTATTGATAATGACTATATCTTTAAAAAAGATAACGGAATGCCATATTACCCTGATTATCCATCAAAGGCATTTTCAAAAATTATTTAAGAAAATCCTGATTTACCTCAGGATATTACATTACATGGGCTGCGCTCATCTTGTGTATCAGATTTAATTCATGATAATTATGATGTAAAAAGCGTTCAGGATTGGGTTGGTCACTCAGACAGCCAAACAACAATGGATATATACGCCAAAGTAAGAAGTGAAATATCAAAGAAAGAAATATCTGACAAAATGTCCGAAAGAATTAAGAAAAATAGGAAAAAAAATCAATGAATTATTAGAATTCATTTTTAAAAATCAGTATCAAATGTAATTTTGATAAAAATAGGAATGCAAATTAATGAATAGCTACTATTCGTTTAAAGATAAATCAAAAGGAATAATTAGAAAATTTGTTAGAAAAATAAGAAAATGATGAGGTTTTTTTAAATCCTAAAAACCCCCATTTTAAGCCAGTCGATGCGACAGGATTCGAACCTGCGGTCTCGTCTCCCGACTCGGTCCTCGCTTAACGCTTGCCACCGGCAAGCAGCGACTCTGCGCCCGAACTATGCGTTCGCTCCTTACAAAAGCTCAATTTTCGATTCTGTTACCTTGATTAAGA
>JAFVBE010000025.1 GCA_017480195.1 Lachnospiraceae bacterium
GGACGAAAATGACCTTGGGTCATTTTCGTCCCCTACCCCCGTCCCCAAGGGCGATTCGTCCCCTACCCCCGTCCCCAAGGGCGATTTTATTATTTGCGTGCCGCCTTCGTAGCCCTTATAGGCTTTGACTGCTTAGCAATATAAAGCTCGGTATCGGTTTCCTCTAAGCATTCGCTTAAGGTTCTGATTGAGTCGCTCTTGAATAAGGTCTTACCTATGGAGACGGTTACATTGTATGGTTTGTCGCTTGAGCTGTTGAATGTATTAAGGTCTTCCTTGATGGCGGTGATAAGGTCGTCTTCATCCATGCCGTCTACTAAGGTTGTGACAAAACCGTATTCTCCGTCCTCGATTTTGCCTACTATGTACGGCTCTATAAGCTTATCAAGCATATCCTTCTCGACTAATTTCAAGGCATAATCACCTTCATCATGTCCGTACATATCATTTATCTGGGACAGATTGTTTACATCAATAAGTGCAACTACTGTATCCTTGCCTATAGTTTTATTCTTCTCCAAAAGCTCAGTAGCTTGCTTGATAAATCCTACTCTGTTCCATATGCCTGATGCTTCATCCTGCTTAGGCTCTACTTCGTGAGTTTTCTCGTTTAATGCATCCTTCATACGCGCATTTGCTTTCATATAGTAGATAATTCTTGCGGCGGTGCTTAACTGATAGGATATAAATTCGCAGTTAGGGTAAATCTTATCTGTAAGGTCGAGTATTACAAATCCGTATACAAAATGGTCTACAAACAATGGAAGGATTACCATTGAATTTCTGTTGCCATCGATAAAGTCGTTATTAAATATTCTATAGGCTGCGACGTTCTGATGGCGTGCAGGTATTCTCCACAGGGAGCCGTCCTGTACGAATGTCTTCATAGTGAATTCATCTGCGGGTACAAATTTATCTGCTATCTCACGATAGACAGGCTCGTCAAATATGTATAAATAACCATTCTTGATATCAAGCATATCAAGGTAGGACAAAAGATATCCGTAGCTGTAATCGTTGCCTCGATGTATGTTCCCTGTTTTCTGGACAAAATGCTTCATATCAACTAATGCTTTTCTGTGAAGCTCTTCATTGTCTAATATATTTCCGTCTGTAGATTTTAAAATGTTTTTATAAATATCCTTATATATATATTCAAGATTAACCTGAGATTCTATATCCAGATTCTCAAGTGCGTCTGCCTGCATCTGCTCGATGTATGTGATAAGATGGTCTATATCTGCGTATTTTGTCGCAGGGGTGCTGAGAAATTCTTCTAAGGATTTTTCAATCCATTCAGCTAAATCATTATCAATCTCGTCAGTTTCAAGCAGAGATTTGAGATGCTTGATTAATTTTGCAAATGTCTTATATACGGAGGTCTCCTTCGTATCTATACCTGTTCCTCTGAACCGGTAGAAGATATAAGAAAATGCTTCATCTACACCCATGTCTCCTAAGTTTTTCGTGCCGTCTAAGCTTGCATACTCATTGCCGCTTACACCCATTGAATCTCTTATTACAAGTGTTGCAGGTAGGTCAATCGAGTCAACCTGCTTACCGAGCATCTTAAGCTCAAGAAATTCCAATGCTTCGTAGCCGAGTACTACAGGATCGGCAGATACAGTAGCCAAAGGCGGATCAGCCTTAGCACCCTGTATGGTATTGTCATATCCGAGCACTTTTATTTCTTTTCCGGGAGTCTTACCTATATTTTTGATTTCATCACACAGGTCAAGAGCGGAATAATCATTTACACAGAATACAGCTTCAATATCCTTATTCTTTTTTAGGAAATTCTTACATGCCTCGTGGTTGTCATCGGAAAGTCCAACCTCACATATATTTTCCTTGGTTATCTCGATATTATGCTTTTGCATAACCTCAATAAAGGTATTATATCTTTGAACACAGTCTGTATTACCTGACGGACCCTTGAGCATGCCGAATCTTGTACATCCACCGGTCTCTATCAGATATTCAAGTCCTTCGCGTACACCATTCGTATTATCATAATTTACACAGGTAAAGCCTTCATAAGATGAAGATACCAGCACCTTCGGAACATCATAAAACTGGTTTAAAAACTCAAGCATTATCTTCTCGTTGGAGTAAGCGCCTATACTTCCGGCGGCGATGATAAGTCCTGAGATATTCGACTCATTTACATAGCTGTATATTGTATTAAACTGATATGCATATGGTTTATCAGAGTTCTCTGTGATTTCACGCTCTAAGTAGCTGCCGGGCAGAACCACAAGATTAATCCCTTTCTCTTGACAGGCGATATCCACACCCTTGCAGATGGCCTCATTATAACTGTCATCCAGACCGCTTAGAAGCAGCGCTATAGTTTGTTTGTCTTTGTTCATATTGTACCCTCCTATACTTAGTATTAAAACATGTTACATTGTAATAATCAATATAAATTTCAATATAAAAAAATGCGACATATATTTACATATAGTGAAATCAGAAAAAATGTGTTATACTAACTAATTAATAGGAATATTAATAAAATACAATTTTAGATAGTATTATATGTATACTTACATTTTGGGAGGAATTATATATGAGAGACAATGTTACAGTGATAGACCATCCGCTTCTTAAGCACAAGATTTCTATTATGAGAGACAAGAATACAGGTACAAATGAATTCCGCAAGCTTGCCGAGGAGGTTGCCATGCTGATGGGATACGAGGCACTTCGAGACCTGCCGCTTGAGGATGAGGAGATAGAGACACCGATTGAAAAATGCAACGCTCCGTTTATTGCAGGAAAAAAGCCTGCGTTCGTACCGATACTTCGTGCAGGACTTGGTATGGTAAGCGGTCTGCTTACTCTCGTTCCGGCTGCGAAGGTAGGACATATAGGTATGTATCGTGACGAGGAGACGAAGATTCCACAGGAGTATTATTGCAAGCTTCCAAAGCCTATAGAGGACAGACTAATTGTCTTACTTGACCCTATGACTGCTACAGGCGGTTCCGCTGATGATGCGATAAATCAGGTGAAGAAGGCTGGTGGTACCAATATAAAATATATGACCATAATTGCTTCACCGGAGGGTATTGAACGAGTGTCAGCCGCACATCCGGATGTACAGATTTATGTAGCGCAGATAGACAGAGGACTTAATGAGGACGCATATATCTGTCCGGGACTCGGAGATGCAGGAGACAGAATATTCGGAACGAAATAAGAGGATGAAAAGGAGAAAAATCATGACGAAGTATCATATTGAAAAAAATACGGTACAGGAGACTTTGGTTATTCCTTTGTTCGCAAGAAAGATATGCTCTGAACATTATCCTGAGCTTTTCTCGGATACGGAGGCAGACAGAATCTGCAATATGCTGGATTATGATTTTGATTCACAGAAGAAGAAAATGAATTCGGCAGTAGGGCTTTTTGGCGCACTTGAAGTAGCACAGAGACATTATGATCTTATATGGGAGGTAAAGGATTATCCGAAATCACATCCGAAGGCTGCAGTTGTTAATCTTGGCTGTGGTCTGGATGACACATTCAGCAAGGTAGATAACGGAACATGTAAGGGCATAAATATAGACATGCCGGATGTTATATCAATAAGAAATGAATTGCTTCCTGCAGGAGAGCGTGAGAAGAATATATCTTGTGATTTGAATGATTATAAATGGATGGATGAGGTTGACGGAGAGGATGGAGCTGTATTTTTCGCAGCCGGAGTATTTTATTATTTTAAGACGGAGGATGTTAAGAAGCTGTTTGTAGAGATGGCGAAGAGATTTCCTCAGGGTGTTGTTGCATTTGATTCATGTAACAGGCGCGGTGCTAAGATGATGACAAAGACCTGGCTTAAGGAAGCCGGTATTAAATATGTGAGTGCATTCTTTTCATTGGAGGAGCCGACGGATATAAAGAAGTGGAGCGATGATTTTGCAGATGTAACAGCACGAAGCTATATGCGCGGATACAGGGACATATACAAGGATGTGAGCTTCTTTCATAAGCTTATGCTTCGATTCTGTGATAATGCGGTAAATATGAATATCGTGAAGATAAGCTTTAAGTAGGGACACTTACCTTGATTGAGGACTAAAACTGCAATAATCTATGTTATAAGATTATTGCGGTTTTTCTATTATCGTTTTATAATATATGGATAAGTTTTAAAAAGTATGAAAGGGGTTACATTATGGCAAATGATATTTTTAACGGAGCAAAGAAATTAGGCTTTGGCCTTATGCGCCTTCCGCTTAACAATCCTGATGATCCGGCTGATATAGATATAAAGCGTCTTGAGGAAATGGTGGATTTATTTTTAGAGAGGGGCTTTACATATTTTGATACAGCCTGGATGTATAATGCATTTAACAGTGAGAATGCCGCAAGGCAGGCACTTGTCGAGCGTCATCCAAGAGAAAGCTTCACACTTGCTACGAAGCTTCATTCGGGATTCATACAGACTGAGGCAGACAGAGACAAGGTGTTTAATGAGCAGTTAAGGAAGACGGGAGCAGGATACTTTGATTATTATCTGGTACATGATGTGAACATACATAGTATAGAAACATATGACAGACTTAATGTGTTCGAATGGCTGCAGGAGAAGAAGGCGGCAGGTCTTGTTAAGCATGCGGGATTTTCCTTCCATGACAGTCCGGAGCTTTTAGACAGGGTTTTGTCAGAACATCCTGAGGTTGAATTCGTACAGATACAGCTTAATTATCTCGATTATAACAGTCCTGCGATAAGGTCAAGAGAGTGTTACGATATTGCCACAAAGTATGGTGTACCTGTTATTATTATGGAGCCTGTTAAGGGAGGCACTCTTGTTAATATGCCGGATGAAATCACAGATATGTATAAGGCATATAATTCTGATGCGAGTGTGGCATCATGGGCTATACGCTTTGCCGCTTCACATGATAATGTGAAGATGGTTTTATCAGGTATGAGCAATATGGAACAGCTTGAGGATAACACAAGCTATATGCAGAATTTTGTTCCGCTTAATGATGAGGAAAAGGAAATTATTAATAAGGCAGTTAATATACTTAACAGCTCGATTGCAATTCCTTGTACCGGGTGCTCCTACTGCACTGACGGTTGTCCGATTAAGATTGCCATACCGAAGTATTTTTCACTTTATAATGCTGAGATGAAGGATAATCCTGACGGTAAGAAGGGATGGACACCGCAGGGAGAGTATTATGATAATCTGGCTAAGACATTTGGCAAGGCAAGTGCCTGCGTAGGATGTAAGCAATGTGAAAATATCTGTCCGCAGCATCTTAAGGTTACGGATTATCTTGCCATGGTAGCTCAAAAGTTTGAATAGGATTATGATATCAATATTATTTGCAAATGATATTGACTTACATCTTTAAATTTGATAGAATAAGCACAACCTAAAAAGAGAAGTTAATTTGCATACGGATAGCACGCTATAAGTGTGTCCATATACAAATTAGCTTCTCTTTTTTCGTGCGTTGGCACGGCACCCGGTCTGCGGCGGTGCATAAGAAATACGCAGGCAGCGACCGGCAGCAGCTTACTGTCGGAGCCTATGGAAGCTGATGCCATAACTGTGAAAGAGGAGCGCAAGATGCTTGTAAACTCATTTTTAGAAAGGTAGGTAAAGCCTATGAACAGAATCAATTATACTACTAACAACATCAATTTTGCAGCAAAGTATGTTGCGGCAGACGGGGCGTCACTCTTCTTTCAGAGTGCAAAATTTATGAATCCTTGTGATATGCAGCGTGCGACACTCAATTATGCGGGAATGAAGGTAAAGGAAAAGCAGAATCTCACAGATACCTTCGTTAAGGAGTTGGAGGATTTTCTGGGAAATGTTCCAAATAGCTGGGGAATCTACAAGGCAGAAATATTTACAGTAGGAGATATAGTGGTTGTGGAAGCCGGTATTTTCTGTCTGCGAATAAAATATAAGGAAGGTCATTTCCATATGGGTTATGTCGAGCCAAACGGCATAATTCTCTGCACTGAGCCTAAGGAAAAGAAACCGGCAAAGGAATCGGGTAAATCTTCCACGGACACTAAGAAAACAAAGCTTTTAAGAAGTGCAAGCTGATTTAATAATAAGACAGGAACAGTCGAGCCATCTGTTCCTGTCTTAAAAATTATAATTCTTGCTGAAATTGACTTTGGAATATCTCAATGTTATACTTCAAATAATTAATTATTTAAAAATACTTAGACTATGCAATGGGAGGGATATAATATGCTTCTTCGCCAGATAGAGCACTTTCATGCAGTTATAGAAGAAAATAGTTTTACTGAGGCGGCAGAAAAATGTCATATCTCCCAGTCTGCCATATCTCAGTCGATAAAATCACTTGAGGATGAGCTTGGGGTAAAGCTTTTAATAAGGAAAAATCGTAGCTTTGATGTAACCGAAGCAGGCGAGTATTTTTATAAGAAAAGTCTTGTGATTCTTTCGGATTTGGCTACCCTTAAAAAAGAGACAAAAAAGATAGACAAAAAGGATGTTGCCGAGCTTTCACTCGGACTTTTGGTGTCCTATGACGGGGATGAATTTAACCGTGCTATGGCAGCATTTTCAGAAAAATATCCGGAGGTTTCCATAAGCGTTATAAGCGGAAACCATGAGGATTTATACGAGGCTTTGGTGAGCGGTAAGATTGATATTGCGCTTAATGACCAAAGGCGAGTATTTTCCGATGCCTACGAAAATCTTATTTTGGAAGAAAATTATTGCTTTGTGGAGATTGCGACGCATAATCCTTTATCCAAGCTTGATAAAATCGATATTGATGATTTGAAAAATACACCATGTATCCTTATTGCAAACAAGAGGCAACAGGATGAGGAAAGAAAATACTATCGTGATATAGTGGGCTTTAAAAGTGGTTTCTTATTTGCCGAAAATCTACAGGAGGCACGCATGATGGTTGTGTCTAATCGTGGTATTATGCCTGTTGAGGGAACAGGTAACGGTTCGTTTTTCGGCGCAACCTTAAAAAGACTTCCGCTTACAAGAGGCGGTAATCAGATAAAGCGCAGATATTGCGCATTTTGGCAAAAGGACAACTCAGGATTTTATGTGGAGGAATTTGCAGCTATACTTAAATCAATGTTTGGAATGTGAAAAAATTTAAAGGAGTTGATTGAGATGAACAAAGCGGATATAGAAAAAGTATTATCCAAAGTAAATGATGTTTTACCGCCACAGCCGGCTATAAGGCTTATGGTTGAAAAAGGAAAACCGGGATTATTTGATTCCAAGTTGGGTGGTATTCCTTATTTTCCGAAAGATATGGAGTATCCACGAGGAAAAAATAATGTATTTGCAAATGAACCTATGGTTTTGCTGGCACAATTAAATTTTGAAAAGCTTCCGGAGCTTCCGGACTTTCCGACAAAAGGTATTTTGCAGTTTTTTATTGCACCGGATGATCTTTATGGTATGTCAAGAGAGTACTTCGGTGAAGCGCTTACAAGACAGGATAATTTTAGAATTATCTATCATAAAGATATTATTATGGATGAAGCTAAGTTGTTGTCAGAAACTGAAATTCCGAAGTATATGGGGGATGAAGAATGTTATCTTCCATTTGAGGGAGAGTATCTATTATCCACAGTAGAAACAGAAAATATGCCGGCAACTACAAATGATTTCAGATTTGGAGATGCCTTTTTAAAATGTTATAATGAATATACCGGAGAAAATGTGGAGAATATTTGGGAACTCGATGATGAAATTACGGATTATATTTTCGAAAAAGATAATTTCCCTGATGCAATTGTAGGTGGATATCCGATTTTTACGCAAAATGATCCGAGATATGATGATAGTATTAAAGATTGCGATACACTGCTTTTTGAGTTAGACAGCGTTTATGACAAAGAAAAAGGAATTGATATTTTATGGGGAGATATGGGAACGGGAGCATTTTTGATTCCGAGAAAGAACCTGAAGGAATTAGATTTTACAAAAGTTGTATATAATTATGATTGTTCATAAAAACTTATAGATGTCGAAATGATATGTGGCATGAGCCGTGTCACATCAAATTTGATGGAGCATAATGAATCATGGATTTTGATATTCTCGAAAATGATATTGAGCAACTGAATAAGATAAATACAAAAGCAAATTATACCAGTCGTGACAGATATAATAGTTTGTATAATTCTATTTATGAGAGACTGCTCGAAATGGAAAAGGTCGGCATGATTGTTTTGGAGCCGGGTAAAAAGAGTCTTTCTTATCTTCGGGAATTACTCATAAACGATGGACCGGAGTATAGTTATTCAATTGTTTTTTGGGAGAAGAACAATCCTGTGAAAAAATACAAGATTGGCGTGTGTATCAGGGGATTGCCAATTTGCAAGCCTATAGAATCATAAAAAAGCCTGTAAATAAAGGATGTTACGGAGAGTAACAGTCTTGTCACAGTTGGTCTCTTTACTGTCACGGGCATCCGGATATATGGTGAGGTTACAAAAATAACCGCACCGCGGAATAAAAGGAGGTCATTTGTTATGACATTTGGAGAAA
>JAFVBE010000005.1 GCA_017480195.1 Lachnospiraceae bacterium
GGGGCTAATATGCTTCATTTTCGCCCCTAACCCCCGTCCCAAATAATGTTATTAAAACTTCTTGACAAATTATCATACTTGTATTATTATCCTATTGTACTAAGCAAGTAATACAATAATACATAAATAATAAATTGTATGTAGGAGGTGATTGTTTGGCGTGGAAATTTGATAACAGTTCACCGATTTATCTTCAGATAATGGAGCAGATTAAGGTTATGATAGCCAAAGGCGAGCTCAAATCGGGAGATAAGGTGCCGCCGGTAAGAGATATGGCACTTGTGGCAGGTGTAAATCCCAACACCATGCAGAAGGCTTTGTCGGAACTTGAACGAGAGGGCATTTTATATTCTAACAGGACAGCAGGGAGATTCGTGGCTGATTTGGTTAATGAGAATGTAAATGTCAGAGAGCAGGTTTCAGAAAAGTATGTTGCGGCATATGTGGATAATATGCGTCGCTCGGGCTTTAGTGATGATGAGATTGTAGAGCGAGTTAAGACATATGTAAAAAAATAAGCATTTTTATGGAGGAATAATATATGAGTAATCTTGTGGAAATATCCCAAGTCAAGAAAGGCTATGGAAGTAAAAAGATGGTCTTTAGGGATTTGAATCTTAATTTGGAGAGTGGGAAGATAATCGGTCTGCTCGGTCCTAACGGAAGCGGTAAGACAACACTTATCAAGATGCTGGCAGGACTTTTAAAGCAGGATATGGGTACGATAATTATTGACGGTAATCAAGTGGGAGCAGAAACAAAGTCCGTTGTATCTTATCTTCCTGAGAGAACATATTTTAATGAAAGTCTTAAGATAAAAAACCTTGTTAATATGTTCAAGGATTTCTATGCTGATTTCGAGGAGGAAAGAGCATATTATATGATGGAGCTTCTTAAGATTGAGCCGGATATGGTTTTCAAGAAGCTTTCAAAAGGTAATAAGGAGAAGGTTCAGCTTATAATGGTTATGAGCAGGCGTGCAAAGCTGTATCTGTTGGATGAGCCGATAGCGGGAGTCGACCCGGCGGCAAGAGATTACATCCTACAGACCATTATATCTAATTACAATCCTGAGGGCTCGATAATACTTTCGACACATCTTATACAGGATATTGAGAATGTACTTGATGACGTTATCTTTATTAAAGAAGGCGAGATAGTATGTCATCAGAATGCAGACACATTAAGAAATCAGAGAGGTCAGTCCATAGATGAGATATTCAGGGAGGTATTCAGATGTTAGGAAAATGTATTAAAAATGAAATTATAAACAGATACAAGCCATTGCTTCTTGCATATATTATTGAGCTTGTCTACAGTCCGATATATTATATGCTCGCACAGATACAGGACGATTTATCAAATTATTATATGGAAATGTTTGTTATACTACTTAGGATGTTATGGGTATTTATCAATATAGGCGTGGTTGGTGTTGTATTTATATGGCCATTGGTGGATTTCAGAAATCGTATATTTAAAGACCAGGGATACCTTACGAATACACTTCCTGTAAAGACTTCAACACTTATGATATCCAGAGTAATAGTTGATATATTAACCTATATAAGTGCGGCTATCGTTATTCCTTTTGCAAGTTGTGTTGCTGCGATGGATTTTGGGGTATACAAGGATTTTGCCTACTGGCTTTCCGATTTGACTGAGACTTTTGGCTCCAGAGTATCACCTGCGTCATTCATTACCTTTATTATACTCATAGGAGTAATCATATTAGCAAGTATTATGCAGACACAATGGATGTTTAATGTTGCATATGCATTCGGACATTCTTTCTCAAACAACAAAAAGGTTATGTCAATAGTAGGAATGGTACTTGTCTATATTGCATTTCAGGTTATAGGTACTCTGTTGCTATATGTCTTGAGTAAAAGCGGTATGACACAAGTCATATCTAACGGACTTGATAGTAATGTTCAGGAGGCTAACAGATTCTTAGCAATCATAAGCATATTTGAAGTATTATCATCAGGCGTATGTGTAGCACTGACCGGATGGATTATAAAGAATAAGCTTAACTTGGAGTAAGCTACAAGCGGTGCGCATCTGTTCACATAATGTGTGGTGAAAGTAAACTTTCAATAGCACATAAATGTGGACAGATGCATAGTGCGATAGCACGACATGAGTGCGTGTAAATGCACGAATGGACACCGCTATGATTTTTGCTATGAAGCTGCAGAAGCTAATTTTTCCCTGACAGCTTCTTCTATAAAACTGTTCAGACTTTGATTATGGTTCAATGAATATACAGCAGCTTGTTTGTGAAGTTCACTTCCGATGCGGATATTTAGACTTCCTTTGTAGGCTATTTCAGGTTCAGAGCCTTCAGCTTCACAATGGCTTAAATAATAGTCTACTGCTTCGTGAAAATCATTTAAAAGTTCGGTTGCGGTTGCTCCGTCGTATGAAATTAAAGAACGTATACCTTGAACCTGTCCAAAGAAAAGTTTATCCGGCTCTGAGAATTCAACACTCCCTATATAGCCCTTATATTCCATTGTGTTCTTCATAATAATCCCTCCTTTTTTAATGCTTCAAAGAGTTGTTTTTTCTGGTAGGCAAGAAGTTCTTTGCGTGGATGAGGTTTATGAAGAAGAATTTTTGAACTGTAATTATCGCTTATAAACATCATGCGTGAGCACTTGTCTTCCCTTTGTTATCTTTATAGTATGTAAGTTGATTAAGCAGGGCTTCTGCTTCGTCAAAAGTAAAGCTGATATTTTTTGATTTTAATTTTCTTATTAGTTTATTCTTTTTACTCAATAATATTTCCTCCTTGAATGTATCATAATTTCTTTAATAATGCAACTAAAAATAGTTGCTTAATTGTTTTGGGGTAAGTGAGATAATTAAAAGATAAGGTTTAATGTATTGAGTTTAAGATAGTAAAATACGAGGAAAGGTGTCGCTGCGCTGGCGCAAGCGACACTTTGACGAGAAAAACTATCGAGACTTTAGTCGAGATAGTAAAATATAAAAGTAAATAGATTTTGGAGAAAGCAACAAATCGTGTCATTTTATATAGATTGTAAAATGCCTCTTGACAAATAAAAATATAGTGTTATAGTTAGAGTAGAACAAATAGAATACTGATATTAAAAAATTATGACATTATAATTGTTGTAATTCTTTTTAATCTTGGTAAAATATTGATTATAGAAAGCGAGGGATTGTTATGGATGCAGAGAAATTTACAAGAAAATCACTTGAGGTAATTGAGAATTGTGAGAGATTGGCATATGAATATAATAATCAGGAGATAGACCAGGAGCATCTGCTGTACAGCCTGCTTACTGTAGAAGATAGCCTTATTGCGAAGCTTCTTGATAATATGGGTATAAATCTTGAAAGCTTTTCTAAAGAAGCCGAGAAGCTGGTAGCATACAGACCGAAAGTATCGGGTGGCAAATTATTTACCAGTCCTGATTTCTCAAAGGCACTTATGCAGGCGGAGAAGGAAGCTAAGCAGATGGGCGATGATTATGTATCTGTAGAGCATATATTCTTGGGAATTCTTGATAAGATGAATAAGGCAGTTAAGGGACTTATACTCGGGTACGGTATAACAAGGAATAAATTTCTTGAGGTGCTCGCAGGAGTAAGAGGCAACAAGAAGGTTGAAAGTGACAATCCTGAGGCAACCTATGATTCACTTAAGAAATACGGATATAACCTTGTTGAAAGAGCAAAAGAACAGAAGCTTGATCCTGTTATCGGCAGGGATGCAGAGATAAGAAACATAATAAGAATTTTATCAAGAAAGACGAAGAATAATCCTGTTCTTATAGGAGAGCCGGGTGTTGGTAAGACAGCAGCGATAGAAGGTCTTGCACAGCGTATAGTAAAAGGTGATGTTCCTGATTCTCTCAAAGATAAAGAGATATTTGCTCTTGATATGGGTTCGCTCTTAGCCGGTGCAAAGTACAGAGGTGAATTCGAGGAGAGACTCAAGGCTGTGCTTGATGAGGTAAAAGATTCAGACGGAAATATAATTCTTTTCATTGACGAGCTTCACACTATAGTCGGTGCCGGTAAGACGGAGGGGGCTATGGATGCAGGCAACATGCTTAAGCCTATGCTTGCCAGAGGAGAGCTTCATTGTATAGGTGCGACTACGCTTGATGAATATAGGAAATATATCGAGAAAGACCCTGCACTTGAGAGGCGTTTCCAGCCTGTTATGGTAAATGAACCGACAGTTGAGGATACCATTTCTATATTAAGAGGTATAAAGAATCGTTACGAGGTCTTTCATGGTGTAAAGATAAGCGATGGTGCTATAGTAAGCGCAGCAACGCTTTCGGACAGATATATTACTGACAGATTTTTGCCGGATAAGGCGATAGACCTTATAGATGAAGCTTGTGCAATGATTAAGACCGAGCTTGACTCCATGCCTGCCGAGCTTGATGAGATAGACAGAAGAATTATGCAGATGGAGATAGAGGAGGCTGCCCTTAAAAATGAAGAGGACAATCTAAGTAAGGAAAGACTTTCCATCATAAAGGAAGAGTTAGAGGAACTGCGTGAGCAGTCCAAGCAGATGAAGGCTGTATGGGAGAATGAGAAAGCAGGCGTCGAGCATATAAGAGCCTTGCGTGAAGAGATAGAGGACATTAACAATCAGATTGAGATAGCACAGAGAAACTATAATCTTGACAAGGCAGCCGAGCTTCAATACGGACGACTTCCACAGCTTAAGAAGGAGTTAGAGGACTTAGAGGAAAGCACGGCAGGTAAGGACAGAAAACTTCTGCACGAGAGCGTAACTGATGAGGAAATTGCGAAGATAATTTCCAAGTGGACAGGTATACCTGTATCGAAGCTTACCGAGAGTGAGAGGAATAAAACGCTCCACTTGTCAGATGAGCTTCACAAGAGAGTGGTCGGTCAGGACAATGCCGTATCGCTTGTAAGTGATTCTATTATAAGGTCAAAGGCAGGTATAAAGGACCCTACTAAGCCTATTGGTTCATTCTTATTCTTAGGACCTACCGGTGTAGGTAAGACGGAGCTTGCGAAGACACTTGCAGAGGCGCTGTTTGACAATGAGAATAATATGGTTCGTATAGATATGAGTGAGTATATGGAGAAGCATAGCGTCGCAAGACTTATTGGAGCTCCTCCGGGATATGTCGGCTATGATGAGGGTGGACAGATTACTGAGGCGGTAAGAAGGAAACCGTATTCGGTTGTACTTTTTGATGAGGTTGAGAAGGCACATCCTGATGTATTTAATGTGCTTCTTCAAGTGCTTGATGATGGTCGTATAACTGATTCCAAGGGTAAGACTGTAGATTTCAAGAATACAATCCTTATCATGACATCAAATATCGGCTCGGAATATCTGCTTGATGGAATTGATGAGAACGGCAATATAAAGAAGGAAGCTGATGATATGGTAATGTCATCACTTAGGTCACATTTCAGACCTGAGTTTTTAAACAGGCTCGACGAGATAATAATGTTCAAGCCTCTTGATAAGGCATCTATAGGCGGTATAGTAGACTTACTCGTAGCAGACCTTAACAAGAGAATAGCAGATAAGGAGATAAGGCTTGAACTGTCGGATGCAGCCAAGAACTATGTCATAGACTCCGGCTACGACCCGATATACGGAGCAAGACCTCTTAAGAGATACCTCCAGAAGAATGTTGAAACCTTAGTGGCAAGAGAAATCTTAAGTAACTCGCTTCATCAAGGGGATGCAATAATACTTGACTACGATGGAAATGAACTATATATTAGAAACTGATACTTGGAAAATATCTTTCGAAGACTAAGTTGTACGCACTTGATGTGTCTATAAGCAGGTAATATGAGCCGCCGGTACTTAGCGATTTGGATGCATATTGCAGACAAAGAGCTTAGTACCGTTGCGTGCGAATCTTAGCGAGAGCGTGCCTGCGATAGATACATCAAGTGCGTACAACGAGGCTCCAGAGGTTAATAAATGTCAGAACCAAATATAAATGAGATAGAAGAATATGCATATAAATTACTTGAACTTGCCCGTGACACAATAATAGTCAGATACCGATTCTTTGATGTGGCACTCTCAAGGATAAAGTTAGTGTCAAAGATCGGCATAAATGGATTTAGCTGTGACGGCGACACACTCTACTACGATGCATTATATCTTATCAGACGATATGCTGATGAGGATAACATCGCAGTAAGGCTTTATATGCATATTCTTTTTCATTGTATTTTTTCGCATCAGTTTAATGCGGATAAGCTTGACAGGGATTATTGGAATTTAGCTTCGGATATAGCAGTGGAGAATATTATATTCGAACTGGACTTTGCTGCAGCCTCACTTCCAAAAGATTCGGAGGAAGAAAAAATACTTGATATATTACGAAGAGATATCCCGAAGCTTACAGCAGACAGGATATATAAGTATTTTATGGTACAGGGACTTTCTGACGAGGCAAGGAAAAGCTATGCAGACATATTCAGGATTGACAGTCATGATAGTTGGATAAATGATGACAAAAAAGATGAGATAGTTATAACCAGACAGGAGTGGGAGAAGATAACACGGAGGATAAAGACGGACTTAAAAACCTTCTCCAAGCATAAGAATAGTTCAGAGGCGCTTGAGGATAATATTGATGATACTCTTAAGATAAGATATAATTACAGAGAAATCTTAGAGCATTTTATGGTTATGGGTGAGGAGCTTGAATTAAGTGACGAGGAATTCGACTACATTTATTATACCTATGGATTAAATAAATATGGGAATATGCCTCTTATCGAGCCGTTGGAATATAAGGAAGATAAGAGAATAAAAGAATTCGTAATAGTGCTTGACACATCTGCCTCCTGTCAGGGTGAAATGATAAAAAAATTCGTAAGAAGAACCTATGACATACTAAAAGATACCGAGAATTTCTTCAAAGAGGTAAATATACATATAATCCAGTGTGATGCTTCAGTACGCTCGGATACAGTTATAAGAAATGATGAGGATTTTGAAAAATTTATACAAACAGGCAGACTTAAAGGACACGGAAATACGGATTTCAGACCTGCCTTTTCGTATGTAGATGAATTAATAGAAAAGCATTGCTTTGATAATCTGAAAGGACTTATATATTTTACGGACGGCTATGGGACTTTCCCTGAGAAAGCGCCGGATTATGATGTGCTTTTTGCATTTTTGTATGAGGATAAATTAAGACCGAAGGTTCCGGGTTGGGCTATGCAGGTTGTTATGGAGGATGAGTTAAATGAATATTGAGGAAGCCAAAAACTATATAAAGAATACTGTTAAGCTATATCTTAAGAAGGATGAATATGGGGAATATAAGCTGCCAATCGAAAGACAAAGACCGATATTTCTGTTTGGTGCACCCGGGATTGGCAAGACTGCAATTATGGAGCAGATAGCTTCTGAGCTTGGTATAGCCTTGGTGTCTTATTCTATGTCACACCATACGAGGCAGTCAGCTCTTGGGCTTCCTTTTATAAAGCATGAGCAATATGGAGATATGGAATATGATGTTTCAGAGTATACTATGAGTGAGATTATTGCTTCGATTTATGAGACAATGAGAGAAAGCAATATAACTGAAGGTATACTTTTCTTAGATGAGATAAACTGCGTATCAGAGACTCTTGCTCCGTCTATGCTACAGTTTTTACAATATAAGACATTCGGCAGACACAGTGTACCTGCCGGATGGATAATAGTCACAGCAGGTAATCCTCCTGAGTATAACAAATCCGTAAGAGAATTTGATGTTGTAACCATGGACAGACTTAAGGTTATGGAGGTTTCTGCCGACTATGAGATATGGAAAAAATATGCACTTGAAAAAGGCGTACATGGTGCCATTATCAATTTCCTTGATATAAACAAAGATTATTTTTACTATATGGAGACGACAACTAAGGGTAGACTGTATATCACTGCAAGAGGCTGGGAGGATTTGTCAGATATACTTAAGCTCTATGACGAGGATGGCTTCAGGGTTGATGAGGACCTGATTGGACAATATATAAGGAATGACAATGTTGTAAAGGAATTCAGTGCCTATTATGATTTGTTCAATAAGTATAAGAAGGATTATAAGATTAATGAGTTATTGGACAATGAGCCACAGGCGGATGTTGTAGAGAAGGCTAATGCGGCTGCCTTTGATGAAAGGCTTTCATTACTTGGAATGCTGCTTGACAATGTATTAAATGATATCAGAGATTCGGTTGAGATGTCAGACTACTTAAATGAGCTAAAGCTGATTTTACAGGATGTAAAGGAAGCTGATGATAAAATCAACATACTTATATCAATTCTTGAAAAAAGAAAGGATATTCTTGCCAGACAGAAAAAAGCCAATACACTGACTAAGGAAGTAAGGCTTAGACATAACCATATAATCAAATTCTTGCAGAGCGCTATAGATGATGTGGCAGGCATAGAAGGCGAAGAAGTATCTGAGATTGCATATGCAAATACCGATGCATCATCAGAAGAAGGAAATGACAGAGTATTTGAGTTTATAAAGAAAAAATATGGCAACGAGGTTTCCAAATTAAAATCTCAGGTAGAGAAAACAAGCCGAAGGCTCCATAATTTATTCTCATTTACAGATGCGGCATTTTCTGATGGCAACGAAATGCTTATTCTTGTGACCGAGCTTACGGTCGGTAAAAACAGTTCAAAATATATAAGTACATTTGGCTGTGAGGATTATGAATTGTATAATTCAAAGCTTATGCTGTCGGATAGAAAAAATGACATTAATTTGAAAATAAATAATTTACTATAGCTGTTGTTTTTGCATTAGTCGTGTGGTAAAATCAAAATATTAAATATGTGTTACATTTTGTTTAAATATTGGCTTTAAGGAAAAAATCTGTCATATAGGAGAGAGTGCTTATGAGAAAGAAATTGTATTTTAAAATTTTGTCGTTTTTTATTGTTTTTACAATACTTTTATCAATAGAGAATATTGATGTTCAAGCAGAGGAAGGATATTCGATAGTTGTTAATGTTACTCAAAATGTTGTTACAGTATATCAGAGTGGACAGCCGATAAAGGCGATGGTTTGCTCGACAGGAACATATACTCCAAAAAGCGGTACATATAGGACAAGTGATAAATATCGTTGGCACACATTAGTTGGAGGCGTCTACGGACAATATTGCACAAGGATTACAGGACAGATTTTATTTCATTCAGTGCCTTATACAAGAAATGGAGACACAAGCTCTGTTGAATATTGGGAATATGATAAGCTGGGCACATCAGCATCCCTGGGATGTGTCAGGTTATGTGTCGAGGATGCAAAATGGCTTTATGACAATTGTCCGAGTGCTACATCAGTAACCTTTGTTACAGGCGACGATATACCGCTTGGCAAACCGACATCTTACCAAATCTCAGGTTCACCAGAGAGATTTCGTGGTTGGGATCCTACGGATCCGGCAGATAATAATCCTTGGAATATTATAAAAAATGAGTCCTGCTTTGATGCGGTTTATTATGCAGATAAGTATAGTGATTTGAAGAATGTATATGGCTATGATGATAAGCTTCTTGCGGTTCATTGGATAACCAGCGGAATTAATGAGGAAAGGCAGGCAAGCAGCGAATTTGATATAAATTATTATAAGAATACATATGCTGATTTAAAAGCTGCCTTTGGTAATGATAATTATGCCTATGTATTACATTATATACATAGTGGTAAATCAGAAGGAAGAGCTGCGACTCTTGAAGACGATGGGACGGTATCAACAGTATATAATGGAGTTGATTATAGTGCGGTGTACGATTATACCTATTATATTAACAAATATAGTGATTTAAAGGCTGCTTTCGGAGATGATGAAAGGGCTGCACTTCGTCATTTTGTGAATAATGGAATGAAGGAAGGCCGTCGTGGAAATGCAGAATTTGATGTGAGTTCATATAAGAATGCATATCCTGATTTGCGTGCAGCATTTGGAAATGATTTGGAAAAGTATTATATTCATTATATAAACTCAGGAATACACGAAGGAAGAAAAACTTCAGGTGTAGATACATTACAGGGTGCTGTAACTGCATACAATGGAGTGGATTATAGTGCAGTTTATGACTATAATTACTATATAAAAAATAATACTGATGTATATAAGGCATTTGGTAATGATGATGTGGCTGTTCTTAAGCATTTTATAAATAATGGGATGAAAGAAGGACGAGCAGCAAGTGCTTCCTTCAATCTCAATGAATACAAAGCAAGATATGTTGATTTGCAAAATGCCTTTGGCGATGATAATGAGAAATATTATATACATTATATTTATCATGGCATAAATGAAAACAGGATAGGAAATTAAGAAGAGGCTCAAGATGAAAAAAATAATATGTATGTCTGTGTGTCTTGTACTCGTATGTGCTCTGGCGGCATGTGGTTCTGATAGGGATGGGACGACTACAGGGACAGAGACTACTACAGGAATTGAAATACAAATTACTACAGCGACTGATAATGAACCGGCTCTAACTATGGATGGAGAAGGCTTTTATGTAACAGATGATTATGTAGCTACGGTAGGTGATACGATAAATGTCCGGGTTTCACCTTCGACAGATGCAAAGATTTATTCGCTCTTGGGAGGCGGAGAGGTCTTAAAAAGAACGGGTTATAATGATGAGTGGACGAGAGTAATATTAGACAATACTAATTTTTACATACACTCAGACCTCGTTGAGATAACAGATGCCCCACCTGAGTCTGTTGCAGTACCTGAAGATGTGGCAACAGATTCTGATGCAGAGAAGGTTATGCTGGATAAGATTATAGTAATCGACCCGGGTAATCAGGCTAATCCTAATATGTCTCAGGAAGCTATAGCTCCAGGCAGCGATGTGACAAAGCAATGTGCCACCTCCGGAAATGTTGGCGCTACACTTGGGACGAAGGAATCTGAGTTAAATCTTATGTATGCTAAGGCACTTAAGGCAGAGCTTGAAAAAAGAGGTTATCAGGTAGCGCTTACAAGAGATACAAATGATGTTGATATGAGTAATCAGTCAAGAGCTGCATTTGCGAATTCATCAGGAGCTACTACATTTATCAGAATACAGATGAATTACAGTACTAATAAAGAATTATCCGGTGTAATGGCTGTTACAATGACAAGTAATAGCCCTTATAACAGTGAACTTTATGCGGACAGCAGCACGCTTGCAACAAGAATACTACAGGGAATAACAGCCAAAACAGAGGCTGTCAATCACGGAATATATGAAACAACTGATATGACGGCTATAAATTGGAGCAATATTCCGGTCGTTGTGATTAATTTAGGTTACTTAAGCAATGAACAGGATGAGACTAATCTTCTTGATGAGAATTACTTTAATGATATGGTTCTGGGAATTGCTGATGGTATAGATTATTTCTATGATGATTAGGAGGTATGGATATGAGAGAGTATGTGCTGATTGGTGATTCGACAGAGGATCTGGACATAAATGTTGCTAAGAAACTTGATGTAAAGCTTATTCCGTTTTCGTATTCAATAAATGATGAGGTTATTAACTATTATCTTGATGAAAGAGATGGAAATATATCAGATTTTTATGACAAATTAAGAAAAGGAGCAATGCCTGTAACTTCACAGGTTAATCCTGATACATATAAAAAATATTTTGAGAAGGTAGTTGAGGAAGGCAAGGATATATTATATCTATGCTTCACATCCGGCTTAAGCGGTGCATACCAGTCGGCTGTACTTGCTGCGTATATGGTTATGGAGAAATATGCTGATTCAAGGATAGAGGTTGTTGATTCTCTTGTGGCAAGTGTTGGAGGTGGAATACTTCTATATGAGACTGATAAGAAGAAAAAAGAAGGTCTAAGTCTTGATGAGTTAAAAAACTGGATTGAGGACAATCGCCTTAACACAAGACATTGGTTTATGGTAGAGGATTTATTCCATTTAAAGAGAGGCGGAAGAGTAACCACCGTAGAGGCAGTAGTCGGAAGTGCTCTTAAGATAAAGCCGATATTAAGCTTAGATGAAGATGGAAAGCTTATTATAAAGTCTAAAGCAAGGGGAGTTGGAAAGGCTCTTGACTATCTCGTTGAGCGTGTAGAAGAGGAGATTTCTGATTTCAGTAAAGTCTGTTTTAATATAGGAAATGCAGACGCTATGGAAAAGGCAGAAAAAATAAAAACAATGCTTATTGAGCGCGGAGCGAAAGAGGAAAACATATTTATATCACCGATTGGACCGGTTATTGGCTCACATGTAGGTCCGGGAATGGCTGCAATAGCATATATTAAGGGTATATATTAAGATATTTAACATTTTTGTAACAATTGCTTGACATCTCACTTGGTAAATGTTACAATGCTTTTGTAACATAATTGTAACAAATAAAAACAAATTTGTAATTTAATTACAAAAACAGGTGGGAATGTAATGAGTAATAGAACAAGGCTTAAGCTGAAAGACCTTAGTATGTATATGAAAAGAGAAGTATTTAATAGCAGATACATAGTAAGAAATATTTTAGTAGCCACAGTATTGATAACAGTTTTAACTGTTGTTTACGGATTGGGAAGCTTAGTAAGGACTAATGATAAGAATGGAGAGGTTGAGGCAGTTGCTGAGGAGACTTCTATAGAAGGAGCAGAGGAGACAGCTTCAATCAATATAGATGCCCCAAGCACAATAAATGCAGAATCAATAAATGTGCTTATGGCAAATGTAGATGCCGGAAGTGAGGCAGGCGTTGAGGCTGTAGATGCTCAGATGATAGCAGAAGCAAGCAAGGAATTTGATGAAAAGTGTGTTTCGATATCAGATAATGTTAATATCAGAGAAGACTCAAATACAGACTCAGTTATCGTTGGTAAGATGAACGATGGTGTCGTAGCTGATATTATTGCATCGGATGGAGAATGGTTGAATATATCCTCGGGCGATGTAACAGGATATGTTAAATCAGAATATGTTAAGACCGGAAGCGAAGCATATACATATGCACAGGATTTTTACTCAGTTACGGGTTCGGTGACAGAGGATGGTGTTAATATAAGAAGTGGTGCATCAATTGATGCCGAGGTTATAGCCGCTGCATTTACCGGTGTTACATATGAGGTTGATAAGGAAGAGACAGAAGGCTTAGATGGATGGGTTTGTATAAGTGTTGATTCAGATAACAAAGGATATGTAAGTGAGGATTACATAGAGGTGACAGAAGGATATCCTGTGGCTGTCTCATATACAGATACAGAAGTGTCATCAAATGATGAGGACAAGCAGTCGGAATCAAAGACAAAGGATAATAAATCAGAGGATGATAGCAAGAACGCTGTAAATAATAGTTCTAAGACTGAAACACAGACAACTCAGGAGGATAAAAAAGAAATAACTACGACAGAAGCTACAACTGAGGCTGTGACAGAAGCTGCAACAGAGTCAACTACGGAGGCTCCGGCAGTAGAGGATACAAGCACTCAGACTACAGTAGCAGTAACTGCCAGAGGAAGCATAGCTTTAAGCGAGGATGATATTAATCTTATGGCAGCAGTTATGACACTTGAGTGCGGCAATGAGTCATACGAGGGACAGCTTGCCGTAGCAAATGTAATACTGAACAGATTACAGTCAGGAAGCTGGGGAAGTACCATAAGTGGTGTCGTATATGCACCTAATCAGTTTACTGTAGTTAATCTGCCGAACTTTAATTCATATATATCACCAAGTTGCTTGCAGGCTGCAAGAGATGCCTGTGCAGGTACGAATAACATAGGTGGTTATATGTCATTCAGACCGGTTTCCAATGTTGACACATCTACACTTGGAAGCTATACAATAATAGGAAACCATTGCTTTTTCTAAAAAAGCCCCAAGCTATAAATTATGGACAGGAAGGGATTCGTAAATCCCTTCCTGTTCTTTTTTTATCTGTATAACTGTTCACACCAAAATAATCTTAATTCACAACATCTTTATTGTATTTTTATATTACTGTTCCGATAAATAATTATAATAGGTTTATTTTTATGCTTAAATTTATCTGACTTGGAGGATGGAAAATGACTGTCGGCATATGTGATGATGAAAGAGAAATAAGGACTTATATAGCAGAGAAAATCAGGCTGTATGATGCAGAAATTGATACTGTTTTATTTGAGGGTGGAGAGGAATTATTAAGTTATAGTGATAAGCTTGATATATTATTCTTAGATATTCAGATGTCCGGTATAGATGGTATGAAGACAGCAGAAAAGCTTCGCCAAAAGGACGAGTCCCTAATAATTATTTTTGTTACGGCTTTAGAGGAGTATGTATATAAGGCATTTGATGTCGGAGCGTTTAATTATCTTGTGAAGCCTATAGATAAGGTTAAATTCTATGAGGTGTTAAATAAGGCTGTCGCCAATGTAAATAATAAGCAGGAGAATGAAACATCCGCAGGTAAAAGTGACAGAGTAATGCTTATTAATTCTCATGGCATTCATACGAATGTCAGAATAGATGATATAGTTTATGCCGAAGTATTAAACCGCAAGGTTACTCTGCATATGACAGACGATACCTACGAATACTATGGTAAGCTGTCAGACCTTGAGGCTCTTGCCGGAGATTCGTTTTTCAGGGTTCATAGGGCGTATTTAATCAATATGAAATATGTCCGTTCGTACAATGGGGACAGTATACGGCTTACCAAGGGAAGTGTGCAGATGTCAAAGGCAAAATACAAGGATTTTGTAAAAGCATTTTTAAGATATACCGTAAAGGAATAATATATGGATAAGTATAGTGCCATAATTGAATTAATACTTAAGCTGTTCTTAAAACCACCTCTTTACATTGCTGTATTTGCATCCTGTATGATATTCGGTATGTGGATAAAACCGTTTTTGCATAATAAGAAGGCTTGTCCGTATGTGGTTTTAGCATATACATTAGCAATATTTTATCTACAGCTTGTTCCGTGGAATACCAATAAAATCTGGGACAGACTTCTCGCACCGTCATTAGCATTTGCAGTTATGTATTTTATGGATAAAAGAAATATGAAGCAGAAGATATTCCTGTGCAGTATCTATGAACTTATTACATGGCTGATTGCAGGTATAGTATCTGAGCTTAGGCTTTTTCTGGGGGATATAACCGATACGATAGAGCTTTTCAGGACAAGCGTTCCTGCGATATTGGCATATTTAATTATAGAACAGATATTATATATTGCGCTTTTTGTACCGATGGTATATCTGTCTGTTAAGCTGCTAAAGAATGTGTATAGATGTAAGTATGAGGATTTAAGCCTAAATGAGCTTATACTGCTTATGATACCTCTTATTACCCTTATACTCGTACGCCATATTATAAGTGCATATTACAGCCTGTGGAATGAGGGTATCGCAAATGGAAGCATACAAGAGAATATTCACGCAAATATATTCAGGTTTTTGTTCTATATAGGAGCTTATATTGCTGTGATTTTGTTCATTACCACATATCAGAATATTAAGAATTATGAGGAAAATAAAAAGCTTGAGAAGCTGTTAAATGACAGGATAGAGGACACAAAATCACATATAAATGAGGTTGAGAAGCTATATGTGGATATGCGCAGTATAAAGCATGATATGGCTAATCATATACAGGTGCTTAAGGGCTTGGTGGAAAAGAATGATATTAAAGAGGCAGAGGATTATCTGGCGCATATGGACAAGCAGGTACAGGAGATTGGACTATCCATAAAAACAGGCAATCCGATTACAGATATAATCATATCTGAATTCGATAAAAGATTTAAGACTGATAATATCAGCTTTGAGAGTTCATTCTATTATCCTGATAATTCCAAGATTGATGCCTTTGATATAAGTATTATACTTAATAATTCCCTGCAGAATGCCTATGAAGCCGCCTTAGGTCTTGATAATTCATATGTTAAAATAAGGTCATTTATGAAAAAGAATATCTATATCATAGAGGTAAAAAACAGTTTTACAAAGGAGCTTACAAAGGACGAGGACACAGGACTTTATTTAAGTGCTAAGGATGGGGATAATCATGGATTTGGACTTAGGAATATTAAGACTGTTGCGGAAAAGTATTATGGTGATATAGATATAGAGATTATTAGTGAGGATGTGCATGACAATAAAATTTATGATGAGTTCAGGTTATTGATTATGATGCAACTTGCATAAAAATTATTCACAACATATTAAAAATCATTCACTACAAATCTATTTACATTGCTTATATTTTATCCGAGAATAAGGATAAAGGAGGGCAAAGCAATGGGAATGAATGTATCAATGAGCAGCTTTAATTCACAATATAGTGTGAATAAAACTGTGGGAGCAGACAGTAAAGAGACTTCTAAGATTAAAGGCGCAGATAAGCCAACATGGAATCCGAATAAGGTCTATAAATATCTCGAGGATATGAACGATGGCTTTCAGTCGTATAAAAAGAAAGCAGTAGCTTATTATAATTCGAGGATATCTGAAGAGAATGAGGATGGCGCCATAAGTGTAGATGAACTAAAGGAGCAGATTAAGGAATGGTTTCCGGAATATACGCTTACATCATCAAAACCAAAGGATGTCGTACAGGGTAAATTCTATCTGTACATAGATGACAGCCAGCTTAAGAAGATGGCTTCCGATGCTTCATACAGGGCTAAGGTATATGGTCTTATGGATACGGAACTTCAGGGTAAGAAGGGATATACCTTACAATACAGTGACGGAAAGAATGTAACCTCACATCTTACAGGCAGTATATTCTCACTCTGTGAGGAGAATAGGAAATATGCCGGTGCTGACGGTATTCCATATCTTGGAAGCTGTACCTCAGACCATCCTGTGTCATCATCGAACTCGCATTGTCAGGTCAGGAGTATGAGCTATTTATACGACAATATTGACCCTGCTAAGTCGGGGGCTAAGGAGAGGAAGGCAACCGCAGCTAAGCTTGAGGCAAAGAGACTTGTGAAACATAATGAGAAGAAAAAGGCTGAGAAGAAAGCTACCGAGAAAAAGCTAAAGGAAAAGAAACTAAAGGCAAAGGAAGCTGAAAAAGAGGCAATCGAAAAAGAAGAACTTAAAAGGGCTTCTGATGATAATGACGGATTTAATGCAGGACTTTATGAAGGATATGGTAATAAGGCAGAAAAACTTGAAGATGGTGACGGAAGGTATGGTACGAATTTGGATTTAAAAGCGTAGATTTAAAAATTAATAAAATATAGGTTAAGTTTTATAGACTTAAATCCGATATAGAATTAAAGAATATTTTTCTTTGTTTTTGCAAAAGGATTTGCAATTATTACTTCAGGGATGAGAAGCTTTCGCGGCATTGTATTTATCTTATTTTATTCTTCTCGTGATTTTATTATTCGTATTGCAATCCGGTTTTATAGATTGATATGGAGGTTTATGTATGGCGATTACAATTAATGTCGGTCAGAGCAATGTAAACAATGCTTTGAATGGGAAAGTAGAGAATAACGGTAAAAAAACGATATTTGCAGGAAATCTTAATGCTATATCCAATACACAGAGCTTGGTCGAGGAAAAAAGAAATCAGGCGAAGAAACAGGCTATGAAGGTTATCGGCGATGCGTGGGACAAGGATAATAAGATATCAGCAGATGTTCAGAAGAAGCTTGATAAGATAGACTCGAATAAAAGTGAGATAAATGATTATGAGTCCAAGATAAGAGATTTAGAGGATAGTAAAAAAGAATTACAGGAAAGCTACGGTATAGCTGATGATTCGGAGGAGCAGAAGGATTTGGAGCTTCTTGAGAAATATCAGAATTATAAGAACGGCTCTAAGATTGAAGTGTTTACTAAGGACGAGATAGCAAGACTTAAGGAGTTGCAGGATACTCCAAGAACCGAATATCAGAACAAGGTGCTTGAATTAAATGACGCAGTTGGAGAATTTAATAACGAAATCCGCAACAAAAAGCTGGATAATGCAGCTATGAGTGAAGATATCAAAGATACTCGTATGGCGCAGCTTGCTTCACACGATATGTTAGACGCTTATGATGCGGCAGACAAGATAATGGAAGCATCAAGCAAGGAGATAATCGGAATACTTACTAATGAAATGAAGTCTTCGATAGACGAGAAGTTTGCAGAGGAGAAAGAAAAGGCAGACAAACTCGCAGAGGAAAAGGAAGAGAAGGAAGAAAAGCTTGCCGAGGCGAAGGAGAAGAAAGAAGAACAGGAAGCACTTATCGAGCAGAGTATCGAGGCATCAAGGCTCGAACAGGATGTGAAGATGCAGACACAAGCTTATGATAATGTAGCTGATGTACAAAAAGACATACAGAAGATTCTTAAGGACAATAATCTTGTTGATGAAGACTTAAAAGGAATTAAAATTGACTTTAATTTCTAATTTGAGTCGGATGGATTTTCGAGTGTTGTATTAGCTAATTTTCATATATAATAATGGGAAGGACAGTTATATCGTCCTTCCCATTTGCTGTTTAAAAGTGTCGTACTACCTCAAATCGCTCTAACTGTATATCTGTCTCTGTGACTGATATGCCACCTTTTCGCTTGGCTATGGCAATCTGTTCATCAACAGTTTTTACATTGTCAAGATTCGGAAGCAGAAGTCCGCGGCGCATACCCTTGCTGACTATAACACCATATCTTTTTACATCTAATTCATCTGCTGATGATATTTTTTCACGCTCGCCAAGTATATCTACACTGTATTCGATATAATTTAATTCATCAGGTGTGACAGGTTCAAAGCGGTTATCCAATGAACAGGCACTTATGGCGTTACAGATAATCTCTTCGGCTATACAGGATTGGGTGGCTGCTATAGTACCTATACAGCCTCTTAAAGAGTCACCTATATGGAGGGATACAAAGGCCCCTGCCTGTCTACCCTCAAGCTCTGATAATAATGCTTCGTCTCCCGATTTTAGTATCTGGCTTATGGCAGATGCGTAGTTTAATTTACTTTTGTTGTTTACATAATATTCCGTAGAAGCCCTTGCAAGCCTTACGAATAAATCTTCACTTGCGCGTTTTTCTTCAAGTCTTTTTGCTTCCTTCTCTGTCCGCTTATCCAAGAAAGCCCTGTCTTCATTTGGTTCCTCATTATCTACGATATAAGAACATATACCATAGCCAACCCCTGTTACATCCTCATGTGACATACGGGTTATGGATAAATTCGTCCTGTCAAGTGCGCCTGCCATCATTACGAATGAGCGGTGTCCGCATTCAGCGGCAGTATCTAAAAAGCTTTCATTAAATGACAGAAGTTCATCAAAATCACCGCGTCCCATCACATCCATTATTCTCTCATCATATACAGGTCCTTCCTCGACAAAACCATATGGCCCATATTCCTTTAATTTATGTGATAAATCCCCACTTGCTATATATACTACTCGCCTGTCAAGCTCTGTAGCTGCTTTTTTAATGGCTTGTCCCAACTCATAATGTGTAGCAAGAGAAAAGCCTGAAAGACCTATCCTTACTAATTTGAAATCAGTGTATTTCTGTGTGATGAAATATAGCGGTACCATCGTTCCGTGATCTAATGAGGCCTCCTTTTCTCCTAACTTGCCTGCTGCAATATCAGCATCAATAGCTTGTCTTATTATCGCATTTACAAGCTCCCTGTCGTACTCTATATGAAAGCTTACCTCTCCGGCATCAAACCTTCTGAATGAGCCATCAGCATATTTTCCCGGAGATATATGAAAATAATCCCCATACATCACGCTGTGGGGAGAAGATATAATGATGGTATCGGGAGCAAGCTCACATATCATATCTGCGACATTTTCATAAGCTTTTTTAGTTGCTTCAATCTGTTTCTCGCTTCCTCTTCCTATCTCTGGTACAATCATCGGAGGATGCGGTACCATAAATCCGGCTACAATTCCCATAAAAACACCTCACTTTATAATCGTTTTCATAAGCGGCAAGATTAAATAACAATCTTTGATTCTCACTATCTGTTGCACTCATTGTAACATACTTTATTCAAAATTAAAATTACTCTTGTTATCATTTGTTTTTTATTGCATTTAGATATGTGTTAGAGTTATAATATTTCATTATAATACGAAAAGGAGAGTAGAGATGGTAATAACTGAGGATATCAAATACATTGGAGTAAATGACCATCAGATAGATTTGTTTGAAGGTCAGTATATCGTACCAAATGGTATGGCATATAATTCGTATGTTATATTAGATGATAAGGTTACCGTAATGGATACGGTAGATGTACATTTTACGGAGGAATGGCTTGGAAATGTAGCGGATGTATTAGGTGACAGAAAGCCTGACTACCTGATAGTTCAGCATGTTGAGCCTGACCATTCGGCAAGCATTGAAGCATTCATTAAGAAATACCCTGAGGCTATCGTGGTAGCTAATCAGAAAGCGTTTGAACTGATTTATAATTTCTATAAATTAGAGTTCGGTGATAATAAGCTTGTAGTTAAAAATGGTGATACACTTTCAACGGGAGCACATACGCTTAACTTTATCTTTGCGCCATTTGTTCACTGGCCTGAGGTAATGTTTACCTATGATGAGAAGGACAAGGTTCTTTTCTCGGCAGATGCATTCGGTAAGTTCGGTGCTCTTGATGTAGATGAGGAATGGGACTGCGAGGCAAGACGTTACTATATCGGTATCGTCGGAAAATACGGTATGCAGGTACAGAATGTACTTAAGAAGGCAGCAGAGCTTGACATTCAGACGATATGTGCACTGCATGGACCTGTACTTAAGGCTCCGCTTGACCATTATCTTGAGCAGTATAATACATGGTCTTCATATGGTGTTGAATCAGAGGGAGTTATGATAGCATATACGAGTGTATACGGACATACTAAGGCGGCAGCAGAGCTTCTTGCAGAGGAACTTACGAAGAACGGATGTCCTAAGGTGGCTATAAATGACCTTGCCAGAGAGGATATGGCAGAATGTGTTGAGGATGCTTTCAGATACGGCAAGATTGTTCTTGCTACAACCACATACAATGCAGGAATATTCCCGTTTATGAGAGAGTTTATAAACCATCTTACAGAGAGGAATTTCCAGAACAAGACTATAGGTCTTATCGAAAACGGTTCTTGGGGACCTATGGCTGCTAAGGTTATGAAGGACATGCTTGCTAACTGCAAGAACATAACATGGACTGAAAATAATGTAAGGATTTTATCTGCGGTAAATGATGAGAATATCGAGCAGATAAAAGCACTTGCGAAGGAGTTAATTTAAAAAAGATGTCCCTGGGGACATGCAAATATTTTTATAAAGGAGAATTAAAAAATGGAGAAGAAGTTATTTGATTTAACAGGAAATGTAGCTATTGTAACAGGCTGCTCAACAGGTCTTGGAGTACAGATGGCGAAGGCACTTGCCAATCAGGGCTGTAATATAGTCGCTGTTGCAAGACGTCAGAATCTTTTGGAAGAGGTTTGTGCAGACATTGAGAAGGAGTATGGGGTTAAGACTTTACCTTGCAAATGTGATATCACTGATACAGAGGCTGTAAATGCTGCTGTAGATGCAATATTAGAGAAGTTCGGACGCATTGATATACTTATTAATAATGCAGGAACAGGTGCAGTTGCTCCGGCAGAGGATATTACGGACGAGCAGTTTGAGAATGAGCTTAATATCGACTTGGGCGGTACATTTAAGTTTGCTCGTGCCTGTGCTAAGAAGGCTATGATACCTGCTAAGTATGGTCGTATCATTAACATAGCATCTATGTATGGACTGGTTGGTAACAAGGTAGCACCTGCTTCACCTTATCATGCTGCTAAGGGTGGTGTAGTTAATCTTACCAGAGCACTCGCAGCAGAGTGGGGCAAATACGGTATCACTGTTAATGCTATCTGTCCGGGATATTTCTATTCACCGCTTACCAAGGAAACTCTTGACAGCGAGTTCTTCCAGGCCAATGCCAAGACTATGATTCCTATGGAAAGGTATGGTAATGAAGGCGAGCTTGATACGGCAGCAGTATTCCTTGCATCACCTGCTACAACCTATGTAACCGGTGTGGCACTGCCTGTAGATGGCGGATATACATCGATGTAACGAGTGCAAAAAGGAAACCAAGCAGTCGCAAAGCGACTATTTGGGTTTCCTTGCACTCGTTAACGAGCAAGCCATCTGCGAAGCAGATAGGCGAGCGACGAAGTCGCGTGCTTGCGAGTTAAGGATAATAAAACAATTGCCTGCTTCGGCAGGCTTTTGTTTTATATGTAGACATTGATATTGAAAATAAGAAATGTACAGAAAAACTTATGATTTGGCTACATGAAGAAAAAGAAAAAAAGAAGTTGGATATAGGGTTTTATGAATTGTTAATTAATGTGGGTTTAAAGAATAAAAAAATAAATATATCGGAGTAGAGTTGATAATGTGGTGGAAAATGAGGAAAATATGAAAAATTATGGCTTTTGGTGTGGAATATGTAATATAGTTATTTTTATTATTTTGGTTGTATTGAGTATACTTGTTATTTTAAATATATTTGAAGAGTTTATTGTCAGGGTTGTTTTAATTGTTTTATCGCTTTTTTTATGTGGATATATTGAAGAAAAAATTGTTTCTAAATATGTTAATGGATTTATCGAGCATGTAAAAAATAAATTATAGTCAAAAACTAAAAAGGACACAATAATAGTTTTGTGAGGAAATGAAATATTTATGAAAAATAAATTAGAAAAAATGAAAGATAATAACACATTTGAGAAAACAATTATGATGTTGAAAAAATCATTTGAATCAGAAATTACTGAGGAAGAATATTATATTTTGCTATACTTATTATATGACTATATGTGTGATGAAAATTTAGCAATTGTAATGGAAACTCTAACAAAAAAATCAAAATGGGTTATTATAAATGATATAGCAAAAGCAATTAATATGGAACAATCTGCGAAAACGATTTTAGCTGTTGAAGAAAGACTAAATATGAATGGATTTGAAAAATGGAAGCTTGAAGAGGAGGTATAGAAAATATAATATGAAATTTATATTTTTTACATCTGATAAAGATAAGTTTTGGATAGAACTGGATAACGATAATTATGCAACAAGGCAAATTGTTCTTTCAGATAATGAATATCATTTTTCATGCATAGAAGATTGTTTGGCTGAAGGAAAAATTAATGATGAGGATTTGTCTGATGATATTATAGAAATATCTTCATTTGAATTTGAAGATGTTTGGAATATAGTATTAAAAAAATATAATGCTGAATGGAATGCAGCTAAAGCTAAATATAGAATAAATGATTTTGTTATCGGAAACTTAAAATATTATTATCCTCAAGGAGCAATATTTAAATGCGATGATGCTGTGATAAATTATGTAGGAAAAGAAAGTGTAAAATTATTTTCGAATTTAGAAATGAAAATAATTGGATATGATGAAATAAATATGTGGATTGTTACGGTGTAAGCATAGAGGTATTATATATATGAAATATAAAGATTATTTAAATAAAAATCTGGCAGAATATGAAATTATCTCTGATGAATATGAAAATAAAAATGCATGGATTGAGATATTATCTGAAGAGGGCTATGTATATAATGAATATGCGGATGAGGTGTTATCAATTTTTAGTGGATTAAAAATAAAAGGCAGAGGTAAAACATCAAATAACTATGTGGAGCTTTATTTTAATCCGGTATATTATGCAAGTGGTGAATTTGATAGAATGAGTATATATAACAATGCTGCAGATGATATATTATTTCCAGTTGGTGGTTTATATGATTACACAATGTTTATTGGAAAGACAGGTGTTTACTATATAGCTGATTGGAAAAATTTATATAAATGTGGTGATTCAATTGATTCATTTTTGTTTAATATTTTTTCGGGCGATCCTGAATTATCAGAATTATATTGTAATGAATGTTAATGTGTGTAATGGAAGTATTAATTAACAAATTATATATTTTATTTAAAAGAAATAAGTTTAAAAGATAATCAAGTTATTCGTTTTGACGAAATAACTTGATTTTTTCATTTTCGCCCCACCCTCATCCCCTGGGACATGTTTGAAATTTGATAAAATTACCGTATAATATAAAAAACTTGAAAAATTTAGAAAATATGGTACTATAATTATGTAATTTATAGATAAAGAAACAAATAATTACTAAAGAGAATTCTAATGATAAAATTTATTAAACAAAAAAAGAAATTTAATTTTCAAAAGAAGAATGCAAATACGAATAAAGAAAAAGAACAAATTGAAATTTGCAGACAAAATGTTCATAAGGATCAAATTGAATTAGATTATTTAATTATGCAAAGAAATCAATTAGTAGAGGCTTTATCAGTAACCAATGATACTTATAGAAAAACAATGTTAGGATTTATAGGGAGTATGGCTTCTATTGCTTTAGCTGATTTTTTTAATAAAATAAAAGAAAGTTTTAATTATAAAGCTATTTTATTAATTCTAATTCAAGTTATCATACTTTTTGCAATATATATTGAGGTTTTATTAATATCAGGAAATACTAAGAGATATTATATATGTGCAATAGATGATTATATTAGAAAAAAATATAAAGTTTCATGTTTATTCTATCAAGGGCGTCTGTGTAGCACACATACTATAGGGCTAGGTAGTAAGTATTCGAATACATCCTTTTGTTTTGGAATAGCTTTTATTGTTTTTTTCTCTTGGTTTTTATATGAATTTGAATTAATAGAATATGTTATAAATAATCATTTTTATATGTTGCTTATTTGTGTAGAGTTTATAGGAATTATATATGGCCTTGTATATAATATAAATAATAAATATTTAATGAGTAAAAATAAGATGAACGAAATAGGGATTTATAAAGACTGTATTGATTTTTTAAAAGAAAATAATTAAAACAAGAAACATTCTCAGAAAAATGGGAATGTTTTTTGTTGACATAAAGTATATAGAAGTATATAATAAATTTAAAAGTATATAGAAGTATATAAGAAAATAAAAAGTATATAAGGAGCACTTTATGGAAAAAAATCCTTTTTCAATTTCTTTTGGGAAAAAACCATATCAATATATAGAACGTGATTTGGTTATAGATGAAATTATAGATGAAATAAGTTCGGATATAATTCAAAATCAATGCTTTATGCTCACGGGTGTTCGAGGTTCGGGTAAGACGGTTACAATGACTACCATAGAAAACAGATTTCGTGAGGATGATGATTTTATTGTTGTTGGATTAAATCCGGAAAGGGATATGCTTAAGAGTTTAGTAGCCAAGCTTTATGATTCAAAATCGTCACTAAAGGGATTTTTTGATTCTGAGATAAATCTTAGTGCTTTTGGAATTGGCGTGTCGATAAAAAATGTTTCTCCGATAGCTGATATAGAATCTGCATTGGAAGTGATTCTAAAAGAGCTAAAGAAAAAAGGTAAGAGGCTTTTGGTTACAGTTGATGAGGTGTATAACACTTCTTGCATAAGGGAGTTTGCAAGCACCTTTCAATTGTTAATAAGACAGGAGCTTCCTATTTTTTTAATTATGGCGGGACTTTATGAAAATATCCACAATATTGAGGATGAAAAAAATCTTACATTTTTATATAGAGCGCCTAAATATTTTATGGAGCCGCTTGAGTATAATGAGGTAAAGCAAAGCTATATGGAGATACTTGGAGTAACCGAAAAAGATGCAGGAGATATGGCAAAGCTTACAAAGGGATATCCGTTTGCATATCAGGCGTTGGGAAAATATCTTTGGGATGTGCCAAAGCATAAATTGTCAGATGCGGTAATTCAAAAGTTTGATAAGGCACTTGCAACCTATGTATATAATAAAATTTGGGATGAGATGTCTGAAAAGGACAGATGGTATATGAGATTTATATCAAAAAAGGAGACAATGAAGACGTCAGAACTTCTTGAACTTTCAGGTCAGAAAAAAAGTCAGTTTTCACAATACAGAGTTAGGCTTAGTGATAAAGGAATTATTGATATAGGCAAGAGGGGGATTATTAGCATAAAGCTACCACGCTTTGCAGAGTTTGTACAAAACAAAATTGAATTAGAGATATAAATAACCATAAAAAAGAAATAGTATTCGTATAATAATTAAGACATAAGAATAAATGAAACAAAAAGAAATATAAGAGAGGTAAACCTATGGATAACAAAAATATGATAACTCAGGAAGAGATAGAGAAAAGCAAGGAGATAATACAGAAGATTAACAATTACTATTACAGCAAAATGGTCGGACAGTTCAGACTCGGAACCTCACTTTTGATAGCTGTGATGTGTAATGGACATATACTTCTTGAATCAGTTCCGGGACTTGCGAAAACCACTGCCGCTAAGACTCTTACCGAGGCTGTCAACGGTACATTTTCGAGAATTCAGTGTACGCCGGATCTGCTTCCCAGTGATATAATCGGAACTCAGATTTTTAATTATCAGACCAATAATTTTGAGACAAAATTAGGACCTGTATATGCGAACTTCGTACTGCTTGATGAGATTAATCGTTCAAGTGCGAAGACACAGAGCGCGATGCTCGAGGTTATGCAGGAGCACCAGACGACTATAGGTGGTGAGGAGTTCAAGATGCCGGATATATTTACGGTTATTGCGACTCAGAATCCTATAGAGCAGGAGGGTACTTATATGCTCTCCGAGGCACAGCTTGACAGGTTTATCATCAAGGAGATTATCGAGTATCCGTCCATTGATGAGGAGTGCGAAATACTTAACAGGATAGAGACAAATGTATTCGACAACTCATATGCAGTAGCTTCGTTAGACGAGATAAAGTTTTTGCAGAATCTTGTAAAGCGTGTTTATATTGACCCTGCGATTAAGAGATATATTATCTCAATCATAGATGCCACGAGACATCCTGAGAGGTTTATATCGAAGGAGCTGGCAGAGTATATAACACTCGGTGCAAGTACAAGAGGCGGTATATATCTTATGGAGGTAGCTAAGGCGGTTGCGGTTATGCATGGCAGGAACTATGTCATACCGGATGATGTAAAGGTTATGATATACAGTGTGTTAAGACACAGGATTACACTTAACTTTGCTGCGGTTGCAGATAATATAACTGAGGAAAGAATTATAAATGAGATAATAGGAGCGATACCAACGCCATGATGATGGATTATATTGCAAGAATAAAATCTAATGTCGGCATATATACGGATAAGAAGACGGACAATGTATTCGACGGCTCCTACAAATCCATATACAAGGGCAACTCTCTTAACTTCGAGGACTTAAGAGAGTATATCGTGGGAGATAACATAAGAGATATAGACTGGAAGGCTTCATCAAGAAGCAGAAATCTGCTCGTCAAGAGGTATGTAGCTGAAAAAAAACATAATATAATGCTTATATACGATACGGGCAGAAAGATGCTTGCAGATACGAAGAACTTTGAGACGAAGAAGGATGTGGCACTCTATGCAGGCGGTACGATAGCTTATATTGCGGCTAAAAACGGTGATTATGTAGGCTCGGCATATAACCGTGACAGCAAGATAGAATATTCGGGACTTAGGACAGGACTAACCAATGTTGAGAGACTGCTCACATCATATGACAAGGCGGTATTTTCTGAGGAGAATGGAGATATATCCAAGACCATTAATTTTATTCTTAAGAACATAAAAAGAAAGATGATAATATTTATCATTACGGATACTGCAGGAGTTAATAATATAGATGACAGAACACTTAAGAAATTAAAAGTAATGCATGATGTGTTACTTGTAAATATTAGTGATGCCGACATCACTTCAACTAATGCATATGACTTTGACAAGTCTGAATATCTGCCTAATTATTTAGCAGATAACAAGAGACTGATTAAGCTTGAACAAAATCTTAAAGCAGATATAAAAGAAGCAAATGAAAAGAAGCTTATGAGGCAGGGAATTGTCTCTACAGAGATTGACAGCAGGGAAGAAATAGCAGAAAAAATAGTTTATTTATTAGAGAGGCATAAATATGCAGTTTGTCACTAAAATACAAGATAAATTCACGGTAAATTTGCAGGATATGTATTCATATTCTCCGATTGCCCTGATTGTCCTTACGATATTAATACTTATTCCGCTTATAGCTTTTATTGTTATAACAATTATAAGGAAATATGAGAATAAACCTATAGAGATAAAACCTGTTGCAATTAAGGACAAAGCTATAATAAAGGATCAGTATAACAGGCTCATATTAGAGATAATTGAAAAATATAATGCAGGAGAAATGTCTGATAAGGACGCATATCAGAGGTTAAGCAGTGTCATAAGGCATTTCGTATATGATATGACGGGTATTAAGGTTCAGAATTATACCTTGTCGGAGATTGCATCTGTGAATATTCCGCAGCTTTATTATCTAATTGATGAGTGCTATGAGCCGGAGTTTTCAACTGAAATTAAGCGTAATATATTAGAAACCTGTGAGAAGGCAAGGAAGGTAATTGTCGAATGGAACTGATGTACAGATGGGTTATATACATAGGTTTACCTGTACTTATTATACTTCCGTTTGTGGTGATAAGAAAGGGTAAGAAGGACAAGCCGCATGTTAAGGCTGCAAATGCCTCTTATGTTATGGATAATCCAAGCTTTAAAAGAAGAATAATAATATATAAGATAATGCGTGTTCTCGCCTTTGTTGGATTATGGGGAGCTATCGCGTTCTGTTTTATTATGATTTCAAGACCTGTTGAGGTTAAGACATATTCCGAGACCTTAAGGAACAGGGATATATTTTTGTGTATGGATATATCGGGCTCTATGGATGAGCTTAATTATGAGATATGCGATGATTTAAAGGAGATAGTAAACGGACTTGACGGCGAACGCTTCGGTATAACGATATTCTGTGGCAAGAGTGTGGTTTTGGTACCACTTACGACGGATTATGATTATGTGCTTAGTGAGATTGACAGATTGAAGGATTCCTTCCAATCGGGACTTTCAACCTTCTGGTACACGGATTTTGATTATGAATCCTATTATTATACTTATGCAGGAACCTTGAGCGATTACGGAAGCTCACTGATTGGAGACGGGCTTGCTTCGTGTCTGTTTGATTTTCCGGGATTGAAGGAGGACAGTGAGCGCTCAAGACTTATTATCTTATCGACAGATAATGAGGTGATAGGTGAACAGTTTGTAGATGTGACAGAGGCGACAGACCTATGTCAGAAATACGGTGTAAAAGTTTTTGCTTTGGCACCGCAATATGTTGAAAATGAGAGTAGTTTTAAAAGAGATATAGAGAAGACCGGAGGAGGTTTCTATAAGATTAGCAATAAAAGTAATCTGGAGAAAATTATTGAGGATATAGGTCAAACCGATTCATCAGATATAGAGGAGATAAAGACAAGTATAATAGACAGACCTAAATTATTTTTCTATATTCTGGTTATATGTGCAGGAGTATATTTTATATTTGGCAGGAAGGTTAAGCTATGAAGATAAATCCGATTATACCTGTCTGGCTGATGGCAGTTATATGTGTATGTTTTCTCTTGCTTAAGAGGAAAGGAAGGTTTAATTTTATAAGGCAGAGCGTCATAGTTGTACTTCTTTTTGTGATTAACTTAAGACCTATGGTTGAAAGCGGAGAAATACCGTCCGTGACGCAGAATGTTGATGTGCTTTTCGTCGTGGACAATACCATAAGTATGCTGGCAGAGGACTATGATGGAGACGGTAGAAGAATTGATGCGGTAAAGGAAGATTGTATGTATATTGCAAATGAGCTTCCTGCGGCTAATTATTCAGTAATTACAATTGGAAATGAGGCAGTTAAAGCCATACCTTATACAAATGATATAAATATGCTTGAACAGGTGGTATATTCCTTAAATGGACAGTCTAAGATGTATGCCAGAGGAACATCATTAAATTCTGTCATTGATGTTATGGCTGAGGATTTGGATAACGAAAGAGAAAACTATCAGATAGTATTCTTTATAAGTGATGGAGAGATGAATTCCAAGGAAAATCTGGCAAGCTTTGATAGGCTTGAGGAATATATAGAAGATGGTGCCGTGCTTGGTTATGGAACTGAGGCAGGAGGGCCTATGCAGGTGGTTTCTTTTCCGGGGGATGATACACCACCTGAATATATCTATGAGGATTACTATTATAAGAATAAGGCTTTGTCTAAGATTGATGAGAAGAATCTTAATAAGATAGCGTCTGACATGGGGATTGAGTATATTCATATGACGAAGCAGTCATTGATAAATGACAAGTTGAGTGATATTAAGTCAGATGTAAATGAATTGGGATATGAAAACGGTACAAAGAAGGGCTATAAGGATATATATTATTTCTTTGTTATACCGCTTGTTTTACTGCTTATATTTGACTTTGTATATTATAGAAGAAAAGTAAGGTTATAGACTATGAAGAAAAAAATATTTATAATTTTATATTTGTTTCTTTTGATTATATTTGGCAAGTTCCTTTTTTCTTATGTGTATAATGAGAGAATGATTGCAAAGTATAACGAGAATGATTATTCATTTAGTGCTAATAATCTAAAGTTTGCTAATGTATATCAACCATATGTCGCTTATTATAACAGTGGAAATGTATATTACCAAAAGCATGATTATGACAATGCGATAAAGGAATATAATCGTGCACTAAATGCTGCTCCGCCTGAATTGAAGGAATGTTCGATAAGAATTAATCTTGCACTTGCAATGATAGGCAAGATACCAAGTGATTATGATTCTCCGGACAATATAGATGAAACCATAGTTTCTCTTAAGGAGGCAAGAGCTGTGCTCCTTGTGGATGGCTGTGCTACCGAGGATGGCGATGGACACAGCAGGACTGCTGAGAGATTAAAGAGAGAGATTGATGATCTAATAGACGAGCTTGAAGATAAAAAGGATAATGATGACGATAGTGATGATGGAAATGACAGCCATCAGAACAATAATCAAAATCCTTCAGATGCTACAGCGACAGATGCTGAAACAGATGCTGAATCAGAAAGGGAAAATGAGATAGAAGAGCAGCTTATGCAGATGCAGCAGGACGCCTATGAAGAACGTGAAGAGGAACTGCAATCATTAGATGACATAAATATATATTATTATGATGGTGACATATGGTAAAGCGAGGAAAGCCTACCGCTACCTATCCAATACTATAACTCCTATTCCGCATGTATCGACTCCCGTATGACAGGCGATGCTGCATGACAAAGGATAATAATATGGTTCAAGGTAATCGGGGAAAGCCTCCTTAACCTGTATGCGCCAATTCTCTGCATCCTCGTCCGACTGGAAGGTTCCTGCGGTTGCTAATTGAAGCTTTTCTTTTGGAATATTGGAAAATCTTGTTGCAAGGTCATAAGCCAATGCATCTATCATTTTAAGTCGCGCCTTAATCATACCTCTTATTTTTGAAAATGCATCAAGCTTTTCGCCCTGTATGGTAAGTATCGGTTTAAGATTAATAACTGTTGCTACAGCCGCACCGGCAGCGGTAACTCTACCGCTTTTTTTCAGATATTCAAGAGAATTAACAGTTATATATATGCTGGCGTCATAAGCATTTTTTTCTAAGCGTTCCTTTATTTCACTTGCAGACATACCGCTGTCAGCCATAGCTTTAGCATCATAGACAGACTCCATAAGTGATACTGATATTCTGTGATTATCTACTATATGAATTTTACCCTCGTATTTCTGTGCGTAGCCTGAGGCTGATTCACATGAGCTGCTTAGTGCGCTGGACATCGGAATATAAACGATTTCGTCATAACCCTCGGATAATATACCCTTCCACATATCTTCGACTATGCCTACGGATGGCTGAGAGGTGCGTACATCAAGACCTTTATTCATAGCCTCATATAAGTCGCTGTGAGTTACATTTGTTCCCTCAAGATAGTCATTATTATCTATTATCACAGGCATAGGAAGTACATATATACCCTTTGTCTTTCCTGCTTCTACAGATATACCACTGTTGGTATCAGTCATTACCGCAGTCTTCATTCATAGTCTCCTTTAATGCATAAAGCATCTCATAAATAATAAAAATCAGAATTAATAGTTATTATAGCATAGTTAAATTATCATAACAACATTTTTTGAAATCTGATAGTACAGAGCTTTTAGTGGCTGGACAATGATAGCTTAATATGATATTTTTAACTATATTAATTGAGTAAAAAAGCGAGGAAATGATATGTCAGAAATTAAGTTTAAGGATATAAGAACACTTGCTAAGGAAATCGGCGATAATGTGTCGAAGGTTATCGTAGATAAGGACGAGCAGATTAAATTAATTACAGCCGGTATATTTGCCGGAGGGCACATACTTATAGAGGATAATCCCGGTACCGGTAAGACTATGCTTGCGAAGTCATTTGCAAAGAGTATGAATGTGGATTTTAAGAGGGTTCAATTCACGCCGGATCTTATGCCTTCTGATATAACGGGTTTAAATATATTTAATCAGAAGGAGTCAGAGTTTAAGCTTGTCAGAGGACCGGTATTTACTAATGTGCTTCTGGCAGATGAGATTAACCGTGCGACACCGAGGACACAGGCGAGCCTGCTTGAAGCTATGGAAGAAAAACAGGTTACAATAGACGGGGAGACGATGAAGCTTGATGCTCCTTTTATTGTATTTGCAACAGAAAACCCTATAGAGACAAGTGGTACCTATCCGCTTCCCGAGGCAGAATTAGACAGATTTCTGATGAAGCTTTCCATGGGTGATAATGATAAAATTACAGAGCTTAACATAATAGAAAGATATATAGAGGATGCACCACTTGAAGAACTTACTGCAGTATGTGGTTCGGAGGATATAATGAATGTACGAGAAAAGGTTAAGAATGTTTTTGTTCATAACTGTATCAGGGAATATATAGTTTATATAGCTTTGGAGACACGCAGAAGCAGTAAGATTAATATGGGAGTAAGCTCAAGAGGCGTGCTCGCGCTGGTAAGATGTGCTCAAGCCTATGCTGCTATAGACGGTAGGAAATATGTTGAGCCTGATGATGTGAAGAAGCTTGCACCATATGTATTAGGACACAGGATAATAGCTTTTGGCGGTGTTAATAATTTTAATTATAATTCTAATTTGATTGGTGAGATTGTAGATGGCATAGCTGTGCCTGTTGAGGATTGGAAGGACGCTTAAGAACATGAAATTGGTTGTAGCTATATTTATAGCTGTATTTGTATATGTTTTTCAGAAAAATCTTTATATTAGACTTTGGAATAAGGGCTTAGATGTAAATATTGATTTTCACGACAGCTATCTTAATCCAAATGACAGGTCGTATATTACAGAGGTAATAAATAATGATAAATTTTTGCCTCTTTCGGTTTTACATGTCAAATTCGCAGCACCCAAAAGCTTTACCTTTGAGAATCTTGATAATGCTTTTATAACTGACTCTTATTATAGAAATGATGCTTTCTCGGTTCTGGGCAATCAAAAGGTCACAAGAAAGCTTTATTTTACTGCAAAGAAGAGAGGGTATTATACGATTGACGGTATAAGCATTACTGCGAAGGATTTCTTTTTGACTAAAAATCTTGCCATGCAGATTCCAAATAAATCTGATGTATATATTTTTCCCAATAAGATATATGATAAAAAATTTGACAATGTATGCAGTATTATGCTTGGTGATATGGAGAGCAGAAGAAGTCTTATTGAAGACCCATATACCTTCAGAGGCATACGCGACTATGATACGAGTTTTAACATGAAACGCATAAACTGGAAGGCCACTGCGAGAACAGGAGATTTGAAGGTTAATGTATATAATACTACCTCTGTTCAGAAGGTAAAAATACTGCTTAATCTTGATACCAATACCATGATTAAAACCGAATATATGGATGAGGTCAGTATAGAGCTTGCCAGTTCAGCAGCGTTTTATTATCTGAATAAAAATCTTCCTGTGGCAGTTAGAACCAATGGAATTGATTTAATTACAGAGAATGACTGTGATGTGAACTTCGGAACTTCGAAAAGTCATATGATAACCATAGATAAATACCTATCCAGAATAGGAGGACATGATGATATAGATAAGTTTATGGATATAATAGATGAGGAAATATCAGAGGGTGAGAAGGATGTCTCATATCTTATAATCTCCTCGTATCATAAGGAGCCTCTTATGGAAAAACTTGATATGTTAAATCAAAAATGCGAAGGACTTATGATGATTTCGCCGTATTATAATATACATGGCTTTCAAAAGCTTAGATCATATGTGAATGGCTGGGAGGTGAATATTTATGAGACCTAAGGTGGATTTTTTCAGAACATTTTTTCGGCTTTTGTTTGAGTGGCTTTTTACGGTACTTCTTGCGTACTTCTTCCTGATAATATTTGTAAAGACAGAGCCATACGAATATATCGAGCTTTTATTATTCATCTTTTACACCATATCATATGTATCGAGAAGGAGGGCGCCGAATAATCTGATTATATTCTTAGCGCATGTCATACCGGCGGTTGTTCTGTATTTTATGCCTGTACCTAAGAGTACGGTGTGGGTAACTATAGCTATTGATTTATACCTGCTTACAGAGGCTTTTTTTTACTCGAGGACAGGGCGCTTTAGTGTGCTTAATGATACTCCGTGGCCGTCGTTCTTGATAAGTGTTGTAATATATGCATATGGATATTTTACGAAAAGCAGCTTTCTTACGACGAGGGCATATATTATACCGATACTCCTTATAATGACATATTTTATGATTATCTATATGGACGGTATAAGGAAGTATGTGGATGCAACTAAGGATGTCTCCGGTCTTCCTATGAAGAGGATAGTTAAAACAAACTCAATAATCGTTCTGCTTATAATGCTGATATTATTATTCGGATTGTTTTTAGGAGATTTTCTCGGACTGGATAATGCTCTCTATAAACTTGTGCAGGGAATACTCTATGGTATTTTTCTGATACTGCTTGTTGTAAGAACTATCATAAGAATTTTGCTTTTCTTAGCAGGAGGCGGGGTATCAGCCGGCAGAACACTTAACACGGCAGATATTGAAGAACAGGCAGTCGAATATTCGCAGGGAGTCGGAGGCACCTTTGAATTCATACTCAAGCTTGCTCTTGCCGGACTTGCCATATATCTTTTTTACAAAATGATGGTATGGTTTATAAGACTTCTGATGAAGAGGAGAAATACAACCTTTGATATTATAGAGAAGGCAGATGTAAGACACACCGGTACAGAAAAATATAATATCATAAGAAAGAATACCTTTGGTACATCGAAGGAGGAAACATTAAGAAGACTATACAGAGAAAATATATGGCGTTACAGATATGATATAAAGCTGAATGACAGAAAAACTGCTCAGGAAATATCGGATGAATTATACGATAAGCAAATTGCAGATGTGGATGAGATAACCAAGATATACCGTGATGTGAGATACGGCGGGGAGAAGGTTACGAAGAATATGCTGAGAGCTTTTAAAAAATGATGATTCATCGGCATTTATTTTGCGTGCTCACCAAGTACTGAAGTGAATCTGTCTATAATTGCATTGTCAGGATATGCGCCAAGCTTATCCAAGTCCTCGCCTCTGATTAATCCTCCTGCCATGGTCGGATGTCCGCCGCCATTGCCGATACCCTTAAGTGCCTTATTGATTATTTCACCTGCATTTATCTCGGAATTTTCGGAACGGATTGAGAATTTATAACCGTCCTCACGCTTGGAATAAACAACAGTTACATCAACGCTGTTAAGGTCTAGTATAAAATCAGATATAATGCCGATAAGTGCATCAGGACATGAAAACGGAATACAGGCAAAGCCTACGGTTCCATAGAGCTTGATATTCTCAATTGCAGCACCATAAGCCTTCAAATCTGAGAATTCCATATTGTTACTTTCGACCTTCTTAAGAAGGTCTCTGTCTGCCTTTGTATAGAGGTACTTGAACATATCTATATCGAGATAGGTTGTGCCGCGGGAGAGATTAAGGGTATCCATCTTAAGACCGTACATAAGAGCGGAAGCAGTAACCGAATCCATAGGTATATCAAGTTCTTCAAAATATTTGGTTATAATAGTTGCGCAGCTACCCACAAATCTTATGTCGCTGTATTTGTACTCGGTGTTTACATATATCGGATGGTGGTCTATACAGGCGATTTCATCACCGATGAAATCAGTTATATTACCACTGCCTTTCTGGGAATCAACGCATACTATATAGTCCTCTTCAGACATATTATCACGAATCTGGTCGTAGGAAAGGATATTTATATTAAATATCTCAGTCATCTTCTTCGTACTTAGTTTATCAATCTTTCCCTCATAGCATAAGGTTGATGTTATTCCAAAATATTCAAATAATTTGTGTAAACCATATGCGGAAGCTATGGCATCAGGGTCGGGAAAATTGTGAGTCTGAATATATATGTGTCTTCCCTTGCATATCTCTATTAAATCTCTACAATCAGCCATTTTTTATCCTCACTTTTCATTAATGTATATGCTGTAACAATTAGAATCCGAATTTGATTAATTATAGCATATCTTCTCTTGTTTTACAAAAATATTATATTGCCAATAAGAAATATGTTAGAGTATAATGTATTTTGCAAAGGAGCTTCGAAGGATGAGCGATTTTAAAATACCTACAATAGAAATATCAGGTTTAGATTTTAATGATAAAGAAAGATTTAAAAATATCCTTGCTTCATTAGAACTTTATTTTGTCACTCTTTTTTTATACTTTGAAATTTTGTTTCATTTTGTAAGGTTCGGGGTATCGGGAAAATTTCTGTCTTACAAGATATTATTTTCTATCTTCTATGGTTTGCTGTTCGGAATTATAGTCAGTATTTTTCCAAGACTTGCATCAATTATTATTACCTTTGTTCTAACCGTGTTTTTAACTGTATATTTTACAGTTCAGATAATATACAGTGGGGTATTTGATACATATCTATCCCTGTCCGGCTCAATCAATATGACTAATCAGGCATTTGACTTTACTGATGTCATATTCAAGGAGATGAAGGATGAATGGTGGGTGATTATACTGCTTATGATTCCGATTGTACTGCTTTCGGTACTGTTTAGAAAGCGCCTTAATTTCGACAGACATGGAGTCGTACCGTATATAATACTCGGTGCAGTCTCCATATTCGTATTTCTTATAATTATAGTTAAAATGGATATTGAAAATAAGGAGATTTATTCTGCTTATGAGGTATACTCAAATTACACATCCGTTGACATGGCAGTGGAGAGACTTGGCGTAACAGAGTCCTTATGGCTTGATACCAAATTAGGAATTAAGGAAAGAACAGGTCACGCAGGAAATGAGGTGTCCTTTGTAGTTGAGAATGATTTTGATGATGATACAGAGGCGACTGTTGAGAATACTACGGAAGAATCAGATAAAAAAAATGAGAAGTACAACACTGATGATGAAATAAGGGATAATAATGACACTGAGGATGTACAGGAGGTTGTCATAGATACATCTCCGAATATACTTGATATAGATTTTGATGAACTGATGGAGACGGCTCCGAATGAAAATATTCGTGTAATGCATGAATACATAAGTAATGTGACACCGACAAATAAGAATGAATATACGGGAATGTTCGAGGGCTATAATCTTATATTTGTCGTGGCGGAGGGCTTCTATGGCGATGTTATAGATGAGACGCGTACACCAATGCTTTATAAGATGGCATATGAGGGTTTCGTATTTGATAACTATTATACACCTCTTTGGTATGGTTCTACGGTAGGCGGTGAATATGCCGACCTTACGGGGCTTATGCCAAAAAGCGGCGGATATCTGAGCATGACTAAATCCGGTATGAATAAAAATGATATGATGTTCACCTTAAGCAGACAGCTTCTTTCTAAAGGGTATAAGGTAACCGGATATCATAATAATTATTATACATATTATGACAGGAATATATCACATCCTAATCTTGGATATGACTGGATAGGTGTCGGCAACGGCTACGAGCCTGAATATAATGAATATGGTACTATGCTGTGGCCTCAGTCGGATGAAAAACTTATTGATACAACCTTTGATGAGTATGCATATGATGTGCCGTTTCATACCTACTATCTTACCGTGAGCGGACATGTAATGTATAATTTTGGTGGCAACGCTATGGCTAAGAAGCATCAGGATTTGGTCGAGAATCTTGATTATACTGAGACGACGAAGGCTTATATTGCCTGTCAGTACGAGCTTGAGCTTGCCATGGAAAGTCTGGTTAAGAAATTAGAGGACGCGGGAGTAGCAGACGATACTCTTATTGTGCTTACTGCCGACCATGTTCCGTATGATGATAAGGCAGTGTGCGATGAGCTTGCAGGACATACTCTGGACAGTGTCTTTGAATGGTATGAAAATACCCTTATTATATGGTCGGCGTCTATGGATGAGCCTGTATATGTGGATAAATATTGCAGCAGCTTAGATATACTTCCTACGGTATCTAATCTGATGGGGCTTGATTATGATTCGAGAATGTTAGTAGGTCAGGATATTTTGTCAGATAAGGAAGGCTTTGTTATGTTCAATGACAGAAGCTTTATCACAGACCGTATTTCCTATAATGCTAATACCGGTGAGGCGAAGAGTATAGATGGGTCACCTATTGATGAGGATTATCTTGATAACAGGATAACTCAGGTCAGGAACAAATTTTCCATGGCAGAGAATATATGCGATTACGATTATTACAGATATATAGATGATTATATTAATAATAAAGATTAATACTTATGTAAATAATTGTAATTTTCTTGAAAGAATTATCTTGTAATGTTATTATATTAATGTTTTAATTTCGCTTTAAAAGGAGATTTACCATGGATAAAATAGCAGTGCTTATACCCTGTTATAATGAGAGCAAAACTATAGATAAGGTCGTAAAGGATTTTAAAACTGCACTTCCTGAAGCGGTAATATATGTTTATGATAATAATTCCACGGACGGTACAGATGAGATAGCGAGAAATGCAGGAGCTATCGTACGTTATGAATATCAACAGGGTAAGGGTAATGTTATAAGAAGGATGTTTAGAGATATTGATGCAAGGTGTTATATTATGACAGACGGTGATGATACCTATCCTGCTGAATTTGCACCGGCTATGGCAGCTAAAGTACTGGAGAAAAATGTTGATATGGTCGTGAGAGACAGATTATCCTCAACATACTTTGAAGAAAATAAAAGACCATTTCATAATTTTGGAAATAGTTTAGTAAGGTGGTCCATAAATCATCTGTTTAAAAGTGATATAAAGGATATTATGACGGGATACAGAGCGTTTTCATACCAATTCGTAAAGACCTTTCCTGTGTTGTCTAAGGGCTTTGAGATTGAGACGGAAATGAGTATCCATGCTATAGATAAGAATATGTTTGTGGAGAATGAGATTATAGAATACAGGGACAGACCTGAGGGAAGTGAGTCGAAGCTTAATACTTATTCAGATGGATTTAAGGTTATAAAAACTATAGCTAGACTTTTCAGAGATTATAAGCCTTTCAGATTTTTTACACTTATAGCCTCGATACTCGTGATTATAGCATTTTGTCTGTTTGTTCCAATCTGTATTACATATGTGCAGACAGGTGAGGTTCCGAGGTTCCCTACTCTTATTGTATGTGGATTTATTGTGCTTGCAGCAATACAATCATTTTTCACGGGAATGATGTTAGAGTCCATGGTGGTTAAGAACAAGCAGGATTTTGAAATGCGGTTGATATCGGTAAGAGAAGGTTATATAAATAAAACCTGTAATGGCAGGTAGTAAAAATATCCTACAGTAAGGTGTTAAGATATGAGAGAAAATAAATTAAGGTTTGATTCAAAGAAAATAGTATTCTGGTATTTTGTTATTGTAATGTTATCTCTGGCAAGAATTGTAATATCATCAGGATATGTATATGATTATGAAGTAAGCGCCGGTATGGATGATAACTGGATGGTTAAGACAGCTTATCATCTGCTTGGAAATCAGTGGCTTGGAGTATATAATCATGTAACCCTGATTAAATCTCTTACATATCCATTCATGCTTGCCTTTTTCAGAGCTTTTTCCATACCCTACGGTATGGGAATCGGAGTGTTCTATGTTTTGATTTCCTTTGTATTTGTGAGGGCGTTAGAACCTGTTGCTAAGAATAAATATTTAAGAGGAATTATATATCTGGCGGTTTTATATTCGCCGGTTGGGTTTATGACACTTACTTCAGGAAGAATATACAGAAATTCAATATCTCATTGGATGGCACTTTTTGTAATTGCTTCAATTATCGGTGTATATCTCAGAAGAAATCGTACATTCAAACAGATGTGGAAATGGATATTGTGTGAAGCCGTATCACTTATGATGTTTTGGGAACTTCGCGAAGATCATATTTGGATTATGGCTTTCGTTGTTCCGGCATCATTAATTCTTTTAATATTTTGGTTGTGCCATAAGAGAAAATGGTGGAAAACTCTTATTGTGATTGCTATACCTTTTGCGGCAACTGTAATTATGGAACTTGGTATAGCGGGTATGAATTATCATAAATATGGAGTATTTACAACAAATGACAGAACAGGAACATATTGCGGAAAGGTTATGTCACAGCTTTATAAGATTGATGACGGTGAGATACACGATCAAAGAATATGGGTGTCCAATGGAGCACTGGAACAGGCAAAACAGGTTAGTCCGACACTCAATGATTTGAGCTGGGCATTAGATGTGGATTGGGCTTTGTGGAAAGCTTCGACCATATACGGAGATGAAGTGCCGGGAGATCATGCCGAGTGGGCTATGCGTCAGACTGTGCTTGATGCAGGATATTACAGGGATGCAGCCAGCACAAATGAATTATATAAAAAGATATACAATGAATTAAGTGACGGATTTAAAAATGGAAAATTAAAAACAAAGAAGGGTATATCCTTATCGTCTCAGATGCGTCCGTTTAATTCCGAGGACATTGATATGACGCTTGAGCTTACATTCCCGGTAATTAAGAATTATATAAATTATGATTCGGCATGGGGCGTATATGTTGCATATACTACAGATGGAATGAATGAAGCTGACAGGCAGCTTTTTGAAAATATGCTGCTTATGAATATAACGGAATATGGGGATGCTTCTAAAGATATCAGATATTTCGAGGGTAATTATGCGAGCATAGTATACGAAGAATTTATAATGCTTATACTTAATAAGCTATGGGAATTATATAAAATTGTTGTGAAGTTCCTGAATTATATATCCATAAGCATAATGATTTTTATGCTTATCAGGATGATATTTGAACTAAGAAGAAAACAGTTTGATACATTTTATGCGTTTATTTTGATTTTTGGAATTTTATTGTTGTTGATAGTTTATACATTTATGATATGCCTCTGGGGATTGTGGATGACACTTGAACCGGTTAATCCGATATACTGGTTTTATGGCTCGCCGGGACCTATGCTTGCGCAGATTATCAGAGTCTTATGTGTTGTATATATGTATAATTATATTTCAACTCGAATTAAGCTTAAGAAGGAAGTAAGAGAGGAGCTTTAATGGGACCTTACGATACAATCAATAAGTTAGAAGAATTAAGAAAAAAAATAAAGAATTATACTACTTTAACGGTTGCACCTATTTTGATTTTTGTTTTACCGGTTATAATGCCGGAGTTGGCGGCTATCTTTCCTCTTCTGATTATAGGTACGATAGGTGCTATGATTGCATTCTCCTCAAGCTCAAGAAAGACTATAATTGAATTTAAAAAGCTATATAAGGAGACCTTTGTGGTTCAGCTATTATCGGAACGGTTTAATGATGTGGTGTATAACTGGGATAGTGGACTTGCGCTTGATTATATAAGAAGCTTTAGTGTCGTGCGCCAGGGTAACAGATTTAAGACCGAGGATTATCTGTGTGCCACTTACAACGGAGTACGATTTGAACAGGCCGATGTTACTATCCAATATCACACTTCGGGTAAGAACTCACATACCACCACATATTTCAAAGGAAGAATGTTCGTCTTTGATTTTCCGTATAAGAATGTGGCTTCAGTAAGAATATTCTCCGATTCTTTTGCATATAGGGCGGGATTGAAGAATAAGAAGGTTGAGTTGGAAAATCTTGATTTTAATAAAAGATTTGATGTGGATGCGTTCTATGAGCATGATGCCTTTTATTTCCTGACACCGCAGATGATGGAGAGGATGAATGAGTTAAAAAACAGATATGGAAATGTAGCTGTCCATCTTATGGGCAACAAGCTTTTCGTGGCGATAAATATGTCGGCAGATGCATTTGACCATAATTACAGACAGCCGGTTGATTATCCGACCGAGTCGGCGAAAATAAATGCTGATATGCAGGTTATCGTGGATATTATTGATACGCTGTCGCTGTATGTCGGAACATGATATCAGGTATGCGGTTCAGAAATGACGAACCATGTTATAATCTGTAATATTTTGCATATATATTAAATAATCAGCAAAACTATGTTTTTTGGAGATATAAATTATGAAAGAAATAATGTGTGCATTACTTATACCTTTTTTGGGAACTACACTTGGTTCAGCCTGTGTGTTTTTTATGAAGAAGGAGATGGACTTGAATGTCCAGAAGGCACTGTCGGGCTTTGCTGCAGGAATAATGATTGCAGCTTCGGTTTGGTCGCTTCTTATACCTGCCATAGATATGTCGGAGGCTGATGGCATGTGTAAGCTTGCCTTTGCACCTGCGGCAGTCGGATTTATGCTCGGAATATTGTTTTTATTACTTCTTGATAAGATTATACCTCACCTTCACGTCAATGAGGAGGAAGCGGAGGGTCCCAAGGTCTCACTAAAGAAGTCCACCATGCTCATACTTGCGGTAACACTTCACAATATCCCTGAGGGCATGGCGGTAGGAGTTACTTTTGCGGGAGTCCGTTCGGGAGAGACTACGATTACCTTTATGGGAGCGCTTGCACTTGCCATAGGTATAGCGGTACAGAACTTCCCTGAGGGCGCAATTATATCTATGCCTGTGTGTGCGGCAGGAACAGGCAAATTCAAAGCTTTTGTATACGGTACTTTATCAGGTGCAGTAGAGCCTGTAGGGGCGATAATTACGATATGGCTTTCAGCATATCTTGTAAGTGTTATGCCGTACCTTCTTGCTTTTGCAGCAGGAGCTATGGTATATGTGGTGGTTGAGGAACTTATACCCGAGTCTGCAGAAGGCGAGCATTCCAATATAGGAACTATAGGCTTTGCCATAGGCTTTGTGCTGATGATGATTTTAGATGTGGCACTCGGATAAAGCAAATAAATTGGAAAAAAATAGCGTAAAATAGGGTATTTAAAAAGTTTTTGTTTTGTTATATAATATTATGAGTTATTTTTATGATAGGAGATTTACACATGGATAAGCATATCGAGATAAGATGGCATGGACGTGGTGGTCAGGGAGCCAAGACGGCAGCTTTGCTTCTGGCTGATGTTGCGTTTAATACAGGCATGTATGTACAGGGCTTTCCTGAATACGGACCTGAGAGAATGGGAGCACCTATAACCGCTTACAACAGAATAGGTGATGAGCCTATACGAGTTCATTCCAATATATATAATCCGGATTTTGTAGTAGTCGTTGATGAAACCCTTCTTCATTCGGTAGATGTTACGAAGGGACTTTCCAAGGAAGGGGCTATTATAATCAATACCTCACAGGATAAGAAGGATATTATTCCTCTGCTTAAGGGCTATGCCGGCAGAGTATATACCATAGATGCACACAAGGTATCTATGGAGACGCTCGGGAAATATTTTCCGAACTCTCCCATGCTTGCAGCGATAGTTAAGGTGGCAGAAATAATGGATAAGGAAGTATTCTTATCAGAGATGGAGGCTTCCTACAAGCATAAATTTGCTAAGAAACCGGAAGTTATCGAAGGAAATATGAATGCACTTAAGACGGCATTTGAGGAGGTGAAATAATGGCACAGGCTTCAGATTTATCAAAGATTAATGAGAAAAGTCCATATTATGACATAACACCGGGCAATCAGATATACGGTGGCGGCGGTGCCAAAGAATTTCACACCGGTGAATGGAGAACCCAGACTCCTGTCATAGATTGGAACAAATGCACGCAATGCTTACTTTGTACCCCTGTCTGTCCTGACAGCTCAATACCTGTTAAGGATGGCAAGAGACAGGATTTTGATTATGACCATTGCAAGGGCTGTGGTATATGTGCTAATGTATGCAGCTTCGGTGCTATATGTATGAAGGAGGGAATATAAGATGTCTATTCGTGAGAGAATGTCAGGAAATGAAGCAGTTTCCTACGCAATAAAGCAGATTAATCCTGATGTAATGGCTGCCTTCCCGATTACACCTTCTACAGAGATACCACAGATGGTATCAACCTTTATAGCAAATGGGGAGATGGATACGGAATTCATACCTGTAGAGTCGGAGCATAGCTCACTTAGTGCGGCACTTGGCGCGAGTGCTGCGGGTGCAAGAGCACTTACTGCGACATCATCCTGTGGACTTGCTTATATGTGGGAGATACTTTATGTGGCGGCATCAGACAGACTGCCTATAGTTCTTGCACTTGTTAATAGAGCGCTCACAGGACCTATTAATATAAACTGTGACCATTCGGACAGTATGGGCGCAAGGGACTCAGGCTGGATACAGATTTATGCTGAGAATAATCAGGAGGTATATGATAACTTTATCCAGTCATTCAGAATTGCAGAGCATCCTGATGTTAAGCTTCCTTTTATGGCTTGTCAGGATGGTTTTATCACAAGCCATGCTGTAGAGAATATTGAACTTCTTGAGACAGAGGTTGTAAGGAATTTTGTAGGAGAATATAATCCTGAGAATTATCTCCTTAACAGCGAGCTGCCTATGGCGGTTGGTCCGTATGCTAATTCGCCGTTTTATATGGAAACTAAGTATAATCAGAGAACTGCCATGAAGAATGCCAAGAAGGTAATACTTGATGTGGCTAAGGAATTCGAAACTATATCCGGCAGGTCTTATGGATTTTTTGAGGAATATAAATTAGAGGACGCAGAGGTAGCAATCGTAATAATCGGTTCGGCAGCAGGTACCTCTAAGGAAGCTGTAGACAGACTTCGTGAGCAGGGAATTAAGGCAGGTGTGCTTAAGATTAGAGTATTCAGACCATTCCCGGGAGAAGAGATTGCAGAAGCCTTAAAAAATGTGAAGTACGCAGCTATACTCGATAGAGCAGAAAGCTTCTCAGCTTATGGCGGACCACTTGGCTCAGAGATTAAGTCGGCCCTTTATGATGCAAAGTCAGAATGTACTGCTATTAATTATTTCTACGGAATAGGCGGACGAGATTATACGGTAGAGGCGGCAACAGAGGTTTTCGAAGAACTTATAGACATAAAAGACGGTAAGAAAGATATAGAGCAGTTTAAGTACATAGGCTTAAGGAAGTAGTGGGAGGTAATACGAGATGGCATTTAATTTTAAAGAAGTAATGAATAAACCGGAACGTCTTGCTCCCGGTCATAGAATGTGTGCAGGCTGCGGTGGAACAATTGCCGTAAGGACAGTGCTTAGGGCACTTAAGCCAGAGGATAAGGCTGTAATAGGCAATGCAACAGGCTGTCTTGAGGTCTCAAGCTTTATGTATCCTTATACTGCATGGGAGGACAGCTACATTCATAATGCGTTTGAAAATGCAGGTTCAACACTCTCCGGTGTTGAGACTGCTTATTATGCTTTGAAGAAAAAGGGTAAGGTAAAGGATAATTATAAATTCATAACTTTCGGTGGTGATGGAGGTACCTATGATATTGGACTTCAATCCTTATCAGGTGCTATGGAGAGAAATCACGATCTTGTATATGTGTGCTATGATAATGGTGCATATATGAATACAGGTATTCAGCGTTCATCAGCTACACCTATGTATGCCGATACAACTACTACGCCTGTAGGTAAGAATTCAAATGGTAAGATGCAGAATCGTAAAGACTTGGCAGCAATTATAGCTAACCATGATATACCATATGTCGGACAGTCTACTCTTATCGGAACTATGAAGGACTTATATGAGAAGGCAGAGAAGGCTATTTATACTCCGGGGGCGGCATTTTTGAATGTTATGGCACCATGTCCGAGAGGCTGGAGATATGAGACTGCTGATATTATGAAGATATGCAAGCTGGCTGTCGAAACTTGCTACTGGCCTTTATTTGAGGTTGTAGAGGGAAGATGGATTCTTAATTATGAGCCTAAGAAGAAGCTTCCTATAGAGGATTTCTTAAGACCACAGGGCAGGTTTAAGCATTTGTTTAAGCCTGAGAATGAGAATCTTTTAGTACAGTATCAGGAAGAGGTAGACAGAAGGTGGGAAGAACTTCTGTATAAGTGTGCAAGATAATTTAGGAGATACCATATGAGTAAGGAAACCAAAGACAACGAAATAAATGTTGATATTGACGCCGAGGACTCTGATGTAGATATTGATTCTCGCGACTCTGATGTTAAGACAGAGGACATTGAAGAAGCTGGGGATGATATTGCTTCCGAGGATAATATCGATTCAGTTCAAGACATTGAAGCAGTGGAAGATATTGAAGAAGAGGACAATGTCAAAAAACAGATTACAAGAGATGTCATTCTTGAGCATATATATGATGAGGACAATGGCTATAAGAAAAATGATGTAATAAAGGAGGATAAGGAGAAAACTCCGTTTAAGGCACTTGGAATATTTTCTTTGATAATAGCTTTGGCAGGACTGGCACTAATCGGTGTTCTGGTGTATTTTGTAATTTTAAATCCATATTATATAAAATCCGGCGCATCTGATAAGCCGCTATATTATCCTGAACTGATAACTGGATTTGATTCCCAGGATAAAAGTGAACTGCTTGAATCATATCAGGCTACGGAGACTGATGCGGAGACTGACACAGAAGAATAGTCGTCATAATATTAGGAGAAGTTTAGAATGAAGAACGGTTGGAGAAAAGTTGTTATATTTTCATTGATAGTTATAATACTTGAGACTATAGGTGCTGTTTTACTTGTATTACCTTTCTATAGAAGGCAGATGGTCTTTGGCAATATTGAGAATGGTAACAGTGTGAAGACAAGGGCATATTATGATATGTTAAGTGATACGCAGCAGGAGAATGTTCAGGTGTATCTTGAGGATTTTGCGGCTACGCTTTGTCAAAAATATATATCAGGTGAATTGTCTTATGAGCAGACGGTTGCAGCCTTGGATGCTCTTGGTAATGTTGATAAGACACGCTCTATAGCGGATAGATATATTAAGGATTTGGCATCTAACGAATTCAAGATTGTGGCTAAGGATTTATGCAGTGCCAAATTGATAAATAACACAGAGCAGATTTTTTCGTTGCAGAATAGTCTGGATAATATAGGTAAGCGGCTTGATAATGATACTAAGGAAGCGCTTATGACAGAACTCCTTAACGAAGAATATATAAATTATCTTAATGAGGCTATAGGCTCAGATGAACTGCTTATGTTCTGTTCACTTGCAGAAGGAGATTTTTATTATGAGGCATATGATTATTCGAAGGTAATTTCTCAGAATGCTGCAACAGTGCTCGAATATAGAAATCTATATTATATCAATTTAAGCAGACTGGACAGTAACGAATACTTTGAGATTATTGATGATTGTGAGAATGTTTCGGTAGATCCGTGGGACAATAAGTATATGGGATTATTTGATACACTTTATAATTCTGCATACGAAAATGGAAAGACCTATTATGTCGAACAGCTTAATAATATGGCATCGGGAAGTGACAAAATCGGTGCCATAGAGCTTATGAATAGAATTGAGTATTATTATGGAGATGAGGTTGATATAAGTGAAGCCAGAGGTAAGCTGATAAGCGACTGGCAGCAGGCATATCTTGACTATATAGAAGGCTTTGATGTGGCATCTGCTGACAATACTAACAATCTTAATACGGCATTATTGTATGATATAAATGAGGATGATATACCTGAAATGTTCTTATTTGACATTGCGGATATTGATAATTCCTATGTAGGCTGTGAGGTGCTTAATATAAGAGGCAGCTCATGTAAGGATTTAGGATATTATAATATTATTAATCTGTGTGATGATGGAAATCTTGTTACTATTCCGGCTTCGGGAATTGCAGATGAGGCATATGCACTCACTGAGTATGATGGCGAGAAGCTTACTGAGGGGGCTGTATGTAAGAAATCCGGAGAGACCTATTATGTAAATGGCGCAGAGGTAAGTGATGCGGATTACCTGTCGGTAAGAACCGGAATATTGGCACATATAAGTCCTTATACTATCGCTAATTCCAAGAATTCAGCTATAGAAGAAGCTGCGGAATATATAATGTTATTCGGAAATTAATAAATAAGACATAAGTTAAAGGGAGGAAACAGGAAATGGTTAAGTTATACGAACATGGTGCATATCTTCTTAATGGTACCGAGCTTGTAGAGGACAACGGTCAGGCAGAAGAGATACTTAAAAGCAAAGGAATTAATACAGATAAAGAAGAGGCTTCTAAAAATACTATGGCATATAGTATTCTGAAAGCACACAATACCTCTGATAATATGGAGCAGCTTAAGATAAAATTCGATAAGATGACTTCACATGATATAACCTTCGTTGGCATAATTCAGACTGCCAGAGCATCAGGATTAACTGAGTTCCCGATACCTTATGTGCTTACAAACTGCCATAACTCACTATGTGCAGTAGGCGGTACGATAAATGAGGACGACCATGTATTCGGACTTTCCTGTGCAAAGAAATACGGCGGAGTATATGTACCTCCTCATCAGGCAGTTATACATCAGTATGCAAGAGAGATGCTTGCAGAATGCGGTGCCATGATACTTGGCTCAGACAGTCATACGAGATATGGTGCACTTGGAACCATGGCTATAGGTGAAGGTGGAGGCGAGCTTGCCAAGCAGCTTCTTAAGAGAACCTATGATGTAGCTAAGCCGGGGGTGGTTGCGATATATCTTGACGGTGAGATTGCCAAGGGTGTAGGACCACAGGATGTTGCACTCGCTATAATCGGTGCAACCTTTGGCTGCGGATATGTAAAGAATAAGGTTATGGAATTTGTCGGACCGGGAGTTGATAAGCTGTCGGCAGATTTTAGAATCGGTATAGATGTAATGACTACTGAGACAACCTGTCTTTCTTCTATCTGGAAGACAGATGAGGAGATTAAGAAGTGGTATGATATACATTACAGACCGGATGCTTATAAAGAATTAAATCCGGGAGCAGTTGCATACTATGACGGAGTGGTATATGTAAATCTTTCAGAGGTTAAGCCTATGATTGCTATGCCATTTCATCCAAGCAATGTATATACGATAGAGGAATTAAAGGCTAATCTAATGGACATACTTGATGATGTGGAGAAGAAAGCCCTTGTTTCACTTGACGGCAAGGTGGAATTCTCATTAAAAGATAAGGTAAGAGACGGAAAACTCTATGTCGAGCAGGGAATAATTGCCGGCTGTGCCGGAGGTGGATTCGAGAATATCGTACAGGCTGCGGATATTCTTAAAGGCAAGTACATAGGTGCTGATGAGTTTACACTCTCAGTATATCCTGCTTCAACTCCTATATATATGGAGCTTGCTAAAAATGGAGTATTGGCAGAGCTTATCGGTACGGGTGCTATAGTTAAGACTGCATTCTGCGGACCTTGCTTCGGTGCCGGAGATACACCGGCAAATAACGCCTTCAGTATCAGACATTCGACAAGGAACTTCCCTAACAGAGAGGGCTCAAAGATACAGAATGGACAGATATCATCTGTTGCACTTATGGATGCCCGCTCGATAGCTGCTACAGCGGCTAATAAGGGTTATCTTACAGCGGCTACAGACCTTGATATAGAGTATACGGGACAGACTTATTTCTTCGATAAGAAGATATATGATAACAGAGTCTACAATGGAGTTGGCAAGGCTGATCCGTCAGTTGAAATAAAATTCGGACCGAACATCAAGGATTGGCCGGAAATGATTGCACTTACAGACAATCTTATGCTTAAGGTATGCTCGGTAATACACGACCCTGTTACAACTACAGATGAGCTTATTCCTTCGGGAGAGACTTCATCTTACAGGTCTAATCCTCTTGGACTTGCAGAATTCACGCTCTCAAGAAAAGACCCTGAATATGTCGGCAGAGCTAAGGCTGTACAGAGGTTAGAGAAAATCCGCGAAGCAGGAGAATGCATGGGAGCTGCTGATGCCTCATTAAAAGAAGCTATGCATAAGGTTAAGGAGAAATACCCTGATGCCTGTCACGATAATACAGGTGTCGGAAGCACAATATATGCAGTTAAGCCGGGTGACGGCTCTGCGAGAGAACAGGCTGCTTCCTGTCAGAAGGTGCTTGGCGGCTGGGCTAATATAGCTAAGGAATATGCTACCAAGAGGTATCGCTCAAATCTTATTAACTGGGGTATGCTTCCATTTGTTATAGATGAGGATTTCGATTTTGATAATGATGATTATATATTTATACCGAATATAGTTGATTCTATTAAGAATAAATGTGATAATATAAAGGCATATGTAGTAAATAAGGATATGAAGGAAATTAATCTTACACTTGGTGCACTTACAGATGATGAGCGTGATATAATAATGGCAGGCTGTCTGATTAATTACTACAAGGAAAATTAAGGAAGGGGTGTTAATATGTTGTGGCTTGTAATATGGCTGGTTGCAACAGCAGTATTTGTGGTTTTGGAGATTATTTCTCTGGGACTAACGACACTATGGTTTGCCGGTGGTGCTTTGATTGCAGCTCTTTTAGCATATTTTAATGTTAATTGGCTTGTACAGCTTCTGGTGTTTGCCGTAGTATCACTTTTGCTTATGCTTTTTATGAGACCTATAGCAGTAAAGCATCTTATGAAGGAGCCTGAGAAGACTAATGTTGAAGGTCTTATTGGCAAGGTTGGATATGTAACTAAAACCATCAATAATCTTAAGTCGGAGGGTACGGTGAAGCTTAACGGTATGGAATGGACTGCTCGTTCTGTTGATGATTCGATTATTGAGGAAAATGAAGAAGTTATTGTGGATTCAATAAGTGGTGTAAAGCTTATTGTAACTAAGAAGGATAATGCATAAATTATTATTTTAAGGAGGATTTTAATTATGGGTATTTTATTATCAGGACTGTCGGGAGGACAGTGGTTTGGAATATTCTTAGTATTCCTTGTAGTAGTAGTTGCTATAAGTGCAATAAAGATTGTACCACAGGCACATGCTTATGTAATCGAGCGACTTGGAACATATCAGTCAACCTGGGGAGTAGGTTTCCATATGAAAATGCCAATCTTTGATAAGGTGGCACACAAGGTATCACTTAAGGAACAGGTTGTGGATTTTGCACCTCAGCCGGTTATTACGAAGGATAATGTAACAATGAGAATTGATACAGTAGTATTCTTCCAGATTACAGACCCGAAGCTTTTTGCTTACGGTGTTGAGAATCCTATTATGGCTATCGAGAACCTTACGGCTACAACCCTTAGAAATATAATTGGTGACCTTGAGCTTGACCAGACACTTACTTCAAGAGAGACAATTAATACCAAGATGAGAGCAACACTTGATGAAGCTACAGACCCTTGGGGTATCAAGGTCAACAGAGTAGAGCTTAAGAACATCATTCCTCCTGCAGCTATTCAGGATGCGATGGAGAAGCAGATGAAGGCAGAGAGAGAACGTCGTGAGCAGATTCTTATCGCAGAGGGTGAGAAAAAGTCAGCTATCCTTCGCGCAGAAGGTCAGAAGGAATCACTTATCCTTTCGGCAGAAGCAGAGAAGCAGTCGGCTATCCTTCGTGCAGAGGCTGCCAAGGAAGCAACTATCAGGAAGGCAGAAGGTGAGGCAGAGGCAATCCTTAAGGTTCAGCAGGCTACTGCAGACGGTATCAGAGCATTAAATGAAGCCGCACCTGTAAAGGAAGTTCTTACATTGAAGAGTCTTGAAGCATTTGAAAAATCTGCTGACGGTAAGGCTACGAAGATTATCATTCCATCAGAGATAGCAAGCATGGCAGGTCTTGCATCCTCTCTTACGGAGATAGTTCAGTCAAGCAAGGAATAAAGCTTGATATTGAGTGATATCAGCTTGTGAGGACATAAGGCTAAGGATACATTGAGTAAAAAATGTGATGAAAGAACGATATTAGGAGGAATGCTATGGCACTTCTTGATTTGCAGAATGAAGCTGTAAAACAGCTTTCATCCTATAGTGATAATCTGATTACGGCTACTGAGACTGTCATTAAGGAATTAAGAGGCAGCAGAAAAGAAGACACAGACGAGCTTTTCGGACTTGTTATACAGGGTATCAATTGGGAGATAGAGATATTCAACAACTGTGAGGACTTGATTAATAAGAAAGAAAAGCTTATAGATAAATCCAAGATGGCACAGGCAGTAACCAGACTCGGCAAGGTATTACAGGAAAAGGACGACATAAAAATTGCTGCCTGTCTTGAGGTGGATTTCTTACCGTTTGTAAGGAATATGAAGAAGGCAGCAGAGTAAAAAGATGATAACAGAATTTTCAAAACTGATTATCAGCTTTGAAAATATCAGTGATTAAAATATCGGCAGGCTTATGTATTAAGCATAAGTTCTGCCGATTGTTTTTGGAATTTATTCTATCGGTATCGCAAATCGGAATACATAATCATCGGGTTCAATCTCATGACCGAAGAAAATACCTACTACATTTATGCCGTATAGCGGACCGGCAGGCTTGATTTTTCTTTTTTTCATTTCTTCAAGCAGCATTTTGCCGCCGTTCTCCATAACATAGTCAGTATCACCATGATATAAAAGAGAGAATGCCTGTCGTGGCTTTATATGTATAACCTTTGACTCATCAGGTATGGAATCGGGGCACACTGACATACATATGACTGATTCAAAAGGCTCTCTGTCTACTCCGTCATATATCGAATCAAAGCCGGGAACGACGCAGAACATAGGAGTGGACGGATATGGCTTGAAGCCGGTGTCATACATTTTCTTTATCTCAAGGTAATTATATTCAACCTGTTTTTTGATTTGTCTGATAGGGCATGGAAATGTATAACAGGTCATCTCAGGCAGAGTATAATAGGAATAAGAAATGCTTTCCCTCTCGGTAAAAGAAGATTCGAATTCATCTACACAGCGTTGTGCAATATCGAGGCGTTCCCTTATCTCAGATAGAAAATTCTGCTTATCGAGAGTGCCGTTATAATATGCGAGGATATCCTTCTGAGATATACCTAATCTTTTGAGTGCGAGATAACGCTGTATCTTAAGTATATTCATAACATCGTAATATCTGAATCCGCTCTCCGGATTTATATATCGTGGTGTATCAAACCCTGATTCCTCCATACGAAGCAGAGTGGCACGGCTTATACCACATATATTTGCTGCCTCACGAATGGTATATAATTTTTCGTTTTCCAGCGTATAGCGTTCTATCATCTGTAAAATCCTCCTGATATATGCGTGTTACACATAATACATATCAAAATATCGTCTAAAAGTGTCCTCATGTGGACAGTATAACAGAGAAAATATGTCTGTGCAAGAATAAAAGGAATTTGCAGTTGCTTTTTGTTAAAAACTATGGAAAATAATAAATTCAGTTTGCATAATATATGTTGGTTTACATAAAAATGACACGATTTGTTGCTTTTTGGTTTTTATATTGACATTTCTTTTTGGATATTATACTTTTTCTTCAGGCAGATATAATTCTTGTTTTTCAAACATTCTTATTCAATGAAGATTTATCCTGCCTGAAATTACATGTTTGCAAACAATGAAAAAATGATAAGGAAATTTATAATACACAAAGGGGGATTTTTATGATTATTGAAAATAATGAAAAATTACATGATTTTTCCGGACTTCCGACAGGAAAACTCAAAATTAATCTTATGAATGATTATATGTTTAAAGCGGTTTTTCAGGAAAATATGAAGGCACTGGAGGGCTTACTTTATGCACTTTTGAATCTGCCGAAGGGAAGTATTGATTCAATCGTGGTTGAAAACCCGATAGAATTGGGAAGATTTGTAGACAGAAAAACATGCGTGCTTGATTTGAAACTTACGCTTAATAACGAAAGAATTTTAAATATTGAAATGCAGGTAGGCAATTATGGAAACTGGATAGAGAGGTCAATTGTATATTTATGTCGAGCCTTCGACCGGCTAAAAGTGGGAGATGATTATGGGATTATTCTGCCTACGATGCATATAGGAATAATTGATTTTGATATTAATAATCTTACTCCGATGTTTTACTCCGAAAATATGCTTATGAACACAAAAAATCATGAAGTTTATAGTGACAAATTTGCACTGCGTGTGTTAAACTTAAGTCGACTTGATGATGCGACAAAAGAAGAGAAAGAAAGCGACTTATACACTTATGCAAGGATGTTTAAGGCAAGAACCTGGGAGGAGATAACGATGTTGGCACAGGGAAATGAATATGCAGGCGAAGTAATATATACGCTTCATGAAATGAGTGAAGACGAGAAAATCGCCGAACAATGTTTTGCACGAAAGATATATGAGTGGGATAAACGTTCAGCCTACGAAAAAGGGCAATGTGAAGGCTTAGAGCAGGGACGCGCAGAAAGTCAGGCGATTATAGACAGCCAAAAAGCAGAGATAGAACGATTAAAAAAGCTACTGAATGAAGTACAATAAAGCATAGCAGTTCTTGAAACTATAATTCAAGAACTGCTTTTTTTATCTCCATAATAAAAAGGTATATAGAGGATTAACTGATAAAAATTTCAAAAAACCCCTTGAACTGTCCATAGGTGGACAAGGTATAATCAAAAATAATCCGATGGAAAATTTTGAAAAGCAAATTTATAGGAGATAAAGATGTTGACAGCATATAATAATTTTGAAATAATTTTACAGACAGACAGACAGACAGAC
>JAFVBE010000006.1 GCA_017480195.1 Lachnospiraceae bacterium
AATATCGTTGTGAATGTGCTATAATATTCATGGCGATTGGATTCCTTTCAAAGTTAGGTGTTTTTTGTGGTGATTAATATTCTAACGGAACCAATCGCTTTTGTATAGTGGGTAGGTGTCACATCAATTGTAACCCTACAAAAGAGAATTCGCCTATTTTGTTGACAATACAAGGCTTTATAATGTATACTAAAAACTTGGTGGAGTGCGTTTTCACACAATATTTATGAAAGGATAATGAAGATGTACGAAAAGGTTTCAAATAAGCTAAACTTTGTTGAGCATGAAGAAAAGGTTTTGAAATTCTGGAATGATAACAAAGTATTCGAGAAAAGTATCGACGAGAAAAAAGACTTACCGACATATACCTTCTATGACGGACCGCCAACCGCAAATGGCAAGCCTCATATAGGACATGTCTTAACTCGTGTTATCAAGGATATGATTCCGAGATATCAGACTATGAAGGGACATAAGATAATCAGAAAAGCAGGCTGGGATACACACGGTCTCCCTGTCGAGCTTGAGATAGAGAAGGAGCTTGGCATAGAGGGCAAGGAGCAGATTGAAGCATACGGCTTAGATCCGTTTATCAGAAAATGTAAGGAATCCGTCTGGAAATATAAGGGTATGTGGGAGGAATTCTCCGGCAAGGTTGGCTTTTGGGCTGATATGGATGACCCTTATGTAACATACCATGATAATTATATAGAATCAGAATGGTGGGCACTTAAGAAGATATGGGATGACGGACTATTATATAAGGGCTTTAAGATAGTTCCTTATTGTCCAAGATGCGGTACACCGCTTTCTTCGCATGAAGTAGCACAGGGCTATAAGGCTGTCAAGGAGCGCTCGGCAGTTGTAAGATTTAAGTGTGTTGACGAGGATGCATACTTCCTTGCATGGACAACTACTCCTTGGACACTCCCAAGCAATGTGGCACTTTGTGTAAATCCTGATGAGACCTACTGCAAGGTTAAGGCTGCTGACGGATACACTTATTATATGGCGCAGGCACTTCTTGATACCGTACTTGGTAAGCTTGCCGAGGAAGGAAAGCCTGCATATGAGGTACTTGAGACTTACAAGGGTACAGACCTTGAGAGGAAGGAATATGAACCTTTATTCGAATGTACTGCAAAGGCGGTAGAGGGAAAAGAAAAAGGTCACTATGTAACCTGTGATTCCTATGTAACCATGTCAGACGGTACAGGTATCGTTCATATCGCACCTGCATTCGGTGAGGACGATGCGCAGGTAGGAAGAAAGTATAAGCTTCCGTTCGTCCAGCTTGTAAATGGCAAGGGCGAGATGACAGAGGGCACACCTTATGCGGGAATGTTTGTAAAAGACGCTGATAAGCCTATACTTATCGACCTTGAGCAAGCAGGACTTTTATTCGATGCTCCTAAGTTTGAGCATGATTATCCATTCTGCTGGAGATGTGATACACCGCTTATCTACTATGCAAGAGATACTTGGTTTATCGAGATGACTAAGGTCAGAGACAAGCTGGTTAAGAATAATAATACAGTAAACTGGATTCCTGAGGGAATCGGTAAGGGACGCTTTGGTGCTTGGCTTGAGAATGTTCAGGACTGGGGACTCTCCCGTAATCGTTACTGGGGAACTCCGCTTAATATCTGGGAGTGTGAATGTGGCAAGAGGCATGCCATCGGCTCAAGGGAAGAACTTAAGTCTATGAGTAAGAACTGTCCGGATGATATCGAGCTTCATCGCCCTTATATTGATGAGGTAACCATCACTTGTCCTGACTGCGGCAAGGAGATGAAGAGAGTACCTGAGGTTATCGACTGCTGGTTTGACTCAGGTGCAATGCCGTTTGCACAGTGGCACTATCCGTTTGAGAATAAGGAAATATTTGATGATAATTTCCCTGCCGACTTCATAAGCGAAGCAGTTGACCAGACGAGAGGATGGTTCTACTCACTTATGGCTATATCGACACTTTTATTCGATAAGGCACCTTATAAGAATGTAATCGTCTTAGGTCATGTGCTTGACAAGGATGGCAACAAGATGTCTAAGTCTAAAGGCAATGCCGTAGACCCTATGGAAGCACTTAACAAATATGGTGCAGATGCGATAAGATGGTATTTCTACAGCAATTCAGCACCTTGGCTTCCAAACAGATTCCACGAGGACGCGATAGTCGAGGGACAGAGAAAGTTCATGGGTACATTATGGAATACCTATGCATTCTATGTACTTTACGCTGAGATAGATCAGTTCAACCCAACTGAATATAAGCTTGAATATGACAAGCTCTCAGTCATGGATAAGTGGCTTTTGTCCAAGCTTAATACTATGGTTAAGATAGTAGATGACAGTCTTGGCGCATATAAGATTCCTGAGGCGACTAAGGCACTTTCAGAATTCGTGGATGATATGAGTAACTGGTATGTAAGACGCTGTCGTGAACGCTATTGGGCTAAGGATATGCCACAGGATAAGATTAATGCTTATATGACGCTATATACAGCACTTGTTACCTTATGTAAGGCAGCAGCTCCTATGATACCATTTATCACAGAGGATATATATCAGAACCTTGTGGTTAATTTTGACAAGGAAGCTCCTATGTCGATTCATCTGTGTGATTTCCCTGCTGTAAATGAGGACTTCATAGATGAAGAGCTTGAGGCGAGCATGGACGAGGTGCTTAAGGTAGTAGTATTCGGTCGTGCAGCAAGGAATACCGCCAATATCAAGAGCCGTCAGCCGATAGGCAATATGTATATAAAGGCTAAGAAGGAGCTTTCGAGCTACTTCGTAGACATCATTAAGGAAGAACTCAATGTCAAGAATGCAGAATTTAAGGATGATGTATCCGAGTTCTCAAGCTATACCTTTAAGCCGCAGCTTAAGACTGTAGGCCCGAAGTATGGTAAGCAGCTTGGTGGTATCAGAGAGTATCTTGCTAATATAGACGGTAATGCGGCTATGGAGGAGCTTAAGACTAATGGAGCAATTAAGTTCGATGTAAACGGAACAGAGATTGCTCTTGCAGAGGAGGATCTTCTTATAGATATAGCACAGATGGAAGGCTATGTAACAGACGGCGATAACTATGTAACCGTTGTGCTTGATACAACCCTTACCCCTGAGCTTATTGAAGAAGGCTTTGTAAGAGAAATCATTTCCAAGGTACAGACTATGCGTAAGGACGCAGACTTCGATGTTACTGACAAGATAAGACTTTATGTAGAGGGCAATGATAGAATCGCTGATATTATTAAGAATAATGAGGATGCGATAAAGAATGTCATTCTTGCAGAGGATTTTGTGTTCGGAAGCACGGCAGGTTCTGTAAAGGATTGGAGTATAAACGGCGAGAAGGTCAATCTTGGCGTCGAGGTAATAGGATAATGAGCAAAGCGTCGGTCACATTTGTGTGAACCGTGTGATAAATTAACACCCAATAATTAAGGAGGAAAGTATGGCAGCAAATAAGAAAATTACGGATTTTGACAAGGAAGGTTTTAAGAGAGAGGTTGTAAACAATGTCAGAAATATCTATAGAAAGACTATAGAAGAGGCAACACCTCAGATGATATTTCAGGCAGTTGCTTATGCTATAAAGGGCGACATTATCGACAGATGGATAGCAACTCAGAAGGAATATGAGAAGAAGAATGTCAAGACAGTTTACTATATGTCTATGGAGTTTTTGATGGGTAGAGCACTTGGCAATAACCTTATTAACCTTACTTATTACAATCAGGTTAAGGAAGCACTTGACGAGCTTGGATTTGATATCAATGTTATAGAGGATGAGGAGCCGGATGCAGCACTCGGTAACGGCGGTCTTGGTCGTCTCGCAGCTTGTTTCCTGGATTCTCTTGCAACACTTGGATATCCTGCTTATGGCTGTGGTATCAGATACCGCTACGGTATGTTCAAGCAGGCTATAGAGGACGGCTATCAGATAGAGAAGCCTGATGACTGGTTGAAGGAAGGCAATCCATTTGAGATTAAGCGTTCAGAATACGCTGTAGATGTTAAGTTCGGTGGATATGTGCGTGTTGAGAATCAGAATGGAAGAAATGTATATATCCAGGAGGGTTATCGCACTGTACGCGCCATCCCTTATGATATGCCTGTAATCGGCTATGGCAACAATGTAGTAAATACACTTAGAATCTGGGATGCAGAGGCAAACCATGAGTTCAACCTTGCTTCCTTTGATAAGGGTGAATACCAGCAGGCTGTAGAGGAAGCAAACCTTGCAAGAAATATCGTTGAGGTACTTTATCCTAATGATAACCATTACTCAGGTAAGGAACTTAGATTAAAGCAGCAGTACTTCTTTATCTCAGCTTCCGTACAGAGAGCAATCCTTAAATTCAAGGAGAATAATGATGATATAAGAAAGCTTCCTGAGAAGGTTACCTTCCAGATGAATGATACTCATCCGACTGTAGCAGTAGCAGAGCTTATGAGAATACTTGTTGATGAGGAAGGCCTTGAATGGGATGAGGCTTGGGATATTACCTGCAGAACCTGTGCTTACACTAACCATACAATTATGGCAGAAGCGCTTGAGAAATGGCCTATCGACTTATTCCAGAGATTGCTTCCGAGAATCTATCAGATAGTTGACGAGATTAACAGAAGATATATGGAGCTTATTAATTCCAAGTATCCTGGTGATGAGGATAAAATCAGAAATATGGCTATCCTCTATGACGGTCAGGTTAAGATGGCTCACCTTGCTATCGCAGGCAGCTATTCTGTAAATGGTGTTGCAAAGCTTCACACTGAGATTCTTAAGAAGAGAGAGCTTAAGGACTTCTACGAGATGAGACCGGAGCAGTTCAATAACAAAACCAACGGTATCACTCAGAGAAGATTCCTTCTTCACGGTAATCCGCTTCTTGCAGATTGGGTAACTAAGAAGATTGGTGATGGCTGGATTACTGATTTAAGCCAGATAGCTAAGATTAAGAAGTGTGCAACTGAGAAGAAGTCTCAGAAGGAATTCATGGACATTAAGTACAAGAATAAGGTTCGTCTTGCTGAGTACATCAAGGAACACAATGGTATTGAGGTTGATCCTAACTCAATCTTCGATGTACAGGTTAAGAGACTTCATGAGTACAAGAGACAGCAGCTTAATATTCTTCATGTAATGTACCTTTATAATCAGTTAAAGGCTAATCCTAAGATGGATTTTGAACCTACTACATTTATCTTCGGTGCGAAGGCGGCAGCAGGCTACAAGACTGCTAAGCTTACTATCAAGCTTATCAACTCAGTGGCTGATGTGGTTAATAATGACAAGAGCATCAAGGGTAAGATTAAGGTTGTATTTATAGAGAACTACAGAGTTTCAAATGCTGAGATTATTTTTGCGGCAGCAGATGTATCCGAGCAGATTTCCACAGCTTCAAGAGAGGCATCAGGTACAGGTAACATGAAGTTTATGTTAAACGGTGCTCCAACTCTTGGTACTATGGACGGTGCAAATGTTGAGATAGTTGAAGAGGTAGGCGAGGATAATGCATTTATCTTCGGTCTTTCAGCAGATGAGGTTATGAAGTATGAGCGTGAGGGCGGCTATCATCCGATGGATATTTATAATTCAAATCCGGATGTTAAGAAGGTGCTCAATCAGCTTATAGACGGTACCTTCTCTAATGGAGATAAGGAGTTATTCAGACCGCTTTATGATTCTTTAACTCAGAAGGATGTTTACTTCACTCTTAAGGATTTTGATTCCTATAAGGAAGCTCAGAAGAGAGTTAATGAAGCTTACAAGGATAAGAGTGGCTGGGCTAAGATGGCTATTCTTAATACAGCATGTGCAGGTAAGTTCTCATCAGACAGAACTATCGAGGAGTATGTAAATGATATATGGCATCTTGAAAAGGTAGAGGTCAAGCTGTAATTAATATACAGATAGGGGCAGACGGTATGGCATATTCATATTGCCCCAATATAATTCTTAAATAGTGAATATGAAAAGGCAGTTATGCAAATTGTGTGAAGCATTGGCATAACTGCTTTTTCGTATTCATTTTAAATTTTATCTGTTATGAGAGAAGCAGGTAATCTTTGTTGAAATCCCTTTTTTACAGTGTTATAATAGATTTATTAAGGGGAAAGGGGAAAATACAGTTGGAAAAATTTGAGAATTCAGAAGGCACAGGGCTGGAAAAATATCTTTCTCCGATATCTGTATGGGCATTATCCTTTGGATGTGCTGTAGGCTGGGGGGCATTCGTTATGCCCGGCACAACCTTTCTTCCGATAGCGGGACCGCTGGGAACTGCATTAGGAATTGCGATTGGTGCGGTTGTCATGCTGATTATAGGAATGAATTATCATTATCTGATGAATCGTTATCCGAATTCAGGCGGTGCACTTACATATACAATTAAAACATTTGGATACGATCATGGTTTTCTTAATTCGTGGTTTCTTGTACTGGTTTATGTGGCTATCGTATGGGCAAATGCGACAGCGCTTGTTCTAATTGGCAGAAATTTGCTCGGAGATGTATTTCAATTTGGTTTTCATTATAAGATATTAGATTATGATGTGTATTTTGGAGAAGCACTTCTTTCCATTGTATTTATCGTGGTATTCGGATGTATCTGTATCTTCGGAAAGCAGATTGCCCGTGTGTTGCAGACCATATTTGCACTTATTTTATTCGGTGGGATAGTAGTCTGCTTTGTTATGGTTATGAGTAAGCATGAGGGTGGGCTTGGTACATTTTCGCCTGCATTTGCAAATGGTGGCAGGCATCCTTTCAGTCAGATATTTGGGATAGTGGCATTAGCACCTTGGGCATTCGTTGGCTTTGAGTCGGTCTCACATTCTGTAGAGGAATTTAAATTCCCTGTAAAGAAGACAATTTTTCTGATATTGGCTGCGCTTGTGACAAGTGCATTATCATATATTATGTTGTCAGAGATTGCTGTCGCTTTTATACCGGCAGGATATGACAACTGGAGCAGCTATATAGATGATATTGGTAATTTAAACGGTTTGAAGAGTCTGCCTGTCTTTTATAATACCAGTTATGCTGTAGGCAGATATGCACTTGTACTGATGGTAACGACCGTTTTATCTGGTATACTTACAGGGCTGATAGGACATTTCATTGCGGCAAGCCGACTTATATATGCTATGTCTAAGGAGAAGATTTTACCGAAATGGTTTAGCGTGGTTAATAAGCATGGAGTTCCACAGAATGCAATGCTTTTTCTTATGGTTGTATCCGTATTTATACCATTCTTTGGAAGGACAGCTATTGGTTGGATAGTTGATGTAACAACTATCGGTGCGACGATAGTATATGGATATACCTCGGCGGTTGCATATGTATTGTCTAAGAGACGGGGCGATAAAAGGACGAGGATAACAGGTCTTATAGGACTGATTGTATCAATAGGCTTCTTTATCTATTTCATGGCATTTTCGGCAGGAGCAATGTCGACGGAGTCATACCTTATACTTGCAATCTGGGGAATATTGGGATTTGTATATTTCAGATATGTGTTCAGCAAGGATACTGAGAAGCGTTTCGGAAAATCCACAGTAGTATGGCTTGGACTTTTGTTCCTTATATTCTTTACATCTTTGATGTGGGTTAGACAGGCTACGAATAATATGACCAATAAGGTTGTTACTAATATAAGCAATCATTATGAGACTCTTTACCTAGACAGCGTCGGGGAAACCGATGAATATCTTGATGCACAGATGAATGCTGCAAATCACCTTATGACGCGCAACAGCATTATTCAAATGGTTATTATAGTCGCCGGGCTTGGCATTATGTTCAATATATATACCATTATGTCCAAGAGAGAGAAGGCGTTGGAGGTCGAGAAGGTTAAGGCAGAGGAGAACAGTAAGGCTAAGACTATCTTTCTGTCAAATATGTCACATGACATCCGCACGCCTATGAATGCAATTATCGGTTATATAAATATTGCGGAGCATGAGGAGAATGGTGAGAAGGAGCTTAGGGAATATCTTGGCAAGATTAAAAATTCAAGTCACCATCTGCTTGCATTAATAAATGATGTGCTTGAGATGAGTCGTATCGAGAGCGGCAGGATGGATTTAGAGCCGATTGAGGTTGACCTTAAGAAGACACTTGATGAGGTTAAGGATATGTTCGCTTCTCAGATGGAAAGAAAAAATATAGATTTTATCGTTGATGCCTCACATATCAGAAATCGTTATGTATATTGTGATAAGAACAGATTGAATCGTGTATTGCTTAACCTGATTAGTAATGCATATAAATTCACGCCTGAAGATGGTGTTGTGTCTGTGACCGCGTGGGAGATAAATGATGCACAGGACGGATACGGAAGATATGAGCTTCGTGTGAAGGACAGCGGTATTGGTATGTCGGAGGAATTCGCAGCGAAGGTATTTGATGCGTTCGAACGAGAGCGTACCTCGACGGTAAGCGGTATACAGGGTACAGGTCTTGGTATGGCTATTACTAAGAATATAATTGACTTGATGGGCGGAACCATAGAGGTTAATACTGCGCCGGATTGTGGTACGGAATTTGTTATTAAGGTTAAATTCAAGCTGTTGGATAAGCCTGAGGAGGCGAGCGGTGAAGCAGGAGGTACAGCAGAGACTGTCGGAAGTAACGAGGAGAAGAATATTGATTTCTCCAAAATGAGGCTTCTTCTCGTAGATGATATGGAGATTAACCGCGAGATTGCGGAGATGTTGCTGGAGGAATTAGGTTTCACTATTGAGACGGCAGAGAACGGTAAAGAGGCTCTTGATAAGGTAGCTGCTTCGACACCGGGTTACTATGATGTAGTGCTTATGGATATTCAGATGCCTGTGATGGACGGCTATACAGCAACGGAGAATATAAGGAAGCTGGACAACAACAAGCTTGCAAATATTCCTATAGTTGCCATGACGGCAAACGCATTTTCAGAGGATGTAAAGAAGGCTAAGGACACAGGTATGAATGCCCATATAGCCAAGCCGATAGATATTGATAATGTTGTGAATACATTGAAGGATGTATTGGGATAAAGGGGGATTTTATGTTTAGTAAAGAATTGGATGATGCTAAGATACAGAAGATATTAAATGATGGTTCGTTTGTTCCTGCAGTCCAGTGGGTTGCTGAACAGATGCCCGGAGGCTTCTTCATCTATAAAAATGATGATACACATGAGATTATATATGCAAATCATGCCGTCTATCAAATCTTTGGCTGTGAGAATTCAGAAGAATTCAGAGAAATCACAGGTAACAAATTCAAGGGGATGGTGCATCCGGAGGATTATGAGAATGTAGTGTCCTCAATTGAGAGGCAGGAAGAGGATTCCGATACTGATAATCTTGATTATGTAGAGTATAGAATTATTCAAAAGGATGGCAGCATCCGCTGGGTTGAGGACTATGGACGATGTACGAGTATGCCTGAATATGGTGATGTATATTATGTATTTATTGGAGATATCACTGAAGAACATCTGATACGAGAAAAATATAACAGAATTGCTTCACAGAAGATGATGGCACTGGAAGAGTTAGAGCGTGAGACTGCTTCACTTCGGACGATACACGAGATGCTTGGCTCCGGTAAGTGGACTATGGATTTTGATGAAAATGGTGATATGATACGGGTAAGCTGGAGCGACCAGTTTAGGAAAATGTTGGGTTATAAGGGACTTGAGGATTTTCCGGATGTGCTTGAATCATGGTCAGACCTGCTTCATCCTGATGATAAGGACAGAGTTCTAAAGGAATTCTGGGATACCTTAGAGGATACTACAGGCCGGAAGATTTATGATGTGGAATATCAGCTTATGACTTGCAATCAAGGTTACAGGTGGTATCGTGCCACAGGCAAGCCTACACGAAGAGATGACGGTACGCCTATTACATATATAGGTATATTCGTAGATATAACTGAAAAAAAGCTTATGGATGAGGAGCTTAAAAGACAGCATGCATTACTTGAGAATGCGCTTAAGGAGGCACAGGCTGCCAATAGAGCCAAGACCAGCTTTTTATCCAATATGTCACATGATATCCGTACACCAATGAATGCGATTATCGGCTTTACCAACCTTGCACTTCTTGACACAGGCAATCAGGAGGTTATGGAGGAGTACCTTACCAAGATTAAGGCATCCAGTGAGCATCTTCTGTCACTTATCAATGATGTGCTTGAGATGAGCCGTATCGAGAGCGGCAAGATTGAGCTTAATGAGGCTCCGGTCAATTTGCCTGACATTCTTCACGACCTTGCCACAATCATTATAGGACAGGTCGAGGGTAAGAATCAGGAATTATTTATGGATGCGGTAAATGTTACGGACGAGGATATATTGTGTGATAAGCTTCGTCTTAATCAGGTGCTTTTAAATCTTGTTTCTAATGCGATTAAATATACAGGAAGCGGCGGTAAAATCTCCGTCCGCATTATCCAGAAGGCTCCTGCCTCAGAAGGCAGCGCTCCTTATGAAATAAGGGTTAAGGATAATGGTATGGGTATGGCGCCTGAATTCGCCGAGAAGGTATTTGAAGCATTTGAGCGTGAGAATACATCTACTATAAGCGGTATACAGGGAACAGGTCTTGGTATGGCAATTACGAAGCGTATCGTAGAAATGATGAATGGAACAATCTCTGTTGATACAAAGCTTAATGAAGGAAGTGAATTCATAGTTAAAGTAGACTTTAAGGTATGTCAGGGTAACAAAAAGGATTATCATATACCACAGCTTAACGGAGTTCATGCTCTTGTCGTAGATGATGATTATGATGTATGTGACAGCACGACAAAGCTGCTTGCAGATATGGATATGCGTTCGGAATGGACATTATCAGGAAAGGAAGCTGTACTCAGGGCAAAGCAGGCAAAGGAGCGAGACGACAGCTTCGGTGTATATATAATTGATTGGAGATTACCTGATCTGTCAGGCCTTGAGGTGGCAAGAAGAATTCGTAATGAGATAGGAGATGACACGCCGATACTTCTTATGACGGCATACGACTGGCTCGCTATACGCGATGAAGCTGAGGGTATTGGTATAAATGGTTTCTGTAACAAGCCTCTTTTTAAATCCGAGCTTTATGAATCGCTTGTAAGAGTAATAGGAGCTGTCGATGAGGGCGATACAGAGGAAGTAGATACGGAGGCTGTGACAGTTGATTTCTCAGGTAAGAGACTTCTTCTGGTAGAGGATATCGAGATTAACAGACAGATTGCACTGACATTGCTTGAAATGTATGGTTTTACTGTAGAGGAAGCGGAGAATGGCGAGAAGGCTGTCAGGAAGATAGATGAGGCAGGCGGAGATTATTTTGATGCCATACTTATGGATATACAGATGCCGGTTATGAATGGTTATGATGCGGCACGGGGTATAAGGGCTCTGCCGGAGGGCAAGGGTGCTACAATTCCGATTATTGCCATGACCGCAAATGCATTTGATGAGGACAAGCAGCTTGCTCTTGCGGCAGGTATGAACGGACACATTGCTAAGCCGATTGATACGGACAAGCTGGTTGAGGTATTGAGTAAATATTTGGCGCATTAAGGGTTTGCCAAGAACGCGCTCTCGCTCGTCGCCCTCAGGGACGGGGGTTGGGGACAGATTTTTAAAATCCGTCCCCAACCCCCGTCCCTGAGGGCGACGCACATATCCGCCAACCAGCTTGAATTTACTATGATAAACCGGATATTTGTTAATTACCTTTTCTGGTTTAGACTGATATAGGAATCGTAGGCTTTGGAACATTCTTCATATGGAAGATTAGTTTCGCTAATTAAATACTCAACAGCTTCCTCCTTTGTATTGAATTTAGATAAAAGAACTGTTGTTTCTGAAATTCTAGTTAGAGCATTAAGAAACTCATCATAAGTAATGCCACAATCACTATCATATAATTTGCTTGCCAATAGGTTTATCAGATATTCATTTGCTTCTTTTTTATCCTCATCATCCAGCTTTTCTCCTGCAAATAATTCATTTATTGAAATGTCCAATATTTTGCATAATGGTTTAAATAATGATGAATCTGGCAAACAATTCCCATTTTCCCATTTTGAAATCGACTTATTTGTAATTCCTAGTTTTTCAGCCAATCCTTCTTGTGTAAGTTTTTTTGCTTTGCGATTTTCAGCAATAAATCTTCCGATTTTCTCTTGGTTCATGGTATCACTTCCTTTCTTAAAGTATTATAACCCCCAAACTGTTTATATAACATCTATCAAAAGTAGATATTAGCAATAACATATTTCCTTGTCAATTTCACCGGATACTTATAATATGATGTTCAAAAAAATAAATTGCTTTTGTCATATTTTGTAAAATCTTGTCATATAATATTACATAAGCAAGCCTTTTCCAAAATCCTACCCATTTTCCAAAATCAAACCCCTTGCTTAATTACAAAAATTCATACCTTTGGAGGATTATTTTATGTACGACAGAGATATTATTAATCCTACAAATGATAAAGCTCACGATAATACAGAGTTATTCAAAGACATTAGTAAAGGACAAATTCCTGATATTAATAGCAGACTTATATTCCAAAATCATATTATGTGTGCGCAGTTTCTACGAGATTTTATAGACATAGATATACTAAAGGATATACAACCCGAGGATATAATTGATGAAACCGATATATATCAGGCATATCTTGGTATAAAATTTGAGACGGATACAGTTAAACGCATAAAGGTTAAAAACTTAGATTTTCCGCTTTATATAATTTCACTTATTGAACATAAGAGCGATGTGGATTATAATGTAGCTATGCAGTTGCTTAAATATATGGTGCTTATATGGGATACATATGGCAAGAAGCAGAAAGATGGGCAGCATGGAAATCCTCGCAATAAGGACTTCAAATATCCGCCGATTATTCCCATAGTTTATTACGAAGGTGCCGACAGATGGACAGCAGGCCTGCATTTACAGGACAGAATATTTATGAGCGAAATCTTCAGGGATTATATACCGGATTATAAATACAAGCTCGTAAATATCCACGATTATACAAATGATAAACTTCTATCCTATGACGACGAAATGTCTGTATTTATGATGCTTAACAAGATACAGACTGCGGAGGATTTGAATGAATTTATACATACAAATTCCAAGAGAATATCAGCTATAATGAATAACACCAATGAAGCTATACTTGATATATTTCTAAAGGTAACATGGAATCTGTATATGAAACTCAATGTACCGCCTGATGAGGCGCAGGAAAATCTTAGGAATGTGAGGACTGAGAAGATGGGATATTTGTTTGAGAATATGGAGAAGATGGATATTCAGGCTGAACGACGCAATACTGCCGAGGCAAGAAAAGAGCTTGAAGAAGCTCTGAATCGAAACAAGCAGCTTGAAGAGGAAAATCGAAAGCTTAAGGAAATGCTTGCAAAAGCATAATGAGTATGAGATATGCTCACTTCACCTTAGCTTTGCGTGACTTGGTAATGGCTTTTGCCACATAAAAAGAAAAGGATATACAAATATATATGTGCATGCACATAATTTGTATATCCTTTTTGTATGTCTCATTTACACTACATAAAAAAGTATACAGAAGAACTGCAATATGCTTCCGGCAAGTACAAAAAGATGGAAGATGGAATGCATATAGCGTTTCTTTTTACCAAGTCCATAGAGTACGGCACCGATAGTGTAAGCTATACCGCCGAGTAAAAGCCAAAATATTCCCTTTGGCTCTATGGAGGCAAGTGCAGGCTTTGCTGCAAAAACGATGCACCAGCCCATACCAAGATAGCATATCATAGAGAATACGGCGTATTTTTTGAGGTCAATTGCTGTAAATACAATTCCAAGCACTGCAAAGCCCCACACAATACCAAACAAGCTCCAGCCCCAGCCGCGTGACACCTCTCTTATGTTGCAGAGTACGACAGGAGTATAGCTTCCTGCGATTAAAAGATAGATGGTGCAGTGGTCGATAACCTGCATAACCTTCTTCGCAGTAGAGGGCTTAAGCCCATGATATACACTTGACATGGTATATAATAAAATCATTGTTGTGCCGTATATTGCACTGCCTACGACACCCCATGTATTGTTATGGGAAGCAGCGGCTATAATGGTAAGAACAAGAGCGGCTATTCCAAATACGCTGCCTATGATATGAGAGGTCATATTGAAGATTTCCTCACCCTTAGTATAATCGGGAAGAACTCGATCACATAATTTTGTTCTTGTCATAGTAATCATCCTTTCTATATTTTAAAATTTAATTTATTTGTTTCCGGTATCATAAAGCAGAATTCAAATTAAGCTTTTGGGTAATATATATCTAATATTAGTTTTATCAATTTGATTGAATTATATTTTAGATAAATTATAACAACAACCCACAGCTTAGATTTTTGGTCGATTGTCAGGAGAATAAAAAATTAATTTAATTTATTGACATATATATATGTGTGATGTATATTGACAATATAGATTACTTTATTTAAGGAGAGATTTGAACTATGTTAGAAAAAATGAAAGAAATCATATCGGCTCAGTTAAATATTGATGAGTCAGATATTGAATTATCAACATCCTTTAAGGACGACTTAGGCGCTGATTCACTTGATTTGTTCGAGCTTGTTATGGCTCTTGAGGAGGAATATAACTGTGAGATTCCTCAGGACGATTTGAACAATATTGACACTGTTGAGGATGTAATCAAGTATCTTAAGGATATGGGTATCGAAGAATAGATAATACATAGTGAATAATATATAACACGAAAAAAGGGTCACTGCGCTTGCGTAAGTGGCGCTTTGACAAGTAAATCTATTGAGCTGTCAAGCGAGATTGTATAAGATAAGCTGTCACAAATTTGCGACAGCTTATCTTATTTTGCAGGATTTTGCTTACGCAGCAACTCATTAAAATAGTCGCTTACATCATCCTATTCTTGAATTTCTTCAATTTTAACCTTCTTCTTAAGGTTGGACCACATATATATTATAACTTGTCCGGGTATGCCGAGCAGAAGGATAAAACAAACTCTGTTGCTAAGTGGAAAAAGTGTTATAACAAACGATATAAGTGTGGACCACATGAGCAGAGATATTATGAAATAATTCCGTCTTTTATTGAACCATATACTGTTAAATACCAGCCATACTATAGCGGAAATCGGGATTGCATATAGGAATGGCAGCCAGAGGAATATGGTGTCTTTAGCGAATATATTGATAACGACGAAGGCTAAGGTTGCTATTAACCATACAAGTATTATACACATACCCGTTATGAAGCCATGTGTCCTGAATTTGCTGCTTATATATGTAAATTTGGTTTTGACTTCGTCTTCTTTAGGTATGATGTCAGCTATTTCAGAATAATTGTCTGTATTTGTTGTCTCGTCCGCTTCGAGAGCAATTTGCTGCTCGTCATTATCATTTACCAGATAGTCTAAGGTTACATCAAATAAATCAGCAATTGCTTTTAAAACTGCTATATCCGGTATGGATTCGGCACGCTCCCATTTTGACACAGCCTTATCGGAGTAATTAAGCTTCGAAGCCAAATCACCCTGAGTCATGTTATTTTTCTGCCTTAAATTCGATATATTTTTAGCGATTACAGGTTTTAAATTCTGCATATAAACCTCACAATTAAATTTTAATTCATGCAATTAATATAACATAACCGCAAATGTAAATCAATGGGGTAAATGCTTATAAAGCCTTTGTTTAAGCCGAACTCTACCGACAGTTCTACTGTTGGTAGAGCGCTTTTTTTGTAAATAAACAAGCAGTTTAGCAAAAAAACTATGCGGAGATTGATTAAAGTGAGTTCGTTTTTTATAATAATCATTGATAATAATTAGAGGTTGTAAATTTTTGACAGAATTTCTGCATAAGCAATTTCAACCGAAAACATAAAAATAAATTAAGTTAGGAGATTAAAGTGATGAACGACTTTGTTATTTTTACTGATTCTGGCTGCGATACTTCACAGGAGGTATTAGACAAATGGGGCATTATTAAGAAAGATTTGACATTTAGATTTAACGATGGTAAAGAATATCATGACAGTGAGATGTCCAGCGGTGAGTTCTATCAGAGAATGGCGGACGGAGATGTTGCTAAGACCTCTGCGGTTAATTCTGAGACCTTTAAAGAAGCTTTCAGGGAAGAGATTGAGAAGGGCAAGGATGTTCTCTTCGTAGCATTTTCTTCAGGTATAAGTGCTACATACAACTCCGGACGCATAGCTATAGACGAGCTTAAGGAGGAATATCCTGACAGAAAGCTTTATGCTGTTGACAGCCTCTGTGCATCAGTAGGTGCGGGACTTATCCTGTATCTTATATCTGAGAAGAAGAAGGCCGGCGCAACTATTGAAGAAATAAATGAATATATAATTAAGAATCGCATGAAGATAGATACATGGTTTACAGTTGAGAGTCTTGAGTATCTGAAGCGTGGTGGAAGATTAAGTGCTACATCAGCTTTTGTGGGAACTATTCTTAATATCAAACCTGTGCTTCGTGTAGATAGAGAAGGTAAGCTTGAGAATACTGCTAAGGTGCGTGGTAGAAAGGCTTCGCTTAAGGCTCTTGCTGATAAGTATACTGAGCTTGCTGATAATCCAAGCGAAGGTCCGGTATTCATCGGTCAGGGTGCTTGTATGGATGACGCTAAGACCTTAGCTGATATGATTAAGGAAGAGCATGGAGTAGATGTAATGCTCATATCCGATGTCGGTCCCGTAATTGGTGCGCATACCGGTCCGGGTATTATGGTGCTTAGCTTTGTATGTAAGGATAGATAAATGTTTATATTAGCAAGGTCGGTTAGAGGGTATGGTATACTTTAATAGATTATCTGATTAATATCGGCATGATAAAAAGCAGGCAGTTATGCAACATGCAATCAATTTGTTAAATCAGTAATCTCAACATCTCTATATTAACACGAAATCGATGAACTCGCTTCGCTCAGACATATCGATTTCTGAGTTAATATATTCGATGTTTCGATTCTGATTTCACACAAATTGTGCAAATTGTTGCAATAACTGCCTGCTTTTTATCATGCTTAAACAAATAATTGCTATTAAAGCATACCCCCTCTAACCGATACGCTACGCGTATACACATCAATAATTATAGCTTGAATATCATGATTTATCGTGGTATTTAAGCAAACTGTAAGTTAACATTCACAAAACTCCAGAACCCGATCATAAAAGTCTTTTGCCTCTTCAAAAGCACCATGTCCAAGCCCATCGTATATGTACAAATCGCTCCTTGCAATCGCATTGTTCAATTCGGATGCGGCTTCATTTCCAACCGTATGATCATCGCTACCTGCAATAATAAGTGTCGGGCAATTAACCTTTGACAGTTCACTACGGCAGTCGAATTTAAGGATTGCATGAGCGTTTTTCAGAAAGCGGTCATAGGATTTAGGCTTTGTGAATCTGGCGAGTAAGGGAAAAAACTTCCGATTCTTCTGAAGATATCTCTCTGAGTACATCTTTTCTGCAGTATCGACCATCAAAGCTGTATGATCTCCACGCACCGCCATATCAATCCAGCCTGTTACGGCATCCTGTACAACAGTATTCGCATTCGGAGCCGTAACTGCAAGGATTAACTTCTTCACGATTTCCGGATGATATATTGCCATGTACTGTGCAATCATGCCACCCTGGGAAACGCCAAAGAGATATGCCTGATTAATATCAATGGCCTTCATAGCCTGAATCTGATCATCTGCCATATCCCTGATTGAATAGCTCTCCGGCATCTTGTTCTTACGGCTGAACATATACACAGTATAATCCTTGAAGAACTTTTTATATGGGGACGAAAGAATCAACGCTTTTCCTTTTACTGTAGCCAGTCCATCTGAAAGTCCCGGTAAAACGACCAACTTCTTTTGACCTGTACCGAAGAAAACATAGTACATATCCGTATCGCCTATTGTTACACAGCCATTCTTCCTCATAATCTGACACTCCTGCTCAATGAATTAGTTAGATAAATGCCGATTTATATCAATTAGCCATGCCGACAAACTCGCAACCGCTTCGCTTGTTGCTCGTTGTCGCGGCATTCGCCGTATGTGCCCTTGCTCAAATATATCTGTCTGTGAGCAAGCTCCCGCCAGACAATTTGGCTCGTTCACGCATGGCTCATTTTAACGCGCAAATCCCAACTTGTTAAATTGTTAATATATTATCCCATGCATTTAGGTTTGTCAAATTATCTAATTTACAAATATAATATATGCTTAATATTATCAGCTTGGATATCATAATTTATCGTGATGTTCAAGCTGAAACATTAAAAAAATATTTGTAATTTATTTTTAGAATAGTATAATATCAATTATAAAAATTGAAATTTGGCAAGCAGATTATAATTCAGAACTATAGGGGGAGGATGAGCATGAACTTGGAAATAACAATGGTTATAGGTCTAATCGGTGCATTTCTTATGTTTTGCGGAGACATGACATTGTATTACAGCAAGAATGATTATAAACATGACGGGACCTTAAATCCCATAATTGATATTATGAAGAAGGTAAGCATAAAACGTCTCTACATTGGTGGAATGATAGGTCCTTTGACAGCTTTTCTTTACTGTGTTGGATATTATCATCTGGTACTTTTCACAAAGGAAGAATATATAACATTCGGGTGGGTTTTATTCATCATAAATTGCCTTGGCATCATTTGTGGCGGGGCTTATCATAGTCATTGTGCAAATCTGGGATTAATTGGGAGACATGATAAGGAATCACTTAAAGAAGTAGAAAACTATCTTAATTTTCAAAAGATAGTAGCATTCGGTATTCAGGCTGTCGGGTTTATTGGAATGGCGTTTATGATTGTTATGGGCTGGACTATTCTTCCGAGATGGATGATTATACTGAGTCCTCTTGTACTTGTGTTGTTTTTGCCGCTTGTAAGGAAATTGCCTAAAGGATTGCATATGATAATCTGCGGTGGATGGACAAATTTGATTTCAGTAATCTATTATGTCGCAGCACTTATCTGCGTGAAAGTATTATAGCTTTGAAGATTATTTACAACCTATATATATAAGCCTTCTCATCAGGATCGTCCTCGTATCCGGGAAGTTTGATAACCTCATCAAGCCTAAGTGGGAACTTGCGGATTACACTTATCATCTCGTAGGTGCAGTAGTACAGAATAATTGTGACCTGACGCAGATTTTCGTGTACGGACTTCATAATCTTATTTATAATGCTCTCCAATACCTCAGCGGAGAATGGATTAAAGAAGTAGAAGAAGTTGTCACTTGGAGCTATCTCGTAATCGGCTGCATGAATATTAAGAAGTGAGAATTTGTATTCCTGTTCCATAAACTTCTTGTGATAGGCTTCTGCATTTTGAGAAAGCTTGTCATAGATTTCTCTGTTATCCTCTATGCCGGTTACATTGCAGAAGAATCTGTTATTACAGTAGAATAACACTCTGCCCATACCACAGCCAAAGTCAACTATCGTGTCATCGGGGTTTATATATACATCTTCAAAAATGCGCATAAGAACCTCATACTCGGTTGACTCATGTATAGTATAGTCTGAGAGGGATTCATTATCTTTTAAATGCTCGTGATTGGTTAATATACCGAAGAAATCTTCGAAAGTTTTTTCCTGACTCATATATTGCTCACTTTCTTCAATGTCTGTTATGACATCTCAATCGTTATCCTGCGTATTATTTGCATCTTTTTTCTGTGTTACCCTGATAAACATATTCATACTTGTAGGTGGAGTAAGAGCGTCTCCCACATCAAGCAGATATGATGAATTGATGGTTAGCTCGCCTAATTCATCCTCAAGAAAATTATCTATACACTCGTATTTTTCCGTAATTAATGTGATAGGAAGATTGCCGAAAGGGGTTTCATAGGCAGTATTATGTGTGACCGACTCACTGTATATGAAATCCGTCGTCAGCTCACCTCGTCTGATAATCCTTAGTTCAGAGGTATTTATATACATAGTTGTCTTGGTAATCTCTCCTTCGCCTGATAAATCTTCGGAATAAGTAAGACGATAGCCGTCATTATGCTTATACATAAGGGCGGTATTCTCGCTGCGGCTTTTTGTGCCTTCTCCATCTGTACTTTCTATAACCAAATTAACTCTCATAGCTTTTACCTTCATAATTTGTTATAAAATGAATTAATCGTATATAACAGAATAAAAACATCTGCTTGTTTAATAGCTTTCTATATCAACAACATTAACCATATCTACATTTATCGGAAGAACCTTGTCGGCAAAGGCTTTAAACTTATCCATACCATCGCTTACATAGAAATCATAGCTTGGAACATTGCTTCGGCTGTTAAGAAGCTTTTTATCACTTAAGATATTTTTTAACTCCTTAGCAGTCTCATAAGCTGGGTTAATAAGTGTTACCTCGTCTCCCATATATCGCTTGATAGGATTGAACAGGAGAGGATAGTGTGTACAGCCTAATACAAGCGAGTCTACACCGTAAGGCTTAAGCTCTGACAGATACCTGTGTATCATATCATCGGTAATCCTGTCCTCAAGCAATCCTTCCTCGACAAGCGGTACAAATAAGGGACATGCCTTACCTATTACATTTACTTCCTCGTCGAGTTGCCTTATGTAGTCTGTATATATGCCGGATTTAATCGTTGCCTCAGTGCCTATTACACCAACATGCTTGGTCTTGGTTTTTTCGACAGCCATTTTTGCTCCCGGTCTTACCACACCTATGACAGGGAGGTCTATCTCATCGCGCATATCCTCAAGAGCAAGTGCACTGGCGGTATTGCAGGCAACTACGATTGCTTTGACATTCTTGGTTCTTAGAAACCTTACAATCTGTCTTGAGAATTTAAGTATCGTGTTCTTGGATTTACTGCCGTAAGGAACACGCGCGGTATCTCCAAAATATATTACATTTTCACTTGGAAGCTGGCGCATTATCTCTCTTACTACAGTAAGACCGCCGACGCCTGAGTCAAATACTCCTATTGGTGCATTCATTTTATAACCTCCTGACTAACATAAATTATATAATAAATATTATTAATCTTTTTAACTTTCCTCAGCATCTGTATTATCGTGCTCTGCCTGATTATCATCAGTTGTTTTGCGCCTGAGCATATAGTTAATAATTAATATGCCGGATACAAGTATTATACATGATGCTGCGCCGGCTATAACACAGCTTAAATCGCTTGCAAATAACACTGCCGGAACAAATATTATACTCAGATTGACTGCAATATGGAAACATATGCTCGCAGATAAGGTTTTAGACTTTACGGCAATATATCCAAGCAGAATACCAAGTATAAATGCATATGTACCCTGAATTATATTGCCGTGATATAAGCCAAATAAAAAGGCTTGCAAAATAACTGCGGCATATATCGGCATACATTTTTTCCCATAAGACAGTATCAGTCCGCGGAATAGTATTTCCTCTGCTATAGGTGCAAGCAGAAATACTGATAGATACATAAGCCATGAGGCAGATGCTCCTGTTACATTTGATATAAGTTTATCATATTCTTTAAATAAAGTCTCGAATATCGGGCGTATTAAGGCTAATACACTGTCTACTAACACCTGTGCCGCCATACCTGCTATAATTAATGGAATTAGCACAGGTGGTTTTATAATGCTAAAAAAGCCTTCTTTTATAGAAGGCTTTTTAGTTTTGTAATACCATATTCCAAACACCAGGATATACAATGTATATTGTATAAATGAAAGTGCTGCCATATTCATTGGCTGTGTATAATCCTTTGATAATATGTATTCAATAGTGTTGTTAGAGTTTGTCTTTTGGTCAGAAAGCATATTTTTGATAAAGATAGCTGCTATATCTCCGACAACAACAATTATCTGAATAAGCATGGCAAAAAACAGTGGTAAAAAAATATTTATAATATTTTTAATGCTCACGCTTTTCTTAGATTCCATCTTTAATCTTCTTTGCTCTTTCTTTTTCTTTCTTAATCTGCTCCTTTGTTTTCTCTTGAGAGATGCCTTTTTCTTTGTTCTGCTTCTTGGCAAGGAGCTCGTCATTTAATTGCTTCTGATACTCAGCCTGCTTTTGCTGCATTCTCTGACGGAAGCCTTTCTTCTTCTTTTTCTTGCCGGTTTCCTCCTCGGCAGCAACATTATTCTTCTTGCCTCTTATACTCTTGACGCTTATTATGTATATACCGCTTACCATAGCCTTAACCTCACCCTTTGTAGGAAGGTCTTCAAATATCGCATCATCACAGATAAAGTTCATAATCTGCGGACCGACCTTGGCTTTAACTATAGGAAGTTTAGCCTTATGGTATCTCTTAGGTGTCTGCTCCATAACTATCTTAGGGAGCCCCGCGTCTTTCATGGGCAGATATTTTTTATCTATTATAAGCATTGTAGCGGGCTGTGCTGCCTCTGCCATCTGTTCCTTCTGGTCTAACTGTCTTTGCTGCAGCTTGTTGCCTACTCTGTATAATATGAATAATATTATCAGTGCAACAGCCATTATAATAAGTAATATTCCCCACCAAGGCATTTTTTGTATCCTCCTGTTTTATATTTTATGAGTTTTTCTCATCCCTGCGATAATATCAGGAATTTCCTTGTATTTGGCTTTTCTTTCCTTAATCGGATAATCATTCGGATATATTGGTTCTCCGAATTCTATGAATACCTCCTGCCATTTTCTTAAGCCCTTAGGTGCGCGTTCAAGTAAAATGTCTGTCCTTGATACTGCAAATGGAATTATAGGACAGCCGGATTTATCTGCCATCTTATAGCCGCCTTCCTTAAATGGAAGAAATGTGTCCTCATGGCTTCTGTGCCCCTCCGGGAAAAGTACCATAGAATGTCCCTGCTTTAGAAGCTCGGCACCCTGATTAATCGTCTCAAGTCCCTGTCTGATATTGTCTCTGTCTAAGAAAAGACAGCCAATAGCCTTCATATAAAGTCGAATTAACGGGGCTTTCTTCATCTCACTTTTGGCGATGTAGCCGACCGGTCTTCCAATGGTGTTATGTGTTATAAGAATGTCAAAATAGCTTCTGTGATTGCCTACAAATAAGCAGGCTATATCCTCAGGTATATTCTCATGTCCTCTGACCGTCACCTTTGCTTTCATAAGCTTAAGCTCAAGGAAGAAAAATCCTCGTACCAGCCTGTATGCTTTCTCCCATGCGGCATCAGGATCCTTCTTGGAAAGTGCCTTCAGATACCAGTAGTAGGGAGTAATCACAAAGGATGATAAAAATAATATAAAGAATGCTATAAATGTACGCATTTAACCCCTCCCAACAATATATTATCTGCCATACATTTTACAGGTTTCATATAATCTGGCTGATAGTTCTGGTGTAAGGGCTTCCTGCTTATAACGCCAAGCCCAGTTGCCTTCGCCGACACCGGGAGTATTAAATCTCGCCCAGGAGTCAAGACAGAGTACATCCTGCATAGGAACTATAGCCATATTTGCTACAGAGCCAAAGCAGGCTCTTATCAGTATCCAGCATATATCATTGCCATCAGTTGAAAAATATCGTCTTAACTTATCCTTCGATGATTCATATGCATGCTTGTACCAGCCGAGAGTTGTATCATTATCATGGGTTCCCGTATAGCATACACAGTTTCTGATAAAGTTATGTGGGAGAAAATCATTCTCTTCCGGATTCTCAAATGCGAACTGTAGTATCTTCATACCCGGTAAGCCGAATTTGTCTCTTAAATCTGCTACGGACTGATCTATCTCGCCTAAGTCCTCTGCTATTATAGGAAGGTGGTATCCAAGTGTTGCCTCAAGCTGTGTGAAGAAATTAACACCCGGTGCTTCAACCCATTTACCGTTTATAGCTGTTGTCTCGCCATAAGGTACTGCCCAGAATTTGTCAAAGCCTCTGAAATGGTCTATTCTTAAGAAGTCAGCTAAGGTAAGCTGATGTTTAATTCTGTTAAGCCACCATTCGTAGCCTGTCTCGGTATGCTTCTTCCAGTTGTAGAGCGGATTGCCCCAGAGCTGACCTGTAGCTGAGAAATAATCAGGCGGTACACCTGCAACTACAGTAGGATAACCATCACTGTCAAGTAAAAAGAGCTTCTGGTTGGCCCATACATCAACGCTGTCCCAAGCCATAAATATTGGAATGTCGCCGACAATCGATATGTCTTTTTCATTTGCATAAGCCTTCAAAGCCAGCCATTCCTTAGTGAATAAGTATTGAATAAATTTATAATAACCGATTTCCTTATCAAGCTTCTTCTTCCAAGCTTCCTTCTGCTTCTTATTAGGCTTCTTGAGGTCATCTTCCCACATATACCAAGGCATACCGTTGTGATAGTCCTTGCCTGCCATGAATAAAGCATAATCATCTAACCAATATGCGTTTATCTCACAGAAGCCCTTGTAGTCTGCAAGAAGCTCAGGACTTGTAGATACGCCGTCTGCTATATCCTCATCAGTAAATCTTGCGTAAGCCTGCTTGAGCAGCCTTGTCTTAAATTCTATCAAAGCGCCGTAGTTTACCTGCTCAGGATTCCACTGTGGCATATCGTAGAAATCACTGTCGTATAAAAGCTGTAATTCTTTCAGATGGTCGAGACTTATTATAAGAGGCTGACCTGCAAATGCTGAGAAAGGCTGATATGGTGAATCACCGAATCCCGTATGTCCCAGAGGAAGCACCTGCCAGGTGTTAAGTCCCGAACGCTCCAGAAAATCTATAAAATCATAAGCTCCCCTGCCTAAATCTCCGATACCATATGGACCCGGAAAGGAAGTAGGGTGTACTAATATTCCTGTGTATCTCTTAGGCTTTTTCTCTCTAAAGCCTGTTATATTGGCGTCTGCCATATATTTATCCTCCTAATTATATTTTTAACACGCAACCTCAATTATACAGAAAATGTGCGGAAAAAACAATATTTTAATTATACATATTATACAGTTTTTCAAACAAAGGTATGGATTTTTCGACTGTGTCGGTTGTAACACAGTAGGAAATCCTGAAATGTCCCGGACAGTTGAAGCTGTCTCCCGGAACTATAATAAGATTTAATTCCTTTGCTGCGGTCCAGCAGAATTCGTTTGCATCTGCGATAGGAGTGCGTGGGAACATATAGAAGGTGCCACCCGGTTCAACTATATGGTAGCCTATGTGTGTAAGCTCCTTGTATAATATATTTTTATTCGTCTCGTAAACTGACAAATCACTCGTGGTATAAAGTACATTCTCAATACCAAGCTGGATGAGTGATGGCGGGCAGTTGTGTCCTGTGAATCTGGAAATCTGACCACACATAAGAATGATGAGTTTGGCATCCTTGCATGCCGGATTAACTGCAACATAACCTATTCTTTCACCCGGAAGTGAAAGGCTCTTGCTAAAGGAGTAGCAGCAGATTGAATTGTCGTAGAAGGAGGAGATAAATGGTGCATCTGTACCCTCGAATACTATCTCCCTGTAAGGCTCATCAGATACAATATATATATCGTGACCGTATTCCTTCTGCTTTGCTTGAAGTATGTCAGCGAGCTTCTTTATAGTCTCGGTGGAATATACTATACCTGACGGGTTGTTAGGCGAATTGATTAAGACTGCCTGTACTCCCGGATTGAGTGCTTTTTCAAATTCCTCAAAATTAATCTGGAAGGTATCTATATCTGCAGGAACTATGGTAAGCTTAGCACCGGTACCTTCTACATAAGGTACATATTCAGGGAAATATGGTGCAAATGTTATAACCTCGTCACCATCCTTAACTACACATCTTACTGCGTGAGCTATGGCACCTGCGGCACCTGTTGTCATAAATATCTCATCCTTTGTATAATTCATACCAAATCTTTTGTTAAGTGAAGCGGCAACAGCTTCTCTTGTCGAGTCTATACCAAGTGATGGGCTGTAGCCATGGAGAGAGACAGGATTTTTCGCCTCAAGCATACTTATAAGACCGTCCGTAAATTCCTGTGGCGTCGGAACTGACGGATTGCCAAGCGAAAAATTATATATATTCTCAGCACCTATCTCGGCTGCCCTTTTATTTGCATATGTAAAAAATTCTCTTATGACGGAGCCCTTGCCTGTCATATCCTTGTATAATTCGTTAATCATTGTATTACTTACTCCTTTAATTTATGATGATACGAATAAAGTGCCGTTTAAGGCACTTTGCGTGCGAGCTACGCATACTTAGCGGAGCGTTTTTTAATTTACCGGTTAAACCTGTAAATTAAAAAACGAGTGATGAATCAAACCGGGGAGGGATTTATTCATCACTCATTTAGGGGAGAGAGGATTCAAATATATGAAAAGCTCTTTACAAAACATACAATAACATATAAATGTGTTCAAATTATGTCCTAATTGTGAAATGTGTTTTCAGAAATAAATTATTCTGCTCCCAGCTCTCTCATAGATTCATCTAATTGACGAAGAGTCTTTTGTATAGCGTCATTTAATACACCTGATTCATGAGCCATACTTCCGAATTCATGAGCTACGACTGTAAATCCGCGTCCTGCTTCTCCTGCACGAGCTGCCTCTATAGAAGCATTGAGTGCAAGGATGTTCTGCTTGTTCTCAATCTTCTTAAGTCCCTGTGACTTAGCAGAAAGTTCCTTGATAAGTAAAGCAGCATCATTGACCTTAGCAGTAAAACCTGCCTGAATCTCGTCAAGCTCCTTCTTCTCATAAGCTCTTTCCATAAGATCCTGAATAGAGTTTACAAGAAGTCTTGCCGCAACCTCAATATGCTCCTCAGAATCATTCTCATCCAAAGGACCACCGATAACAGTAGCAACTACAACATCTTCAACCTCTATATCTTCACTAAAAGCTTCTATGTTATCACGGGAAAAGCCTAACTTGTTGGAAAGGAAATTGCCCTCATCATCCAAAGCAACAGCGATCATATTAGTTGCAGCCGACCAATTCTCAAGAAGCTCATCTAATAAGTTAAGATCTAAATATTCATCAATAGTCATTCCGGTACCTCCTAATATAGTATAACTAACTACTATTTTATAAAAAAAATCAGAAAATTTCAACAGTAAATATATAAAATATAAATATTTTCCTTGAAATATTTACAAAATGCCCTGTTTAACTTACAATATTAGGGGATTTTTAAGGAATAAACATCTTATGGAGGCAGAAATGAAGATATTTGAGACACATGCACATTATGATGATGAGGCATTTGATAAGGATAGGGAAGAATTAATTAATTCCTTTTGTGACAATAATATATATGCAGTTACAAATATAGGTGCTGACCTTGCAGGATGCAGGGCTACGATGGAGCTTATAAAAAAATATGATTTTTTCTATGGCGCGATAGGCATACATCCGTCCGATGTAGAGGATTTGGAAAGCTTCAAAGATGATGAGAAGGCTTTAAGCATCTTAAGAGATATGGCTCTTTCACACGAGCGTGTGGTTGCTATAGGCGAGATAGGGCTTGATTATCATTATGATGATACTGATAAAATCCTTCAGGAAAAATGGTTTGTGAAGCAGTTAGACTTAGCAAGAGAGTTAAATCTCCCTGTAGTAATCCACAGCAGGGATGCCGCAATGGACACGATTGATATAATGAAGCGTGAAAAAAGTGAAGACATCGGCGGAGTTATACATTGCTATTCATATTCTAAGTAGATTGCAAAGATTTTTCTTGATATGGGATTTTACATCGGTGTCGGCGGAGTGCTTACCTTTAAGAACAGCAAAAAGCTCAAAGAAACTGTCGCATATGCACCACTTGAGCGAATCGTACTCGAGACAGACAGTCCATATCTGGCACCCGAACCATATCGCGGTAAGAGAAACTCCTCTCTTAATATACCTTATGTTGCCGAAGAACTTGCGAATATAAAAGGTGTATCTGTCGAAGAAGTATATGAAGTAACATGGAATAATGCACTTAAGCTGTATAATATCTCAGATGACTGTGAAACTTCTAAATAGAGTAATGCATCGCGGATATTTGACAAGCTTCATAAGCAAACCTTATGGAGATGTCGGTACTTAGTGAGGTATTTTCGAGCTTAGTACCGCTACATCGGAATCAGAGCGAGAGCGTGTTTGCGATGAATTTGTCAATAGCCGCGATTGAACTAAAATGATGCCTAAGTTTCACAGCCATCTGAGATGGTAGAAGGAGATATAATGGAAAAGTTAAGTAATCCACAAGTAACGATAGAAATATTAAAAAAGTACAATTTCGCTTTTCAGAAAAGATATGGACAGAATTTCCTGATAGACGGACATGTCATTGAGAAGATTATAGGGGCGTCTGACATTACAAAGGAGGATGTGGTATTAGAGATAGGTCCCGGTATAGGCACGATGACACAGTATCTTGCAGAGGCGGCAGGCTATGTATATGCTGTCGAGATAGATAGGAATTTATTGCCTATATTGGATGAAACCTTAGCTGAATATGATAATGTCAGGGTAATTAACGATGATATATTAAAGCTTGATATACATGAACTGATTAAAGAAGATAAGAGGACTCTTAAGGTAGTTGCGAACCTGCCGTATTATATCACGACACCTATTATTATGGGATTATTTGAAGATAATGTACCGGCAAAATCAATAACAGTGATGGTGCAAAAAGAGGTGGCGGCACGCATGCAGGCGAAGCCGGGAAGTAAGGACTATGGAGCCTTGTCTCTGGCAGTATTATATTATGCCGAACCTTATATTGCGGCTAATGTTCCCCCGAACTGCTTTATGCCAAGGCCTAATATAGCATCTTCGGTTATACGGCTTACAAGGTGGGATAAGCCTCCGGTAAAGGTTAAGGATGAGAGGCTAATGTTCAAGCTGATAAGAGCTTCATTTAATCAAAGGAGAAAGACACTGCAAAACGGTATCAATAACTCTAATGAATTAAATATTTCTAAAAACGAGGTTGTTGAGGCGCTTAGCAAAATGTCTCTGCCGGATAACATACGCGGTGAGACACTTTCCTTAGAGCAGTTTGCATGTTTAAGTGACCTGCTGACAAAATAATAAATTTGGGTATAATTGGTCAAGCCTTCGCATATATTATACATATATTTACGAAAAGTGGGGGTATACTATGCGAAAAGGAAGATGTGTATCTTATATTTACAGATACAGAGATAACCTAAGATGTGAAAATGCCGGTTTTATCAAAATACAATGTGTGTCTAATGGGGCTGAGAATCAGGCACGAATTCAGATAGGGCTAAGATTGTATAAAAAAGATGAATGCAGATGTATGGTATATTTGTTGCATAATAATGTCGGAAAGTATCTTACGGATATAAGCTTTTGCGCGAGGGAAAGGGATACGATAATGAAGCGTATTTTTATACCTTGGGATGCACCGTTTGACGATGGTATAAGCTTAGATGAGTATGATGGTATATTTTTCCGGTGCGATGATGGAGAGCAGCTTCTTGGAGTATGGGATGACAAGGATGTAGATTTGAATAATCTTATAATTTCAAGAAAAGAGAATTTGAGTATGAAGGACAGCGCGGAGGTAAATCAGGCTGTAATTTTCAGAGCAGATGAAAGTCTTAGGAGAGATATAGAACAGGAGACCGGCAAGAAGGTTGATGAAATTCCAACAATCAAAGGCTATGATGATGAGGTATCTGACGAGACAAATTCCGATGCAATCGGCGGGAATGGTTATCAGGATATATGTGAGGAGATTCTTGAAACCTATCCGAAGCTGGCGTTATTCCCCGACAGTCAGATTACTGAATGTGTCAAGATAGAGCCACAGGATATAGGGAAGCTTCATATCAGTAATTGGAAATTAGGGGCTAACAGCTTCCTGTCACATGGTTTTTATCAGTATAGATATATAATGTTCGGCAAGGTGAAGCTTAATAATAACGAGGAGAAAGTAGTAATAGGAGTACCCGGAGTTTTCAATAATAAAGAAAAATACCTTGCCAATATGTTCGGTTTCAATGTTTTTGTACCCGTAAAGAAGGTAAAGTATCTCACAGGAAACTTCGGTTACTGGATATCGGAGGTATTGAGAGCATAGCTGTCTAAGTATACATTTTGGCTCATTATATTTGCACATAGCGTAGCAGAATCAATCTTTTCAAAGCCTAATTTCTCTGCAAGTCGAAGAGATGGTTTATTGCCCGGAGCGATGTGTGCAACTATGCGGTTTATGTTATATATTTCCTTTATAACTTTTATTCCGGCTTTAACAGCTTCACAGGCGTAGCCTCGGTTTTGGTATAAAAGGTCGATTTTATAGCCAAGCTCTGCGTAGATACCGAAATTATCCTCCTTTATGTTGAAATTAACTGAGCCTATTATCCTGTCAGGACGATAATTTGTATAAATATAATATCTTAGGAAGATGCCACGCAGATAATTGTTATATTCACCACGCAGGTGAGCCCTGTGGTAATCTATAGTATAGAAGTTTCTGGGACGAGTCGGCTCATACATATCAAACGAGATTTTGTTGCGCGTATAAAGGTCTAAAACCTCTTTTGCCTTGAACTCATTTTCCACACGCAATATTAAGTTCTCAGTTCGCAAGGTAGTAGGTCCCATATTGTGCTCCTTCCTCGTATTTTAATCAGCATGAGCTTCTGATACTTATATCATATTATCGTATATCATAATAAATTACAAGAGAGGAAAAACTATGGTTGATGAAGATGTAAAATATATGAAACAGGCATTAAGGCTTGCGAAAAAAGCGGCTGATAACGGTGATGTACCGATAGGCTGTGTCATAGTACATAATGATAAGGTTATAGCGCGTGGTTATAATAGAAGGAATGTTGACAAATCCAGCCTTGCTCATGCTGAGATTGCTGCGATAAAAAAGGCATCTAAAGTAATCGGAGACTGGAGGCTTGAGGATTGTACGATATATATCACACTTGAACCCTGTCAGATGTGTGCTGGTGCCATAGTACAGGCTCGTATTCCAAGATGTGTCATAGGCTGCATGAACCCAAAGGCAGGCTGTGCCGGCTCGATAATTAATCTGCTTGATATAAAGGAATTCAATCATCAGGTTGAACTTAAGAGGGGAGTCTTAGCCGAGGAATGTTCGGCGATACTTAAAGATTTTTTTGCAAAACTCAGACAGGAGAAGAAAAATAATATATAGGTAACATAGTTTATACTTAAAATTTGTAAATTAATTCGTAATTAACGATTTATTTTCTTGACTAAAAATCATTCTTTTTATATACTTGTAATGGTACTCATTATTACAATTGTTGAGAGTTGATTAAAAGAATTACGGTTGTAATACATAAATATGTTATAAAATTTCCGTGCAGCTGGGGAGTTAGCGGTGCCCTGTACCTGCAATCCGCTACAGCAGGAGTGATGGTTGACCTCGGGATGTTTTCTTGTGAGGCTGCCCTTTGTAAGTGGCGTTGATGTTTTGGTCTTGCGCGACAGGAACCTATGAACCGTGTCAGGTCGGGAACGAAGCAGCACTAAGTAGGACCTTCTGTGTGCCGTGAGGTAGCCGGAGCTGAGTTAACTGCTCAGGTAACGCTTATGAGAGCATCACAAAGTCAGCCGCACGGTTTTATTATTTTCAGATTATTTTGTATGGAGGTATTTTATGGAGAACGAAAGAAGAACTATAAGCAGGTCGCTGCTTAGGGCTCTTACCATACCGCAGGCTATTATTTTAGCCGCATATTTGTTGGAGGTTATTAAGGGCGAACGTACTATAGGTTATTATGCCGTATTGGCTTTAATTATTATTATTCCGGCTGTTATGGCTTGGATGACATACAAGTCAGATCCGGAGTCGGACAGAGCGCGTTATATAGGAGTTATCGGATATTTACTTATGTATTCCATGGTGGTTTTCACAGGCGATACTGCGATGGTGTTCTCTTACATATTTATTCCTATAAGCTATCTTATAGTTTGTGCAGACCCGATTTTATTAAGAATTGTTATGTACTGGACTGTCGCAGTCAATGTCTTAAGTGTCATTTATAAGGCGGCTTTTCTACATCAGACGGGTGCTGATGCCATAGCAGATTATGAAATACAGATTTTAGCTTCATTATTATTTATGTTATTTACATTATTCTCTACGCTGCTTCAGAAGAAGATTAATGATGCAAGAATTAACACGGTTGTTATGCATGAGGAGCAGACAGAGGAAAATCTCAATCATATATTACAGGTTGCAGACAGTGTAACGAAGGAGACAAATGCAGTATTAGATATGGTTAATGAGGTTGAAGCGTCTTCAGAGATTACTGCTAATAATATGAACGAAATCTCTACAGGTACAACACAGACTGCTGATTCCATACAGAAGCAGCTTGTACAGACAGAGCAGATACAGACTATCATAGAGGATGTCAATAGAATATCTGAGAATATGCAGACCTTACTTAAGGATAGTATGCATAATATTGAAACAGGCGTAAACAACATGGATGCACTTACAGAGAGTGCGGCATATGTCGATGAAATTAATAATGACCTTAAGGCTAAGATGACCGACCTTGTTGAACAGGCTAATCAGGCGCTTAACATCATTCAGCTTATCGACGATATAGCAAGCCAGACTAATCTTCTTGCACTTAATGCTTCTATAGAAGCTGCCCGTGCAGGTGAATCGGGACGAGGCTTCGCAGTCGTTGCATCTGAGATAACAAGTCTCGCACAGCAGACTACAGATGCTACGGGCAATATTCAGGAATTAATTGACAATTTGCAGGCTGAGGCTAATGGAGCTAACAAAGCAGTTGAAAATGCAGTTGAGGCAGGAGCTAATCAGAACAGCTTAATCTTAAGCACCAAGATGACTTTTGAGGAAATCAAGGACGCTATATCTGATGTAAGTGCAAGCTCGAAGCAGGAGACTGAGGAAGTAGAAAATCTCTTACAGGTTAATAAAGAGCTTGTGGCAAGTGTAGAGACAATCTCTGCAGTAAGTGAAGAGGTTACTGCAACTACTCAGCAGGCATACGATACAGCACAGAGAAATCTTGACCTTGCAGACAGTATGAAGGACAGCATTGAGAAGCTTGCAGCTTCCGTAAATGAACTCAGAGCATAATATGAAACTGCCCAAGGGGACGGGGGAAAGGGGCGAAAATTCGCCCCTTTCCCCCGTCCCCCTGGGCAGTTTATTTATTCTGCCTGTAGGCGGTCTGTTCTTCCGGTATAGTCGGTTATTATGATTTGGTCGTCGCCATCTGCAAGCTTCATCTGTTTTTTGTTGGCGTACATATAATCGTCTGCAGTCTGATAAATCTCATTTAACGACTTATCGCCCATCTTAGGTTTATATGTGCATGAGCCGGATGCTATCTTTATCAGATATTTTGTTTTTTGATTGTTATTGTGGTCGTCTATGTAGCCTTCGAACAAGGTATGGCAGGCATGCGCTCTTGCCTCTGCATCCTTGCCTGTTATAATGGATACAAATTCATCTCCGCCTGTACGGAAACATTCGCCCTCTGAGCCGAAACTTCGTTTGATAATCTCCGCACTCGTTATAAGCATTTCATCACCAGCCTGATGTCCTAAGATGTCATTTATCTTCTTAAGATTATTAACATCGAACATCGTGATGGTTATATTGAGGTTGTCGCGCACCTTTGTACTGTCTAAATAGCTGAGACGCTCCTTAAATAGCGTACGGTTGCCTAACTCGGTAAGACCATCTTGATAAGCAAGCTTGCTTATGATATCCGCTTTAGTTCCGAGCCGTATAGTGTCTATGGACTTCTCAAGACTTGAACCACCATAGCAGATTATAAATATGAGAAGACCGATTCTTACATAACGGCTCACATCGTCATAGCCTTTGGTGTATCTTATGATGTCTATTATAGTGGATACTCCAATACTTCCCATACCTATGGCGCGTATTACCTTAAATAACCTTACAGAGCCCTTTGAGGTTTTATTCAGGCTGTTTACAAATATTGTTGTAAAGAATAATATACCTGCCAGTCCGAGCACGATATGCGACAGGAAAAGCGTCATCTGAACATCTGCTATATCTGTAACCTGTAATATCAGATTAACTATAAATTCTATAATTGATAATGTTGCTACTATACGAGCCAGACGGTGTATCTTCTCCCCGTATGCTTCATATAGGTAAAGCATGGTAGGAATAGGTATAAGCATAAGCAAAAAGCACGATATTATATGGTTGGTTCGTGCATCTCCGGTAAATATCTGGATAGAGTAGGTTGATGTCAGGCACCACAGAGCTACGGAAAGTGAAAAAAGTCCAAGGTATATCAGCTCATGATTTTTATAACCGCCCGAATTAAGCGGTATGTCTGCCAATATGAATAGCACGCCCACGAAGATAAACATAATACAGGACATAATCGGAACTATTTTGTCGTATATTGTTACAAGCTGGCTCTCACGGGAATCTCCTATATATATGTAATCTATTTTAGAACTTGCGGATTTGTAGGTTGTTGTTATCCTAAGCTCAATCTCTTTGCCGGCACTTTCTATAGGTAGCTTGATGTAATTCCAGTTGGTTCCTACAGCTTCGGAGTTTAAAGCCGGCTCGGGAACATTGTATCTATATATACACTCACCATCTATATATGCGTCTACAATCACATTTTTGCTTCGAAAGGATATGGCATCGCCCTCGTCTAACTCAAAAGGAATTATATGATATATGGAAAATGCGCTGCCCGGTGTAACCCCCTCAATATCATTAAGATGTTCAAGGTCAACCGGATTTCCATAGGTATCAGTCCAATTCCTGTCGTATGTCAAAAGTCTGGAACGGGCATCTTTGACATTTGAAGGATATCCGTATTTTGATGCGGATATGAGTAGCAGGGAAATAACACTTGCACACATAATAAAATATACAATTAAAAAAGCATATTTTTCTTTATTCATTAAATGGTAATCCCCCAAAAAATTTATAATTCTTCAAGAAGCTTTTTTACACTTACTAATTTAACACAGAGCACAAATATCTTTGATGCTGCAAGCATTTCCTCAGGAGTAGGGAAGGAAGGTGCTATACGAATGTTGGAATCCAAAGGGTCCTGTCCGTAAGGATAGGTTGCACCTGCACCGGTAAGCACTACACCCAAATCCTTGCACATTGAAACTATAGCCTTTGCACAACCCGGTAAAGAGTCAAAGGAGATGAAATATCCGCCTCGTGGCTTAATCCATGAACCTATTTCAAGTCCGTCAAGCTCTTCCTCTAAGGTATTAAGTACGGCCTCAAACTTTGGACGGAGTAATTCACCATGCTGCTTCATATGTGCCTTAAGACCATCTATGTCTTTGAAGAATCTTACATGGCGTAACTGATTTATCTTATCGTGACCGATAGTCTGTACGGTCATCTTCTTCATTATATAATCAAGGTTTGTTGGTGAGGTTGCAATCGCAGATATACCTGAGCCCGGAAAGCTTATTTTTGAGGTTGATGCAAATATGTAAACCATATCAGGATTGCCGGCTTTTTTACACTCGTCTAGTATATTAAGTATTGTATCCTGAGTATCCTCATAAAGATGATGTATGCAGTAGGCATTATCCCAGTAAATTCTAAAATCCTCTGCCGCAGGCTTAAGGTTTGCAAAACGCTTGATAACCTCATCTGAATATGATATGCCTGTAGGGTTGGAGTACTTAGGTACGCACCAGATACCTTTAACTGCTTCATCGTTATTTACATATTGCTCGACCATATTCATGTCAGGGCCATCTGTGCCAAGTGGAATGTTAATCATTTCTATGCCGAAGAGTTCGGTTATCTTGAAATGCCTGTCATATCCCGGTACAGGACATAAGAATTTTACCTTATCCAGCTTACACCATGGGGTTGAGCCGTTTACGCCAAATGACATGGAACGCGCTACAGTATCATACATAATGTTAAGACTTGAATTACCGCATACTATAACATTATCCTTTTCAACCTCCATCATATCAGCCATTAATTTTCTGCATTCACCAATACCATCCAAATCACCGTAATTTCTTGTGTCATTGCCAAGTACGGTATGCATGTCTGATGTGCTGTTGATTACATCTAACATAGGCATGGCAAGTGCAAGCTGTGACTCTCCTGGCTTTCCTCTTGCCATATTGAGTTTAAGTCCTTTGGCTTCAGCTTCTTTGTATTCTTCCTCCAGTGCTTTTTTTATAGACAGGAGTTCTTCTTTGCTCATATCTTTATATGCTTTCATAACTTCTATCTCCTTTTCCTTAATTCATTAACATATGTCTTACAATATGATATACTATTTTTAAGATAATTTCCACAACTATTTGATTAAAAAGAAGATAAAAGTGGTTGTTATAATTATAATAGATATTTGGAGGTTGTTTTTTTTTTGAATTAATGTTAATATAGATATTAATAATGTGATTATTATTGATAAAAATATGGATGCGAGAGGGCGTAAACATGAATTATGCAGAAGTAATAGAATATGTCAGAAAAATGACTGCTGAAAATGGACGACCTTCCAACTATCCTTTCAGAAGTAGATTTGACCATACTATGCGGGTATATAGATGGGCGATTAAGCTACAGTCAAAGCTTGGTGGTGATTTGGATATCATTGCACTGGCGGCATTGCTGCATGATATAGGCTGGGATTCCGAGAGACCACATGAGGAAGTTGGTGCAGAGCTTGCAGTGGAGTATTTGGATAGTATCGGAGTTGACCCGCAAATCATAACGCGCGTAGGCGAGATAATTATGATACATGAGGATAAGGACACGGAGGCAGAGTTGTCACTTGAATGTAAGATTGTTATGGATGCAGACCTGCTTGATGAGGTTGGAGCCGTAAGTGTTATATGGGATGCGATGGCTACAGCGCTTGAGGATGAGGCAAGCTATAAGAAAGCATATTACCGAATTAAGAATTATTATAGAATTAACAAGCCTAAGATTAGAAGATGTAAGACCGATGCTGCAAGAACAGAATATACGAAGCGTATGCAACTTTTGGAAAGCTATATATTACAATTGGAAAAGGAGCTTTTTTAAACCGACTCGAGCGTAGAAAGAGAAGGGTAGCACGCCTCAATAAAAAGAACCGATTTACTTTTGGTAAATCGGTTCTTTTGCGTTTTAATTTAATTTTTGATTAACCAAGAACAACCTCAACTGTATGAGTAGCGCCGTCTCCGATTATCGAGATAACATTGCCTTCTATAGCCTTACCGTCTACAGTTACGCTCTTAACACCCTTTGATACATGGTCAGGATTAGTAACCTTGATATCATAGGTATCGCCTCTGAACTGTCTTGAAGCAGTAAAGCCATCCCAATCCTTTGGAATAGATGGGTCAATCTTAAGTCCGCCGAAGTCAGGTATAATACCTAAGATATACTGTGATACTGCTACGAAGTTCCAAGCAGCGGTACCTGTAAGCCATGAGTTCTTAGCTTCACCTGCACGTCCTGCGTCCTTACCTGCTATCATCTGAGCATATACATAAGGCTCAGTTCTATGTAAGTCTGAGATATCCTCAAGGTAAGCAGGAGCTATACGTGAATACCAGTCATAAGCCTTGTCGCCCTGTCCTGCATAAGCAGCAGCAGCTATCATCCAAGCGTTGTTGTGACAGAATACACCTGCATTCTCCTTGTAACCTGCAGGATATGTTGAAATCTCGCCATATTCGATAAAGTATTTGGTAAATGCAGGATTATTAAGTACAAGACCATACTTGCAGCCAAGCTTGTCCTCTACTGCGTCAATAATCTTCTCTGCATATCCGTCTTCCTTACCGATATCTGACATAATACCGAAGCCCTGTGGCTCGATGAATATTTTACCCTCTTCGCTCTCATTTGAACCAACCTTCTTGCCGAAGTCGTCATAAGCTCTGATAAACCAGTTGCCATCCCAGCCACTCTCGACAATGTTAGCTCTCATTTTATCTATCTCAGCCTGAGCTGCCTTAGCTCCCTCTGTATCACCCTTGTATTCGCATAGCTCTACATAAAGTGGTGCAGTATATGTAAAGAGTGTTGCAACAAATAATGACTCTGCAACCTTTGAGTACTTATCATCACCATATTTAGGTGAAGTATAAGTCTGGAAGCTTTCACCCGGTACAGATGAGAAACATGAAAGGTTAAGACAATCGTTCCAGTCAGCTCTCATGCTAAGTGGAAGTCCATGTGGACCTACATTATTAACTACTCTGTAGAATGACTGCTTTAAGTGATGCATCATAGGCTGTGCAAGCTTCTCGTCATTTCTGTAAGGAACCATCTCATCGAGGATTGAGTAATCGCCTGTCTCCTTGATATATGCTGCTGTTGAAAGAATCATCCATAATGGGTCGTCTGAGAAGTCACCGCCAACAGCGTCATTACCCTTCTTGGTAAGAGGCTGATACTGGTGGAAGCATCCGCCGTCCTCAAACTGAGTTGCGGCAAGGTCTAAAATTCTTTCTCTTGCTCTGTCAGGAATCTGGTGTACGAAACCAAGCAAATCCTGATTAGAATCTCTGAAGCCCATACCACGTCCGATACCGCTCTCGAAGTAAGAAGCGGAACGCGACATATTAAATGTTACCATACACTGATACTGATTCCAGATATTAACCATACGGTTCATCTTGTCATCAGGTGTATTTACTGAATACTTGGAAAGAAGGTCATTCCACATAGTCTTGTTAGCTTCAAATGCTGCATCAACCTTCTCTGAAGTATCGAACTTGGCTATCATATCGTAAGCCTTGTCCTTCTTCATAGTACCGTCAGCATTCCACTTGTCCTCACCGTTCTCAACATAACCGAGAATGAAGATAAGGTCCTTGCTCTCGCCAGGATTAAGAGTGATATTAATGCTGTGTGATGCGATAGGCGACCATCCGTCAGCCTTTGAATTATTTGACTTGCCATTTACTACTGCATCCGGCTTATCAAATCCGTTATATAATCCCATAAATGATTCGCGGTCACAATCATAACCGTCTATTTCGGAATTAACTGTGTAGAATGCAAAGTGGTCACGACGCTCTTTGTACTCTGTCTTGTGGAATAATGTTGAACCTTCAACTTCAACCTCACCTGTGTTGAAGTTTCTCTGGAAGTTCGTTGAATCATCTTCTGCATTCCATAAGCACCACTCAAGGAATGAGAAAAGTGTAAATGTCTTCTTAGTTGTTGCTTCGTTTGTAAGAACTACCTTCTGAATCTCGCCCTGATAATTCTGTGGAACGAAGAATGTTATCTCTGCCTTAAGTCCGTTGCTCTTGCCTGTGATAACAGTGTAACCCATACCATGACGGCATTGATAAAACTCAAGCTCCTTCTTAACAGGTGACCAGCCCGGTGACCAGATATCTCCATCTTCGTTTATGTAGAAATAACGTCCGCCCATGTCAACCGGTACATTGTTATAACGATATCTTGTAATTCTTCTAAGACGAGCATCTTTGTAGAAGTGGTAACCTCCTGCTGTGTTAGAAATCAGAGAAAAGAAATCCTGTGTTCCAAGGTAGTTAATCCAAGGATAAGGAGTTCTTGGTGATGTGATGACATATTCTTTGTTTTCGTCATCAAAGTAACCAAATTTCATGTAGTATACCTTCCTTTCATAAAACGCTATCACCATTATATAATAAAAGTGCATAAAAGACAATAAAAAATCTCGGAAATAAAGTACAAAATACACAATATAATTGATATGCGAAAAATAAAAGACAAGTGAAACATATGCTTACATACATTTCACTTGTCCTTTTGTTTTTGTATGTTTCAATTATACAGTATATATACGTTCAGTCAGTGTCTTTGACTCGCCCGGACTAAGTTCTACATATCCTGTTTCTTCATCTGGTATAGGAAGATTTGGTGCATCTATTATCCAGGTACAAGGCTCCGGACAGAAGTATCCTTTGTCGCCGTGGTCATTCCAGATAACCCAGAACTTGAAGTCTTTGCATACCTCATATATAATCTTCTTGCCGGTCTTCACATCCGATACAAGAGCACCATAGAATGGCTTATCATCCATTACACCCTCCTCGGCGAAGAATACATCATTATCTATATCGTGCTGTACAGGTATCATGGAGCCTGTAATGTACTGCTTATCATGGTTATCAAAGGAGAGGAATTCGCCCGTAGGTATACAGTGTTTGTCAAGCTCCCACTTTTCTCCGACAGGTACATATAACCTTACATCCAGACCGTCCCCGTCAGGTGTAAAAGGTCCATTTATTGCTGTATGATTACATACACCGAATGGAAGCTGCTTTGAAGAAGTGTTTGTCATAGTGAATTCATAATGCATACCATTGTCATTTAACTTAAATGTGAATTCCGCTTTAAAGCTTACCGGAAATGTCTCAAAGAATTCATCATTTTCATCATATATATACTCGGTTTTTGCTATTGCGCTGCTTCCGTCTACAGCAGCACTTACGATGGAATGCTCGCGCTTGTGGAGAAATCCGTGTAAGTGATTGCCAAGAGGATCATTTATAGGAAAATGATAAGTGGCATCTGAAACTTTAAGCACACCATTTGATAATCTGTTGTGAAGATAAAGTGTCGGCATACCATAGACCTCGGGAGATGCCTTTAACTCCTCAATGGTGAGATCTTCATCATTTCTGAATATATCAATATCAGCCTCGGTATCTTGCATGCGTAATATATTGCTGCCTAAGAAAGGTGCGATGACAGCTTTGTATTTTCCGGCCGTTAATTCAATTACTTCTTTCCCTTTATAATCGACTACATTGGCTGTATAACTCATAGCTTCTAATCCTCCTTTATGCTTTTCTTCAAAAACTTGTGTATTATGATACCACAATAAGACGAGCCAAGCAAGCACAAAGTGCTTATTTTGCGAGACAATGTGATAACGAACGCTTTGCGGTTACTATCAAATATTGCAGCTTTTAAATCAGCAAATACTATTAAATATTTTTTCCTTTTGTAACATAAATTATATGAAATGAGTATATTAATTATGTGTTAAATCTTAAAGCAATGCAGTCCGCATAATCTACCATATATTGATTGATGAACTTATAGAACACAAGGAAACTTTCCATCTATATGGCAGGATTCTCCTTCGTGATATGATAATATACCGGAAAAATGGACTGCTTCAAATAAAAAGAGCCGACATGAAAAATCGGCTCTTTGTCTTTTATTGAATAATTTATCCTATATCTGTCAATCATAATCCTATGAATCTGAAAAAGCAAATTTGATTTTTACAGGTTCACGAAGCGACTGACCACCGCGGGATTTTACCCTCGTAGTAATGTTAAGATGGTAACTGTTGTTAGGAGCGTAAGCCTCCATTGGTTCGACCTCGATAACCTCCTTTTGCACATCATATCTTATATATGTCTGCAGCTTGTGGTCCTCGGAATCCGTCACATACATTGTATCGGAGTTGACAGTCTTAGGGTCCAAAGGAATATTAAATTGTACACGCCATACAAAATTGCCTGTCTTGAATTTTAAATCCTGCTTAACCTTGTTGGAAAGATAAGAAGGAACTTCGTCTATATCAAGTAATTTTTTAGCCATAACGCACCTCTCATTTATTCCATATTAAAACTAAACTTAATTGTAGCACAAGAAAAAAATTAACACAAGATTTTATTAATACATAGTTGGATATTTTAGAACTGTTCGCTATGAATATAACTTTTTGTAGAATTTTGTAAATAAATTGTATACGACACCTACTGTTTGAATTATTACAAAAGTGTTACAAAAATGTTAGGAGATGATTAAAAATGAAAAAATTATTTAACAAATCCTACAAAGGAAGAATAAGAATGTTCGTATTTGTTACATTGGCATTAACCTTAGCGGTTCTGATATATAATGGCGAAAGCTTATATATATCACATGGAGAGGAGAATGTTGTTGAAGTTTCTAATTCCAATCCTGTATTAACAGGTACATCAACCCAGATTTACAAGTATGTAAATCCATACTATGCCGAATGCGAATATATCTATGATGATACAATGTATGAGGACGAGGTGGAAATAACACAGGAGGAACAAGCGGGAACTAAAGAAACTACAGTCGTTGAAACCTTCTATAATGGAGAGATACAGGAGAGGAAGATGCTTGACAGCGAAATTATAGATGAGGCAGTACCAAGGGTGGTACATATAGGTACAAAGGAGCGGCCACTCTATATTCTGCCGGTAGAAAATTATATATTGTCGTCAGGCTTTGGACCAAGATGGGGCACAAATCACAACGGTATAGATATGGCAGTGCCGACGGGGACAGAGGTTATGGCTTCTGCAGATGGTATAGTTATCCAGTCGGGCTGGAACGGCGGCTACGGAATAAGCGTCTATATAGACCACGAAAATGGTGTTATAACCAGATACGGTCATATGAGCCAGACACTTGTCTCTGTCGGACAGAGGGTATCTCAGGGAGATATAATCGGTCTGTCAGGAAGCACGGGAGACAGCACAGGCCCGCATGTGCATTTTGAGATGAGGGAAGATGGTGCAGCTTTTGATCCGATAAGATATGTAAATTATTAGTTCGTAAAAAGTTTAGAAAAACACCTTGGACACCGATAAAGTAATTAGAAAAATATTTAAAGGTCGGGTGTTATATGAGTCAGATAATAGATAATCTTAATGATAAGGTAAATCAGCTTCCATACGGAAATGGTATAAATGCTTCGGGAGCAAAGGCTTCTCATACTCAGGGTGCGTCTTCTTCCAAGGATGTGGACGAACTGCTGGGGTATAAGTTTTCTCGTGCCAATAAGAATGATAGCTATCTTGAGAATACTACCATGAAGAATTTTCAGGAGTATATGCAGAACAGACAGGAGAAGGCTAAGGAAGCAGGTATAGATTCCGAGTCTGAAGAAGCCAAGGAAAAAGAAAATGAGAAAGAGGTTGCAAGAAATCTCTCCTCAGAAGAGATAAAGAAGCTTAAGCTTATGGGTGTTGATGTAGAGGGGGCAAGCATGTCGGACTTGCTCGGTATGGTTAATACTATGCGTCATAATGAGCACAAGGACGAGCTTGGTGCTATAATGGCAGAGATTGCATTTTCCGAGGGAGATACCTCAGGTATGACAGTCATCGGCGGAACTACCAAAGTCGGTGGTGTCGAGGTTGATATAGATGTCGCAGCAGTAAGTGAAGCTAAGGCTGAGCAGGATGCTGACGGTAATGTTGAGAATGATATAGAAAAAAATCTCAAGAAATCCATTGATTTTGATGAAAAAAATATTTCGGAAAATATAAATGAAACGAAGAAGCTTAATGCAGATAACTTTACTTTGGATAATAAAGAGATATTATATCTCTTACATAATGATATGCCTGTAAATGAGGATAATCTCTACAAGGCTCATTACAGCGGAACGGTAGTTTCCGATGCGAATATATCCGATAAGGATTTTTCTGAGATGAAGCCTCAGATTAAGAAGCTTATAGAACAGGCCGGTTATGAGGCGGATGATGAGCATCTAAATGACGCAAAGCTTCTTATTAATAATGACATACCTGTTACTACAGATAATATAAGAAGATATGAGAATTTAAAATCTTCCGTCGGACACGACATATCGGAAATTAATATGTCAGACTATGATAATGATATATATGCAGCGGCAGAGAAGCTTATGTCGGATGTTGAGAAGGTAAGCCCTGAGCTGGTAGAAGAGATGGTTAAGGATGGCAGGGAGGTAACGATTGCCTCTGCTGTAAATAATATTGATAATTATGACATTGCCGGTGTAATTAGAACAAATGATACGGTAAGTGGATATAAAAATAATGAAGCTGTATCAGAGTATGACGAATTACGAAGTCCTGTTGATGAGGCTGCGCCTGATGTAAAATCAATTACAGCCAGAAGACAGATTGAAGAGATAAGACTTTCAATGACCATGGAGGTCGCTGTCCGTATGACAAGTCTGGATGTGAATGTTGATACGAGAGAGCTGTCTAAGGTTGTAAATCTCTTAAGAGATGTTGAGAGACAACTTTTAAGAAGTGCTTTTAAGAATACGGGTGTTTCACCAAGTGATGACAATCTTCTTACATATAACGAGATAGTAAATAAGGTCAATGATATAGCTGAGGCTCCGGCAAGGATACTTGGAACACCGCTTATGAACGGTGGAGCATTTAGCATCAATTCACTTCATGTATCCGCTGTATCAGAGAGTATATCTATATCTGCCGAGGCAGATGAGACAGGAATTACATCTGCTTCCGTAAGCTATGAAAAGGTCGTAAAAAGCTACGAGGCAGTCGGTACTGCACCAAGGTATGATATGGGTGACAGCATAAGCAAGGCGTTTAATAATGTTGATGATATATTAGAAAGCATGGAACTGCCGGTTAATAGCGAGACACAGCGCGCAGTAAGAATATTAGGATATAATCAGCTTGAGATTACCGAGAGCAATATAACAGAGGTAATGAACTATGACAGACAGGTTAATGAACTTATAAATAACCTGTATCCTGAGGCGGTTCTCGGACTTATCAGGGATAATATCAATCCGCTTGATGCTTCTATTGAGGACTTGAATAAGACTATAAGGAACAAGAAATATAATGAGGGCGTATCGGACGCAGAAGACTTTGCCACATACCTTAGAGATATGGAGAGCAAGGGCGAGGTAAGCAGCGAGGAGAGAGAAAGCTACATAGGCATATATCGTATGATGAACAAGCTTGCGAAATCCGGTGACAGAGAAGCAGGATGGCTTTTTGCCAATAGTTCGAGGCTTACGGTAAGAAATCTTCTGTCAGCTATGAGAAGCCGCAGGAGTACAGGTGTGGATGTGTCGGTAGATGATGACTTCGGTATGCTTGCTGATATTAACAGATATGGTACAAGGATAGATGAGCAGATTGAGAGCGCATTTAACAGTGAGCCTGATATGGCACCTGATTCATCTTCTGACATTGAGCAGGATATAGCAAGCTTTGAAAATCTGAATGAGAATGTAGAAGAATTTATAAGAGAAAATAATATAGAGTACAGTATGGTTAATGCTTTCGCAGTTGATACGATGCTTAATACTCCGGGCGGTATATATCAGATGGTGTCGGAGATCATGTCAGGGCTTAAATTCAATACGAATGTTAAGGATGATGCTATAGATGAAGAGACTGAGCGTATGACGGATTCCATGACAGGCGAAGAAGTGGTCGTTAATCCTGCTGATTTCTCACAGGATTCTATCTTGGAGGCTTTGCGTGGCAGTGAGGAAATGTCATTAAAATATGAAGATTTACGAAATCAGATTACAGAGATGATGTATCAGTTCAGCTTCTCAGGAGAGCTTACAGGTAAGGATATAGCTTCTATAAAAACCATAAACGCCGGTTTTAACATTATGAGTAGTATGGCGAGAAATTCATACTATCAGATACCTGTCGAGACAAGAGACGGTATAAATGTAATTAACTTAAGCATAGAGCATAATGCCGAAAGACGGGGCACGATAAATATGAGCATGTCTGATACACAATTAGGAAGCTTGAGTGCGGATATCAGAGTTTCTTCAAATGGAAGCATGTACGGACATATAGTTAGTGATACCAGTGAGGGCAACAGCTTCCTTAATTCGGTTCAGATTACAACAGAATTTAAGAGCTTATTAGGCAGGGCAGGATATAATACGGACAATGTTGAGTTCGGTACGATATCAGCAGCTTATTCAGGAGAGTTCAATGCGGCTGACGAGAAATTGCTGTATGAGGCAGCAGTAACATTAGTTCAGAGTATAGGCAGTATAAGTGGTTAATAAAAGTTATAATTGAACCGATAAAACATATAGATTAAGAAGTTCGGAAAGCTACGGAGGTAATAAATATGAGGATAAATCACAATTCTTTGGCGCTTAATGCAAGCTCACATTTTGCGAAGGTTAATGATAATATAGCTAAATCAATGTCAAGACTTTCTTCAGGATATAAGATAACGAATCCTTCTGATGATGCAGCAGGACTCGCAATATCTACCAGAATGGACTCACAGATTAGAGGACTTGACCGTGCGTCACTTAATTCAAATGATGGTATATCAGTTATTCAGTCCGCAGAGGGCGGCTTAAATGAGATACATTCCGTATTAGAGAGAATGAGAGAATTGGCAACCCGTGCCGCAAATGATGTTCTTTCAGAGGACGACAGAGATGCAATTCAGGAAGAGATAGATGCTCTGACACAGGAGATAGACCAGATAGTTGATACGACAGCATTTAACGAGCAGAAGCTTTTAGATGGCTCAGTATCAAGAAGAAGTATGTCAAGTGTATTCAGCATTCAGACTACATACATATCAGGAGATGTTGCACCGGGAAGCTATGAATTATCCATAACCTCTATAGCAGAGCGTGCAACCTATACGACAGGAATGACTTATTCTGCAACTACGATAACTAAGGAACAGGCAGGTACGGTTAATGTAAACGGATTTGGCGTTGAGATAACAGAGGGCATGAGTATGACCGAGGTTTACGAGGCGCTTCAGAGTCACCTTCAGAAGATAGGTGTTGATGTATTTGCCTCAAGTGACGGTGGTGAGACAAAGGAAGATTTTGCAAGCGGCTCACCGGTTATATTCAGGTCAAATGAATATGGTGCAGACCAGAAGATAAGTATAAAGATAGGTAATGACGAGCTTGCTTCACTGCTTGGAATGAGTGATGGTGACGAAGAGGTCGGCAAGGATTGTGTTGCATCCATTACATCTACAGACAAGGGATTTTCAACATCTGCTACATATACTGCCGATGGTAATGATTTGACGATTATTGACAGAAACGGATTCGAGATGAAGGTTAGTGTAGACCCTGATAATTTTGACCCTGCGGATTCAAAAACTGTTATCGAGGTTATGACAGCCGGAGTTATGACAATTCAGACAGGTGCTTATTCGGGAGAGGAATTAAAGATTGATATACCGAATATCGATTCAAAATCCCTTAAGATAGATAACCTTATAATGTATACTCATGATTATGCTTCAAAGGCTATTGAGGCTATAGACGAGGCGGTTAAGAGAGTGTCAAATATCCGTTCCAAGCTTGGTGCTTATGAGAACAGACTTAATGATATATATGATAATCTTGAGGTACAGGGTGAAAGTCTCACTGCTGCATATTCAAGAATTATGGATACGGATATGGCTGAGGAAATGACTAACTATACACAGCAGGATGTATTGGCTCAGGCAGCTATCTCAATGATGCAGAAGTCAAATGAGAGACCGGAATCATTATTACAATTATTGCAATAACATAGATGTGGTTGCAGGATTGATTCTACTATGTCGGTTCTGCAATCACTTTAATTTAGGAGGAAAAATGACAGACGAGCTTAAAAAAGAATTTACATTGAGGATAACGCAGGCGAATCACAGCGGACTGCTGCTTATAACCTGTGATATGGAAAAGGTATATATCGAGGATGCACTTGTAGCCTATGAAAGATATGAGGCAGGAGAAGAGAATATCAAGGACTTCCTTAAGAATATGAATATGGCTAAAAAAGTGCATAATGAGCTTATGAGTTCCATTAATCCCGAAGATGAGAATGGACGTAAGGTTCTTAATGTGTTAAGATTTATATATTCCAAATATATTCAGTCCACTGTTAAGAGAATGCCTTGCGAGTTAGACAGGTGTCAGAAGATGATGGATGAGCTTCGTGTAGGCTTCGAGAAACTTCATGAGATTGATACGGACGAGCCGGTTATGAAGAATGTTCATCAAATCTATGCAGGACTAACATATGGCAAGGGAACCTTAAATGAAAGTCTTGAGGGAGATTATAATAACAGGGGCTTTAAGGCTTAGGAGGTAAAAATGATTAAGGACGATTGTATCTTTTGCAAGATAGCGAAGGGAGATATACCATCAGCAACTATTTACGAATCAAATGAATTAAAATGTATATTGGATGTAGCACCGGCAAATAAAGGGCATGCACTGATTATACCGAAGGAGCATTTTGATAATATATTCGAGCTTGATGCAGAGACGGCAGCAAAGGTTTTTTCCTTCGCAACCATAGCTGCTAAGGCAATTAAAGAAGAGACGAATTGTGATGGACTTAATATAGTACAGAATAATGGGGAGGTTGCAGGTCAGACGGTCAATCATTTCCATATGCACATTATCCCAAGATACAAGGATGATGGAGTTAAGCTTGGTTGGAAGCAGCTTGAGACTAATCCGGATGAACAGAACGAATTAGCGAAAGCTATTAAGAGCAGATTATAAGTTTTATATAGTATATATTTTGAGTACACCAAGGGTGTCTGCTATGTTGTGGGCAGGCACCCGCAGTGTGTACAGATGTCCCTGGGGACGGGGGAAAGGGGCGAAAGATATTCTTTGTTATATCTTTCGCCCCTTTCCCCCGTCCCCAGGGACATCTATCTTGACATTTGATAAGTTGTGGCATATAATACAAATTTGAAAATGGTTTCCAAATTTAAAAATTCTTTTAAAGGAGAATGAATATATATGGCTGAGAAGGCAAAATATAAGACAAAGCAAAGTGAAGAGATACTTAACTTCTTACGCACTACAGACAGTAAGCATTTTACGGCAGCGGATGTGTGCAGGTATTTTAAGGATAACAGCATACCCGTAGGTACTACGACGGTATATAGAAAACTGGAACAGTTGGTATCGGAGGGCAAGGTCAAAAAGTATCTTATCGACGAGACAAGCTGTGCCTGCTTCGAATATATAGGTGATTCGCCAGAGAGCGACTATCCGAACTGCTATCATCTTAAGTGTGAGGAATGTGGCAGGCTCATACATCTTGAGTGTGATGAGATAACCGAGTTTGAGAGGCATATCACGAAGCATCATGGATTTAAGATTAATCCTATGAGAACAACATTTTACGGAATTTGCAATGATTGTCTTGCTAAGGTTGGATAGATGCTGCATGTAAAGTAGTAAGAATGATTTTTGTGATAATTAATATATAAGTGGAGATTACAGATATGAATAAATTAAGAAAAATATTATCATATATTGTTATGACATGTATGGTGCTTGGGCTTGTGGCCTGTAGCCCATCGGGTGCACTTAAGGATAAAGAAAAATTAATGATTGTAACTACGATTTTCCCTGAGTACGACTGGGTTCGTGAGATACTTGGAGATGAGGTGGATAATGTCGAGCTTATTATGCTGCTTGATAACGGAGTTGATTTACACAGCTTCCAGCCTACAGCACAGGACATAGCTAATATCGCAGTCTGCGATATATTCATATATGTAGGTGGCGAGTCGGATGGATGGGTGGATGATGCGCTGGCTGAGGCAACCAACAAGGATATGAAGGTTATAAATCTCTTAGATGTCTTAGGTGATGATGTCAAGGAGGAGGAAGTCATAGAGGGGATGGAAGGCGAAGAAGACGAGGGTGATGAAGAAGTAGAATATGATGAGCATGTATGGCTTTCTCTTAAGAATGCGCAAGCTTTAGTGCAGAAAATCTCTGATACAATATGCGAGGCAGATTCCGAACACAAGTCTTTATATGAGGAAAATACAAGCACATATATTGAGAAGCTAAAGTCACTTGATGAAGAGTATCAGGCTGTTGTTAATGAAGGAACAAAGGATACTATATTGTTCGGAGACAGATTTCCATTCAGATATATGGTAGATGATTATGGGCTTAATTATTATGCAGCATTTTCGGGCTGTAGTGCAGAGACGGAGGCGAGCTTTGAGACGATAGTGTTTCTGTCGGACAAGCTGGATGAGCTTGGACTTGATTATATATTTGTTATAGAGAATTCTAATGAGGACATTGCAAAAACCATAATAGAGAATACCAAATCGAAGAATCAGCAGATATTGAAAATCAATTCTATGCAGGGGGTTACTGCCAAGGATGTGGAAGAGGGAGTAACTTATCTGTCGATAATGGATAACAACTTGAATGTGCTTAAGGAAGCGCTAAAATAATCTTGATTATATCGCTTTTTAATGCTATACTTTTCATAAGTTGTTTGTAAATATAACTTGTAACTACATTTTTTATCAATGATTTTTAGGAGGATAATTTATGAATTGTTCAGTATGTGGTTCTTTAGTTCCTGATGGTTCGGCAGTATGTCCTAACTGTGGAGCTAATTTAATCCAGTATCAACAGCCTGTTAATCCACAGGGCGCACAGCAACCATATGGACAGCCACAGCAAGGGGCTTTTACACCTCAGGGAATGCAGCAACCTTACGGTCAGCCGCAGCAGCAAGGTGGTTTTGTACCACAGGGGATGCCACAGCAGCCATATGGACAGCCACAGCAGCAGGGAGGCTTTGTGCCACAAGGGATGCCGCAGCAGCCATATGGACAGCAGATGGGTGGATATAATCAGAGCTTTGGAAATATGGGCGGAGCTTCAAATGATATAGTAAATTTAATTAAAAGCGATTTATTCAGAATTGCAGGTCTTGTAGGAGGATTACTTTTATTTTTAAATCCATTCTTCCCATGGCTTAAGGTAAAGGTATGGGGTGAATCCGAAAGTGATTTCTTATTCCAGATGGGAGCTATGAATGTAATATGTGGTTTACTTCTTATGCTCTTAGGTGCGTTTGTTATTGCATGGAATATAGCTGAGGCAATACCGGCATTAAATAATATTAAGCAGAATTTGAACAATTCAACAAATGGTCTTATAGAGATTATCGTGCCTGCCGTTGCATTGGTTCTTGTTATTCTTTTATGGATTGTATCATTTGCATGGGGCAGTGAAGAGGGAACCAAGCTTAAGGATGCGATTGATTTAGTCGAGGCGTTTGGCGGTAAGGCAAGTCATGGTGCAGGTCCTTTATTTGGCATTATTGGTTCTTTGTGTGCAGCAGTTCCTGGCATAATAAAAATGACAAAGAAAAACTAAATCTGCGATTTCATAAGAAATGGGATAGATGGTATCTATTCCATTTCTTAAGTTATAATATAATTTAAAATTATGAGGAGGTATGTATATGAATTGTACATCATGTGGAAATTTAATTCCTGATGGTTCATCAACCTGTCCTGTATGTGGTGCTAATCTGATACAGTATCAACAGCAGAATGTGGGCTATCAGCAACAGCCACAACAGCCATATGGACAGCCACAGGGCTATCAACAACAGCCATATGGGCAGCCGGGTTACCAGCAGCAACAACCATATGGACAGCCACAGGGCTACCAGCAACAGCCGTATGGGCAGCCACAGGGCTATCAACAACAGCCATATGGACAGCCGGGTTACCAGCAGCAACAACCATACGGACAGCCACAGGGCTATAGCCAGCAGCCATACGGACAGATGGGTGGCTATGGACAGCAGGCTTATGGAGGCTTTTCGGGAGGAACCGGATTTACCGTCGGTAAAATTTTAGAATTCTTAGGTGCGTTGTTTATATTTATTGCACCGTTATTTCATTGGTTATCAATGTCAGTTAAATATGATAGTGAGAAAGAAAAAGAGGCCGCCAATATGTTTAAGCTTGCAAGCGATGACTATCTTGACAAGGGAGTATTTATATTCTTTGGAGTTATGATAATGATTATAGGCTTATCATTATTGTTCCTTGCAGTTATTCAGTTCATACCAAATATGTATGGATTAAGACAGAAGATTGCTAACATTCCATTCCTTGAGCTTGGAATTATTATTGTAGCACTTATATTCTTTTTACTTGCATTCTTCAATGGTGACTTGATGGATGGTATCAAGGATGGAAAGGATATGATTAAACTGCTGAAGGATTGGTATGATGGTGCCAAGGGGCATATTAATCATGGTCTCGGACCTATAGTTGCATGGATTGGAGTTGTACTTGCTGCCTGTCCAAGAATACTACACATGGTTGGCAAGGATATTTAGGAGAATTCTATGGTATGTAAGGAATGTGGCAAGCAAATTGCTGATGGATTGGATTATTGTACAGAGTGTGGAGCACCGGTTGATGAGCCGATAGTCATAAAAATGACGAAGGACGATATTAAAAAGGCTGCCAAGGAATTAGATAAAAAGAATAAGGAAAAAAAAAGAAGCTTAAATAGTATTAAGAAGGATGAAGATATAGTTGCAGAAGATGAAGTATATGAAGGTTCATATATTAATTTCACAGGGTATGTAAAATCGCTTGGTGGCAATATAAATAAGCTGTTGGCTTTGATTGGTGCAGTATTACTATATATATCACCTTTTTTGACATGGCTGTATCAGAAACTTTATGATAAAAAAATAAGCGGAAATCTGTTCTCACTTGGCGGGAAAGTTGTTAAGGACCAGTGGGGCTCAGAGGTAAATACAACCATAACATTAGGTTCAAGGCTTTTTATAGTAATGGCAATAGTGATCTTATTATCAGGCTTCTGCATGATGGTTTTATCTGCAAGAGAATACATTAAACCATTATGGAAATATAGAAATAAGCTTCTTATAAGGTTTATACCGATTGTGACTTCGGTTGCTGCTTTTGCACTGATATTTACAAATAAACATTATAAAGAAGTAATTGATAGTTACAAATCTCTTAAGGAAGTTGCCAAAAATATAAATTCATCAGTAGCTTTTTCATATGGTAATGGGCTTGGTCCTGTCTTATGTATATCTGGCATAGTGTTATATTTTATATCAATATTATTTGATATATCACCAAGAAAAAATAATTAGGTATAATACGAGACGAAATGATACAAAACCCCCTAACGCTTTTTCGTTAGGGGGTTAAATTATTGCTAAGCTATTTCTTCTTTAGTATGATAGTGGCTCCTGAACCGAGATATTGTTCCATACTGATTTCTATTGTCTTATTATCAGGATCATAGGTGGCCGGTATGTCGCCATCTTCGGACAAAAGTGTTAAATTATTGCCACTGTATTTGATGGTTCCGGAATCCTTCTCGTTACCTGCGATAAGTGTTGCACGTCCGAACAAACCTATCTTTAACTGGAAATCATCTTCTGAGAAACCATAATCAGCGATATTAATTACAATAGGATCTCCTGTGCCGTATACATCTGCTTTTATTGATGTAAGCTTATAGGTTCCCATATACTTTACACCGCCTGCAAAAAGAACTACAGCAGCGATTATAACTACTGCAATTAATGCGATAACAGCGCCCATAACACTATTATTCTTTTTGACAGGAGTGACAGGCTGGGTAGGTGCACTGTTTCCACCTCCATTAAATAAAGCATCGTTCACATTAAAGGTTGGTTGAACACTTGCCTTAGTTTCCATTAAATCTCCTCCGCAATTAGGACATATAACAGAGCCATCAGGACAATTACTGCCACAGCTTGGACAAATCATAATATAACCCTCTCTTTCTTATGTTATTTAAAAATAGATTATAATGTATTTTAAATACATTATAATCTATTTTAACATAGTTTAACAATAAATGATACAATTATTTTTTTAATATAAGATTATAGCTGGTATCAGTCTTACCATCATCCTTTAATATCATTACTATATCGTCAAATAAATCTAAGAAGGATATATCATAGTCCTCAGTATATCCTGTGTCAATTGAGTCTGCTAATTCAATTAATGAAAGAGATATCGTTCTATCATCTTCATTGTAGGTTGCCCACAGTACACCATCTGTAGATTTGATTGTAATCTTATCTCCGTCAATAGTTACATTATATTCATAGGTTTCTTGATCTGTCGTGAGTGTGGAGACACCGTCCATACCTATGGAAAGCATATATTCTTCCCCTGTTGCACCAATGTCACTTGCAGTTACTGTCAGAGCCTCTCCCTGATAATAATATATCATGCTGTCAAATTTGTAATCGCCAATATAAGCCTGAGATGTGTCAACAGGCAGATAGTCTGATGATATTGCTATGGATTTATCAGACTTATCATAGGTTGCTTTAATGCTTTCATTATTTACATTTATTGTTATATTGTCATTATCAAAATCCACATTGCAATCATAGGTTTCACCCTGCATTGTAAATTGTGATTTGCCAAATAATCCTACTTTAAGCTTATAATCAAGCTTGTTTTCACCCGAATTATATGCGAAATTAGGATTATTGTATTCTATACTGTAGAAGTTGTATGTTCCGATATAGAATATTCCTCCTGCAAAAAGGATTATACATGCAGTTATTGCAAGAATTACTATCAGAGATATTGTAATTATTAATCCTTTTTTACCTTTCTTTTTAGGAGAAGTTTCATCATTGGACTGATAATATTCCTGTGGATTAACATTTGAATTATTATCCATATTAGTACCCCCTTTATTTTTATGCCTGAGTAGTAGCCTTAGTCTTAATTTCCTCGGTTACGCGCTTGATGAAATCTTCCTGACTCATAGAACCTAAGTCACCATCTTCTCCACGCTTTCTGACTGATACGCTGCCATTCTCTACTTCATTGGCGCCTACGATGAGCATATATGGAAGCTTTTCAAGTCTTGCTTCACGTATCTTATACCCTATCTTCTCAGCACGCGTATCTACTGTTACTTTAACACCCTCAGCACGAAGATTATTCTTAACCTCCTCTGCATAATCGTGGAACTTATCTGAGATAGGAAGTATTCGTACCTGCTCAGGCATAAGCCAGGTAGGGAGATTGCCTGCGTACTTTTCAATAAGCCATGCCAGAGTTCTCTCATAGCATCCCATGGAAGTTCTGTGGATGATATAAGGTCGCTTCTTTTCGCCATTAGCATCTATATAGTACATATCATATCTTTCTGCAAGGAACATATCAAGCTGAACTGTAATCATCGTATCTTCCTTACCATATACATTCTTAGCCTGTATATCAAGCTTAGGGCCGTAGAAGGCTGCTTCACCTGCGACCTCAGTATATTCAAGCCCTATGTCATCAAGTATTTCTCTCATGGCACCTTCAACTCTGTCCCAATCCTCTGCAGTTCCGAGATATTTGTCGCTGTTCTCATGATCCCATTTAGACATACGATAGGTTACATCCTCTTCAAGTCCAAGAGTAGTAAGGCAATACTTGGCGAGTCTTACACAATCCTTAAATTCGTCAGCAATCTGCTCAGGGGTACATACGAGGTGGCCCTCTGATATTGTAAACTGACGAACTCTTGTAAGTCCATGCATCTCACCGGAATCCTCATTTCTAAAAATGGTTGAAGTCTCACCCATTCTGTAAGGCAGGTCTCTATAGCTGTGCTGGGTTGCTTTATATACAAAATACTGGAATGGACAGGTCATAGGGCGAAGTGCCATAACCTCTCTGCCTTCCTTATCGGCATATACATGCTCCTGTGCATTCTTCATGGCAACAGCGGTGTCATTGTAAAGCTTTTGATCTTCCTTTGCTGCCTCATCGCTCATAAGGTCATCGTTTAAGACGAACATACCGTCTTTGTAGTGGAACCAATGGTCTGACAGCTTATACAGGTTGGATTTTGCCATAAATGGAGTTCTTGTTCTGACATAACCCCATTCATAATCCTCTAAATCCTCTATCCAGCGCTGAAGGGTCTGGATTATCTTAGTACCCTTTGGCATGAAAAGTGGAAGACCCTGACCGATTACATCTACGGTTGTGAAAAGCTGCATCTCACGACCTAATCTGTTGTGGTCGCGAAGCTTGATATTCTCAAGAAATTCAAGTCTTTCTTCAAGGTCTGCCTTCTTCGTAAATGCCGTACCGTATATTCTTGTAAGCATCTTCTTATTTGAGTCACCTCTCCAGTAAGCTCCTGAGGATGAAGTTAATTTAAAGAACTTTACTGCCTTAGTGTTCATAAGGTGAGGACCTGCACATAGGTCTGTAAAATCGCCCTGAGTATAGAAGCTTATTTTAGCATCCTCAGGTAAGTCATTAATTAACTCAACTTTATATGGTTCATCTTTTTCCTCCATAAGTTTAATTGCTTCTTCACGAGGTAGAGTAAATGAAGTGATGTAATCACCGTTTTTGACGATTTTTTTCATCTCTGCCTCAATCTTATCAAGGTCCTCTCTTGAAAGTGATGGCATATCAAAATCATAATAAAATCCATTGTCGATAGCAGGACCTATAGTACATTTGGCATCAGGATAAAGGCGCTTTACAGCCTGTGCAAGTACATGGCTTGCCGTATGCCAGAATGTCTTTTTGCCGCCTTCATCATTAAAGGTAAGAATATTAAGGTTTACATCCTTATCAACTATTGTTCTTAAGTCAACAACCTCTCCGTCAATTTCTGCTGCGCATGCAACTCTTGCAAGTCCCTCACTGATATCCTTCGCTATATCAATTGCTGACATAGGTGAAGCATATTCTTTTGAAGAACCGTCTTTCAAAGTAATTACCATAATTAATACTTCCTTTCTTTCAATCCGTTTTATGTGATAAGCATATCAACCAGAAAAACTTTTATGCAAGCATAGGTTTTTCTGTTTGATGGGCTTATCGCATAAGAAAAGTCCCCAGTGTATAAAGATACACTAGGGACGATAAATCGCGGTTCCACCCTAATTCCGTCGGATTAACCGACAGCACTTAATTCAGATTATAACGTAATCAACGGCTTGCTTTTATTCACAAGCGGCTCCGAGGTAGTTTTCAGATAAGCGTTTTATAAATTCTCTCTCAGCGGGTAGCGGAATTCTCTCTGTATAGCGTCATTATCTTACTCGTCTCATCATAGCCTGTTTAATTTATTTGGTTAGAATTGATTGTAGTTTTACTTGCTCAAAAAGTCAAGTGGAAATAATTATTTTTTTATATGTTTTTAATTTTGAGTGCAAAGTATAAATAAATTTGTTATAATACGAATCAAATGCTAATGATTTTTTTGACAAATGGCATTGTTACTATAGAGGTTCTTAATGTTGTATTATGGGAGGTATTAGAATGGGACTTTTTGGAAATGTATTTGAGAAGAAGATTTGTTCGGTCTGTGGAGAAGAGATTAAACTATTGGGTAACAGAAAACTGGAGGACGGTAATCTGTGTAAGAATTGTACCAATAAACTGTCGCCATGGTTTTCAGAGCGACGTCACAGTACGGTTGACAGTATTAAAGAGCAGCTAAGTTATCGTGAAGCAAATCAGATGGCGGTAAATAATTTCCGTCCGACAAGAACGATAGGTGAGCATTACAAGCTTTACATAGACGATATAAATCATAAATTTACAGTTTCAAAGTCTAATAATTTTATGGAAGAAAATCCTGATATTCTTGATTTCTCTCAGGCTGTAAGCTGTGAACTTAAGATTGACGAAAGCAGGAGAGAACTTAAAAGAACCGTAGACGGCAGGCAGGTTAGCTACACACCGCCCAAATATGAGTATTCATATACTTTCAAGGCGACTATATATGTAAGCGGCAATCCTTATTTTGATGATATGCAGTTCTCAATAAGTAACGGTTCGGTAAATACCGGTGAGCATAATATGTCAAATTCTGTTGTAAATACGGGTTGGACAGTGAACAGTTCCTATGGTACAGAAAGAAATCTGGAAAAGTATTATAAATACATAAATATTGGAAATGAGATGAAGCAGGCTATAGATAGCATGAGGATGCAGGTGGGAGTGCCGGCATCACAGGCAGGTGTGCCGTATATGCAGCCCGGAATGAGTGCGGAGGACGCATATTTTGCTCAGGCAGCAGAGGTAGCCAGACAGGCTGAGGAATTTAAGAAGCATGCATATACAGGAGCCCCTGTACAAGCGCAGCCGTATAATAACAGTCAACCACAACAACCATTTCAGCCACAGCCTGCTCCACAGATGAGTGCTTCAGCCGTAACCTGTCCATATTGTGGCAGTACAATGACGCCGACGGCAGATGGACATTGTACCGTATGCAGCGCTCCGCTTAGTTAAGCTTACTAATAATATCGCCCACAGGGACGGGGGAAAGGGGCAGCTTTTAAAAGTTGCCCCTTTCCCCCGTCCCTGTGGGCGAGTAATGTGCAGAACTTAAATTTTAAAACGATTTGTCCACAAATGGTATGGCACGGTGGATATAGGTTATATCCTCAGAGGCGTCATAAGAAAATGCTATGTTGACATTTACGCGTTCGTTATTTTGATATACGAATTCATCTATATCATTGCTGTACCCGTAGATACAGATAACATCATCAAACTCAGTTCTGTCAACCTCAACTGCGCCCGTTTCCTCAAGGAATCTGTCTATATATGCGTCAAGCTCGCTATCAATAAGTTCGCCCTTTTCCTGACTTAATAGATAGATATTTGTGTTAGCTTCCATTCCAAGCTCGGCATAAATGTTCTTTAGTTTTTCCTTAAATTCATAGGCGGTTGTTCCATTGCTTCCTTTCAAATTAATCTCAACTAAAATATAATTTTCATAGGTCGGCTGCTCGTATTTATCAGTTGTATAAAGTGTTATTACCTTTATTTGAGTATCTGCCTGCTGTCCGTATTTGTTCAAAGTGGTAACTTCATTCTTAATCTGCTCATCCTTCTTGCTGGTTACCTCATAGCCTGAGTTTATACCAAGCTTCTTCGCCAGATTTTTAACCATACTCTCACGGCTTGGAACACTGATATAATCAGAGCCATAATAAGAGTATGCTTTCACAGTGCCGAGCGCCAGGTTATTAATATCCTCACTCATAACCTGTTCTACCATCCGCTTCTCACGGTCAATCGATGCATTAATAATAAGCTGCAAAAAAATAGCCAGCCATATAAGAATAAGTACATAAACCTTAGTCCTTCTGTTCATAAAAATCACCTCACAAAAATTTATAAAGTAATTCTTGACTACTTACATAAAATCTAATCATTTCCACAATCAAAAAACAAATCATTACCTTGACGGCTCGTATTAAATCACTTATCATAAGTTTGAAGTATAATAGGATATTGCGAATCCTTTACAAAACATCCGGCAATTGTAGGATTTGCAATATCATAGCAGCAATTGTAATTTTGAAAGGAAGAAAAGAAATGATAGTAGGTATAGTTGGACTGGGACTTATAGGCGGTTCATTTGCAAAGGCATACAGCAATCATGATGACCATGAGGTGTTGGGTTTTGATATAAATGAAAATGTAATGAAGAAAGCTTTTGATGAGAAGACAATATCAGGAGAATTAAATGAGAATAGTATATCTTCCTGTGATTTATTGCTTATAGCATTATATCCCCAAAAGAGTGTGGAATATCTTGAGAAAATGGCGCCTTATATATCCAAGGAAACTATGGTTATCGACTGCTGCGGTGTGAAGGGATATGTGTGTGAGAGGTGTTTCCCGATAGCTGATAAATATGGATTTACATTTATTGGTGGACATCCTATGGCGGGCAGACATTACTCGGGATATGAGTATAGTATGAAGAATATGTACAATGGTTCATCGATGGTATTAGTGCCGCAGAGCTTAGATGACGAAGCCGTTATAGAGCGTGCCAAAAAGCTGCTCTCACCTATTCAGTTTGGAATCTTTACCGTCTGCGATGCCAAGAGGCATGATTCCATGATAGCCTTTACCTCACAGATGGCTCATATAGTGTCAAATGCTTATGTGAAAAGTCCGACGGCGAGAGACCATGACGGATTCTCTGCCGGAAGCTACAAGGATTTAACCAGAGTCGCATGGTTAAATGAAAATATGTGGACGGAGCTTTTTCTTGAGAATAAAGATAGCTTGCTTACGGAACTTAACTGTTTTATTAATTCCATATCAGAGTACAGGGATGCTATTGAGAATGATGATGCCGATACTTTGAGAAAACTGCTTCATGACGGAAAAATGTGCAAAGAAGAGATTGACGGAATATAAAAACACGGTTTTATGCGGTTTGCAACTGCCGGTTGACACATTTCAAGCTGCCGGTTGGTAGCAGGTAAATAAAAAAAATGATTAAATTAGCTCAACGGATGAAACAAATCATCGGATTAAAGATTAATAAGGAGGGAGCTAATTATGATAATGGCAGATAAGATTATCAGATTAAGAAAGAAAAACGGATGGTCACAGGAGGAACTGGCAGATAAGCTTGATGTGTCGCGTCAGGCAGTGTCAAAGTGGGAGGCAGCTCAGTCTGTTCCCAATCTTGATAAGATTTTGCAACTGAGTGAGCTTTTTGGAGTTACAACAGATTATTTACTTAAGGATGAAATAGAAGATGAGGAATTTACCGATAATGATGATATTGACTCTGTAAAAAAGATTACGCTTGGGGATGCAAATAAATATCTTGATACAGTTAAAGCTAATTCTAAAAAAACATCTTTTGCTACTTTTTTATGTATTATATCAGCAATACCTATGTTGGTTCTTATAGCAGTTAGTCAGATAAAATCAGTCGGACTGTCTGAAGATGCGGCAGCGATTATAGGTATAGGTTGTTTAATCCTTATAGTAGCACCTGCGGTCGCATTATTTATTTATGTGGAATCGGTAAGTGAACCTTTTGATTTCATTGAAAAAGGAGAGTTTTCAACCGAATACGGCGTTAAAGGCATGGTTTCCGAAAGAAAAAAGGAATATGAGAATGAGCATACAAAAGATATTATTGTCGGAGTAATAATGTGTGTTGTTTCGCCTGTTCCGCTTTTAATAGCTTCATTTTGGGATATTGATTTTGTTATGATGCTTACTGTTGCTTTACTGCTTTTTATAGTTGGTATCGGAGTAATGAGGCTTGTCAAAACAAATTCTTACTGGGATGCAATGTCAACACTTCTTAATGAAGAAGAGTTTGCAAATGAAAGAAAAAAAGAGAATAAGCTTGTGGATAGTCTTGAAACTATATATTGGCTTATTTTTACAGCTATTTATCTGACATGGAGCTTTCTTACCAATGATTGGGGTAAAACATGGATTGTCTGGCCGGTTGCAGGTGTACTCTTTGCAGCATATTCTGAAGTGATAGAAATGATTGTTGAAAAAAAGAAGGAAAAATCCGAACAATAATTTATAGAATAGAATATTACGACTCTTTGGTTCATATTATGTAGTAAATAAAATTTGGGAAGTATGATATGAAAAAGAGCATGTTTAAAACAGGGCGCAGTGTTTTGATATTAACATTTGCGCTCTTTCTTTGCCTTTTGATGGTGGGGTGTGATTTTCGTCAGAAAAATAGTGAGAAGGAAAAAGTCGAATATTCGGTGTGTGCCGAGACTGAGATACCAAAGGAGCTAAAGGATATAATTGAGGAGAAGAAAACAGGCAGGTTTAAGTTAAGCTATGTAAATAACGATGCTATGTACATAGCCATAGGATATGGTGAGCATAACAGACAGAATTTAAGTGTCACGGTAGAGGATTTATTCAAGACGAGTAATTCAATCTTTGTTGTGACGAATTTATTTACTGAGGAGGAACTTGGCAATCAGAGTGATGCGACTGCATCAGATGCGAGGGTATCCGGAGAGGCGTCCATGTATCCGTATATTGTAATAAAATGTGAGAAGAGCGAGCTTCCGATTGTATTTGATGTTGATTAGTGAGGGCTGGCATATTTTATATGCTGCCCGAATATAATCATATTATAATCGGAAATTTTATAAGTATATGGAGGCATTATGGATTTTAGTAAAAAAGATATACATACCAGCGTACTAAAGGAATCAAAGGTTTCACAGCTTACCATAGATGATGATTTTAACATACCTGACAGTAAAAAGGATGTAGAGAAGATAATCGCCCGTAATGGTAATATAGTAGTTGAAGAGATTTCTGCAGAAGAGGGCAAGGTTAGAATTGCAGGAACAGTTTATTTTAAAATTCTATACAAGACAGTAGATGAGGAAAACAGTGATTTAGAGGTATATCAGAATGAGATACCATTTGAAGACAATATCAGTATAGATGGGGTGAACAGGAGCAGCCGCGTAGAAGCAAGGTGTATACTTGAAGACCTGTCGGTAAGCATAATTAACTCAAGGAAGCTTGAGGTGCGAGGTCTGATAAGCAACCATGTAAATGTATATGACAATATAGATGTGAATTGTGCTATAGATCTGGAGAATGGTAATGGCATAGAGTGCCAATATACCAAGGTGGATGTAACTAATACAAGAATTGTAAAAAGGGATGTATTTAAAATAAAAGAGGAGCTCGAGCTGGCACAGAATAAGCCTAATATAGATGAAATTCTGTGGTCTGATATTGCGCTCAGAAATATCGAAGCCAAGAGCATGAAGGATAAATTAGAAATTCGTGGTGAGGTTGAAATATTTGTCATATATAAAAGCAATGATGAGCATATGCCGGCACAGTACATATTTTCAGTAAGAAGTATAGTTAAGGAGATAGAGTGCTTCGGGGCGACGGAGGATATGATTGTAGAGGCAGATGTCACCATAGGTAAGGGGGATATGAGCGTAAAACCGGATGCGGACGGTGAGGATAGGATAATTGCCGTAGATTATAATGTGGATATGAATATCAAGCTGTATGAGGATGAGGAGATAAGACTGCTAAGTGATATGTACTCTCCACAGGTTGAAATTGAGCCTGATACAGAGAGCCTTATATATGAGAACCTTCTAATGAAGAATACCGCTTTGGTAAATGTGGCTCATAGACATAAGCTTGAATCAGATGATAAGAAGGTGCTCCAGATATGCCATATCTACGGGGATGTATTTTTGGATGATGTGAGCTTTGACGATAATCAGGTCAATGTAGAGGGTATTATAAAGACATATATATTATTCATTTCTTCCGATGATGATCCGATGGACTGCATAGAGGTTGATATACCATTTGAACATACGGTAGATACGATTAATCTTATGGATGATTATAATGTCAAGGTTATCCCTTGTCTGACTCAGCTTAGTGCCAGCCTTGTCAATAGTCAGGAGATAGAGATTAAGGCACAGGTTGGCTTGCAGATAATGGTATTTTGTGTCAATAATATGGATGTGATCACAGATATGACAGTCTCTCCAATAGATTATGATAAGAAAGCAGCTATGCCCGGCATAGCCGGATATATAGTCAGGAAGGGGGATACAATCTGGTCCGTCGCAAGAAAATATTATGCTACAACTGAGTCGATAAGAAGTGTAAACAATCTTGAAAATGATGAAATAAACGAGGGCGACAGACTTATTGTAGTCAAGTCGTAAAATGTTAAGAAATGTAAATTTTTTTTAAAATTTGATAAATAATCTTTACTTTTAAATAGTTTCCATATAAAATGAACATATTATGCTTTAGAATAAAACTATTGGAGATATGTTATGGAACAGAAAAAACTACAAAAGACTTTAAAAATTATAGGTTATATTATATGTGGCATACAGCTAATAATAAGTATTCTGACAAGTATATATGTTATCAGAATGAAGGTTTTACCTACGGCGTTTGTATCGGTTATTGTGGTGCTGTTGGTAATATTGGTTGTCTTACTCACGATAATGCAGAGATGGCTGATACCGGGTATAATAGGAAAGTTTTTGTCAATTCTTATAAGTGCGGTATTGGTTATAGTTTGTTTTTACATTGATTATTCTTATAAGAAGATAAATGATATGTCAGGTGTAGATACGAAGATAGATAATGTGGATGTCTATGTTATGAACGATGATCCTGCACAGAGTATAAATGATGCAAAGGGCTATAATTTCGGAATTTTAAGTTCGCTCGACAGAGATAATACGAATAAGATTATAGCCGATATTGAAGATGAGGTTGGACAGAGTATAGCAACTACGGAATTTAATTCTGTAAAGGAACTTATGCAGAGTCTCTATGATGGAGATTCACAGGCGATAATTCTTAACTTTGCATATCTCGGTTTTGTATCTGATGATGAAAATTATAGCGATTTTACAAACAGGACACGAGTAATTTTCAATATGAATTATGAGTCTGCCATTAATACAGAGGAGGAAGTTCCGGAGGATTATCTTGCTAATCAGGAGGGAGTATTTACAATACTATTAAATGGCGTTGATACAAGAGGAACAACTATATCCAACAGCAATAGTGATACAAATATAATCGTAACCGTCAATATGAACACTCATCAGATATTGATGATTAATACACCGAGGGATTTCTATGTTCCGCTGTCCATATCAGGTGGGGTTCCTGATAAGCTGGCACACTCAGGAGCTTATGGTATTGATGTTACCATAGATACATTGGAGATGCTTTACAATGTTAATATTGATAATTATGTAAGAATTAACTTTGATGGCTTTATGGATATAATAGATGAATTAGGTGGAATAAGAGTTTATTCGGAATATGATTTCACAGGATATGACAGTGATGTAGTTAAGATGTCTTATCATTTCAATCAGGGCTATAATGATTTGAACGGTGAACAGGCACTTCTTTTTGCCAGAGAAAGACACGCCTTTACGGATGGTGACAGACAGCGAGGTAAAAATCAAATGGCTGTTATAGAGGGTATAATCAATAAAGCCTTAAGTACTGAAATGCTTAAGAATTATACCAGTGTAATGGAACATGTTTCCGATAGTGTAGTAACAAGTATGACCTATGATGAGATTGCAGAGCTGGTTAAATATCAGTTGTCTGATAATCCAAAATGGGAAATATTGAAGTATAGTGTTACCGGTACAGACGCTAATTCAACGACTTATTCTACAGGAGGTGCAGAGGTGTATGTAATGATACCTGATGAGAATTCCGTTGATAAGGCAAAGCAATATCTTGAAGATATATATTCCGGTAAGGTGGTAATTATAGAAGAAACTGTGGATTAAAGGCAAATATTAATTATAAAAGGGTGTCGAAAAACGACACCCTTTTTGTGCTCCTTAAGAATTTACTTAAAACTATTCGCCGAATTAAGAAAATTATTAAGGGCTCTGTGAAAACATATATTGCCGTGCGAGGAGACAATTCATGCTTTCATATATATTATCGGTTTTTTTACAGATAAAATCAATATTATTTTGAAAAAAATCTTTAATTATTATATTTATTTTGATACAATCAATATATCTTGTATAAAGAGAGGATAAATAGTTGAAGGAACTAAGGCTTAAGGCGTATGCAAAGGTTAATCTTGCACTGGATGTGTTGGGAGAGCGTGAGGACGGATATCATAATGTCAAGATGGTAATGCAGAATATAGGACTCTTTGATGAGCTGACCTTTCATTATGATGAGGAAAGGACGGGCGATACGGAGGGGTTCGCAATAAGCTTAACCACTGACAGTGACAAGATTCCGACGGATGAAAGAAATCTTATATATAAAGCCATAAAATATATGTTTGAACAATATAATATATATGGCACTATGTCGGTTGAGCTTAAGAAAAATATACCTGTAGAAGCAGGTATGGCAGGAGGAAGTACAGACTGTGCAGCAAGCATCAAAGCTGTAAATGAGCTGTGTGAGCTTGGACTTGACTTACAGGATATGATGGATCTTGGAGTTAAGTTAGGTGCGGATGTACCGTATTGTATTATGGCGAAGACTGCTTTGTCTGAGGGAATAGGTGAGATTTTGACTGCTGTAAATGGACTTCCCGATTGCCATATATTGGTTGCCAAGCCACCGGTAAGCGTAAGCACGGGTATGGTTTACAACAATTTAAAATGTGACGAGCTTGCCGCGCACCCTGATGTAGATGGTATGGCTGAGGCGCTTAAGGAAGGTGATTTGCAAGGCGTGGCTGACAGGATGGAGAATGTTCTGGAGACTGTAACAGTGAGACTTCATCCGGAGATTTCTGATATTAAGAACATTATGATAAGCATGGGCGCGTTAAATGCAATAATGAGTGGCAGCGGCCCGACGGTGTTCGGATTATATAGTGACGAGGAAGAGGCAAAGGCGGCAAAGGCATATATACTTAAAAAGGGCTATACACAGGAGGTATATATCACTAAGCCGGTTTAAAGGAAATGGAGATTGATGTATGAAGCTTAGTCTACAGTTAGATGATTACCTGCCGCTTCGAGAGGTTGTATTTAATACCTTGAGAAAGGCGATTATTGAAGGAGAATTCCAGCCGGGAGAGCGTCTGATGGAGGTAACGCTGGCGAATAAATTAGGAGTAAGCCGAACTCCTGTAAGAGAAGCAATTCGTATGCTTGAGCTTGAGGGTTTAGTAGTGATGGTTCCAAGAAGAGGAGCTGAGGTTGCGAAGATAACCGTTAAAGATTTGAAGGATGCGCTGGAGGTTCGATTGGCACTTGAAACCCTGTCAGTTAGACTTGCCTGTGAAAGAATAGATGATGAGGGTAAAGAAGAGCTTAAGACCTCGTGTATAAAATTCAGAGAGGCGATTAATTCCAAGTTGGTTCCTGCGATAGTGCAGGGCGATGAGGCATTTCATAATGTCATATATAAGGCGACGAAGAATGACAAGCTAATCAATATAACACAAAATCTTCGTGAACAGGTTTACAGATACAGAGTGGAATATGTAAAGGATTTTTCCTATCACGATAACCTGATACGCGAGCATGACCTTATCACCATGGCAATTCTAAAAGGTGATACGGAAACGGCGGTAAAAATTATGAATGAGCATATATACAATCAGGAGCAGATTGTAATAAAAAATGTAACAAATGCAGAATAATAAACGAAACCCTGTACAAAATAAAAGTACAGGGTTTTATTTTTTATGCATACCTTGCAGATAGGAAATTTGCTGACATGGCTGCTTGGCACGAAATATTGTATTGTGGCGCTTTATGGGAGGGTATATGCAGAAATGGTTTAATGACAGGAATGAATTAACAGTTGAGCTTAGCTCACAGATAGATACCAATATTGATGTCTTAAATAAGCTTTTTGATAAATGCGGTGATGTGGTACAGAAATCCTTCTATATAGCAGTAGATGGTGAGACCATCAAAATTCATCTTATCTATATAGACGGAATAGCTGATAATTCAATGATTGAGCAGACTATCATTAAGCCGCTTTCTTATGAATGGTGCCAGAGCGGATATCAGACGAATAAACCATATATATCCTATGATGGTGACAGGAAGGAACAGCTATGGAACAGACTTTTATATGTCGAGACACAGACTGTAGATATTAAGGAGGAAACATCCTTTGACAAGACTGTGGAGTCTGTACTCAAGGGCGATACTGCGTTATTTGTCGATGGCTTTGGTAAGACCATGATTATATCCTCGAAGAAATTTCCATTAAGAAGTATAAGTGAAAATGAGACAGAGGCTGGAATAAGAGGCCCAAAGGACAGCTTTAACGAGGGCTTCAGACAGAGCACAGCACTTATAAGAAGGCGTATCAGAGATGCAAAACTGAAGGTGGAGCAGGGTACCTTAGGCTTAAGGTCGAAAACCGATTATGCCATTATGTATATGGAGGACCTGGTAGAGCCAAGGCTTGTAGAAAATATAAGAAAAAGACTTGATAAATATGATATAGATGCGATATTTGACAGTGGTATGGCAGAGCATCTGTTAGAAGAAAAATGGTATTCTCCATTCCCGATATTTCAGAGTACGACAAGACCGGATAAGGTGGCGGCAGGTATAGTAGAGGGGCGGGTTGCCATAGTCTTTGACAATTCTCCTGAGGTAATTATGGCACCCTGTAATTTCAATATGCTGCTTCAGGCATCGGATGATTACTACAGCAGATGGGCGGTCGGAACCTTTGCAAGACTTATCAGATATATAGCGGCATTTATCGCTATTACCCTGCCGGGCTTTTATATCGCAATAACTATATATCACAGCGATATGCTTCCAACCGGACTTCTGTATGCCATAGCATCGGCAAGGTCTATGGTTACATTTCCGATTGTTGTGGAAATACTTATTATGGAATTTTTATTTGAGCTTTTGCGTGAGGCGGGTATAAGGCTGCCCGGTCCTCTGGGCAATACAATAGGTGTGGTGGGTGGTCTTATAGTAGGACAGTCGGCAGTTGAGGCAGGAATAGTAAGCACCATAGTTGTTATAGTGGTTGCACTTACTGCCATTGCGTCCTTTGCGATACCTAATGAGGAGTTCGCTTCCGTGTTCAGGCTGCTCAAATTCTTTATAATTTTCACCTCTGCAATTGCAGGTTTATATGGATTTGTGCTGGGACTTCTGATAATTGCCATACATCTGTCTGAGCTGACCAGCTTCGGTGTGCCTTATATGCTGCCTTCAGTATGTGGTGAATGTGTGGATGAGGATAATGACAATATAAAGAAAAGAATTATTAAGCACAATCAGGATTATGTACTGCGGGCGCCTATTAAGGTTATGAAGGAAAGACCATTATGGACAAAGAAAGATAATAGAATAAGATTTAAGAAAAAGAACGGAGATTAATTATGCGTCTTTATAATGGAAAAATATCAGAGCGGCAGAGTTTTCGTATAGGACTTCTTGAGAATATAACCTTAGGTATAGTGGTTATACCTTATATATGTGCTAATGCTGCGGGCAGATGGCATTTTGCGGCATTTATTACAGGTCTTATATTTACTTTTATATACAGCTTTATCATATACTTTTTTTCAAAAGCATTTCCTGAGGGAATGATAGAGGAGATGGATTATACTCTCGGAAATGCCGGAAGGATATTTGATATACTGTATTCCGTGCGCTATATAATCAAGGCGTCATTAATATTGCTGTATTTCTCGGCAATTATCAGAGAATATATGCTTAGGAGCTTTAACCTGTGGACGATACTTGTACCCTTTGCTATCATCTGCGGTTATGGTGCATCGAGAGATATCGAGAAAAGAGGCAGACTTTTAGAGCTTTTATTTTGGTGGATGCTTGTGCCGCTTATATTTGTGGCGGTTTTCTCCATAAGCAATGTGAATTGGCATATAACAAGGATTGATGCACCTTCGGATATTAGGGGGATTGTGTGGGGAGGATATGAGATGCTTGTAGTTATGTCCTCCGTAGAGCTTATGCTTTTTACACTTACGAAGCAGAAGAAGAATAACTGGAGAAGCGCACTTAAGATTATTATCTGGATATTAATTGCGGTTCTTTTTTCTTATATATTTGTGCAGGGAATCATAGGAGACAGATGGGCAGGAAGCGACAGCATGTCTACACTTTATGCTATGCAGACAGCGAAATTTCCAAGTGGGATAGAAAGATTTGATTATGCGGTTATGGCATTCTGGATAATAGGAGTATTTGCAATTGTCAGTGGTTTTATGTTCTATGCTAAGGAGTTCATAAGGGTGTGCTTCTCAAAGAGATGGAATGCCTATGAGAATGACTCTGCGATAGAGATTATATCTGACAAATGGTGGATAATAATTCTGGTAATAGCTATGGTAATAGGCTTTTCGTGGTGCTGGAGTTTGAAGGAAGTGTCGGATATGCTTTATTATTATCTGCTATGCTTTGATGTTGCTTTAAGTCTTATAATGCCCTCTATAGTATTCATATGTAAGAAGATAAAGCATGGAAAGGTTAAAACCTATGAGATACCTCATAAGATAAATATTAAATCTAAGAGCGTAATAAGCATATTTGCTGTATGTATAGGATTAAACTTTGTGCTGTGCGGCTGTGAAAAGAGTGTTATGTATAAAAGCCTCGATGAAAGACCGGCATCTCTTGAGACTATGGATTATGCAGTTACTCTTATGGTAAAATGTAAAGATATATATATATTTGATTTTGAGATAGCTGATCTGACAGATTATAAAGGAGATTCTGAAAGGGTTTTAATGACAGAGGATTTTACCTGTGAAGCAGTTTCTCTGGATGAGGCTCTTGACATATACTTTGAAGAAAATAAACAGCATATTAATCTTGGACATCTGAAACTGATAAGGATTGACGGCGTGGATGATAGCGCCAGCTTTGAAGCTATAGTGCTTGAACTTAAGAGTATACCCTATGTGACGAAGACCGTAGAGGTCGAATACAAATATGAAAAAAGCAAATATAACACAGATTTACTTAGCCTGATTAAAAAAGTATATACAGGGGAAGAATTATAAAAGCAGGATTTTGATGTCCTAAAAACTGTATTACAGGAGGGTAAAGATGGGATTAAAGATAGTAAGAGGTGCATTTATAGGCATATTTTTAGGAGTGGCAGGTGGACTTATTATAACCTATAGTCTGCATTATATAAGAAATATAGGAACTGCAGAGAGTGATTATAACATATCGGAGGTTTCTTTTGTGGAAAATGCAGATACTGACACTTTGGATAACGCGGTTGAGGCATTCAATGAGTATGAGACACCTTATTGTGATAGTCTTGAAGACGCGATTTTAAGATTTCATGTAAGGGCAAATAGCAATAGTGAGGCTGATATATCATTGAAGTACAAGGTAAGAGATGATGTGTTGATGGCTATAGGCGGTATATTGGAAGGAGATAAAACCAAGGATGAGGTTATGTCATATCTAAGAGATAATCTTGATTTTATAAAGAATATAGCTTCAAATAGTATAAGAATGTCGGGCTATGATTATGATGTGAAGGTATACATTTCCAAGGATTATTTTCCGATAAGACAGTATGGCGAGATGGTTTTGCCGGCAGGATATTATGAGGCACTAAGAATTGATATTGGCGCTGCAGAGGGAGAGAATTTCTGGTGTATCCTGTATCCTATGATGTGTTATCCGCTTGAAGCAGGTGCAGTGGTCTCAAATGAGGATAAGGAGGAACTCAAGGATGTCTTAAGTGAAGAGGATTACAAAAAGCTTTTTGTAGAGCACGATGAGGTAAATGAAGTAAAGGTAAAGTTCAAATTTATGGAATGGCTTGGATTTTAATAGCATTTTGAATACTGTATTTTCTTGCATGTACATTAGTCAATGATGTGAGACCAACTTTTGAAAAAAATAATTGATTGATGTGTTAGTTATTAATCAAAGTAATATTTTTATCTTACCTAATAACATATATAAGTTAATTAATCAAAACTAGATTAGATTGTTTCCA
>JAFVBE010000026.1 GCA_017480195.1 Lachnospiraceae bacterium
AGGTGGTGGTACATTTGATGTATCTATCATCGAGATTGGTGAAGGTGTCATCGAGGTTCTTGCTACTGCCGGTGATAATAAGCTCGGTGGTGATGACTTTGATAATGCAATCACAGAATATATGTTAGAGGAATTCAAGAAGGCAGAGGGCGTTGACTTATCAACTGATAAGATGGCTATGCAGAGACTTAAGGAAGCTGCTGAGAAGGCTAAGAAGGAGCTTTCATCATCAACTACTACCAACATCAACCTTCCTTTCATCACTGCAACACAGGATGGACCTAAGCACTTTGATATGGATCTTTCAAGAGCTAAGTTTGATGAGCTTACTGCACACCTTGTTGACAAGACAAGAGTTCCTGTACAGACAGCTCTTAAGGATGCAGGCTTAACTGCAGCAGACCTTGACAAGGTACTTCTTGTAGGTGGTTCAACTCGTATAATTGCAGTACAGGATATGGTTAAGAATATAACAGGCAAGGATCCGTTCAAGGGTATCAATCCTGATGAGTGTGTTGCAATCGGTGCATCTATCCAGGGTGGTAAGCTTGCAGGTGATGCAGGAGCAGGCGAAATCCTTCTTCTTGATGTTACTCCGCTTACACTTTCTATCGAGACTATGGGTGGTATCGCAACTCACCTTATCGAGAGAAATACAACCATTCCTACTAACAAGAGCCAGATATTCTCAACTGCTCAGGATAATCAGGATGCAGTTGATATCAATATCGTACAGGGTGAAAGAGAATTCGCAAGAGATAACAAGAGCTTAGGACGCTTCAGACTTGATGGTATCGCTCCTGCAAGAAGAGGTGTGCCACAGATTGAGGTTACATTTGATATAGATGCAAACGGTATCGTTAATGTATCTGCCAAGGATTTAGGAACAGGCAGAGAGCAGCACATCACAATCACATCAGGTACTTCACTTTCTGATGAGGATATCGAGAGAGCAGTTAAGGAAGCTGCCGAGTATGAAGCACAGGATAAGAAGCGTAAGGAAGCAATCGAGGTTAGAAATGATGCAGACGCACTTGTATTCCAGACCGAGAGAGCACTTAATGATGTAGGTGATAAGTTACCGGGAGCTGACAAGGCTAAGGTTGAGGAAGACTTAAAAGCTCTTAAGGAAATCATCGAGGGTACAGATCCTGATGCAATGACAGATTACGATGTAGAGAAGATTAAGGCAGGCAAGGAAACTCTTATGAACAGTGCACAGAGCTTATTCTCAAAGCTTTATGAGCAGAATGGTCCTGGTGCTAATGCAGGAACAGGAACAGGAACTCCTGACTTCTCTGATGATTCAGATGTAGTAGATGCTGATTACAAAGAAATCTAATAAGGGTGAATGCGATGGCTGAAAAAAGAGATTATTATGAGGTGCTTGGCGTCGATAAGGGCGTATCAGATGCTGATTTAAAGAAAGCATACAGAAAAGTTGCTAAGAAATATCATCCTGATACCAACCCGGGCGATGCAGAAGCAGAAGAAAAATTTAAAGAAGCAGCCGAAGCCTATGCAGTTTTATCAGATCCTGAAAAGAGGGCTAAGTATGACCAGTTCGGTCATGCTGCCTTTGAACAGGGCGGTGGTCCCGGCGGATTTGGGGGATTTGATTTTGCGGATATGGGCGATATATTCGGTGATATATTTGGAGACTTCTTCGGTGGCGGCTCAAAGCGTAGTCAGTCAAACGGTCCTGTAAAGGGTGCGAATATAAAGACTACAGTCAGAGTTTCATTTGAGGAAGCAGTATTCGGTACGCAGGAGGAGCTTGAACTTCCTCTTAAGGACGAGTGCGATGTATGTAAAGGTACCGGTTCACAGCCGGGACATCAGCCTGAGACCTGTTCAAAATGTGCAGGTAAAGGTCAGGTTGTATTCACACAGCAGTCACTCTTCGGTATGGCGAGAACTGTTCAGACATGTCCTGATTGTGGTGGTACAGGAAAGATTATCAAGTATAAGTGTAGTAATTGTGCCGGTACAGGTTATGTCAAGAGCAAGAAGAAGATTCAGGTTGCAGTACCTGCCGGTATAGACAACGGACAGAGTATACGTATACGTGAGAAAGGTGAGCCGGGTATAAACGGCGGTGGTCGTGGTGACCTTCTCGTTACTGTATTGGTTGACAGACATCCTACCTTCCAGCGTCAAGAGTATGACCTTTACTCATCAGAACCGATTAGCTTTACGCAGGCAGCACTTGGCGGTAAGATTACCGTAAATACCATAGATGGTCCTTATGACATAGACATCAAGCCGGGTACTCAGACCGATACCAAGATTAAGCTTAAGGGCAAGGGTGTTCCTACACTTAGAAATAAGAATGTAAGAGGCGACCATTATGTTACTCTTATAGTTCAGGTACCTGATAAGCTTACCGAGGAACAGAAATCATTACTTAACCAATATGCTAATACAACGACCGTTAATGCAAGGTCGTCGACAGACTCGGCAGGTGGATTCAGCTTTGGTGACCATAAGAAGAAAAAAGGATTTAAAAAAGGATTTTAAATATTATGATGTGGACAAAATTAACAATCGAAACAACCGTAGATGCGGTTGACCTTCTAAGCGTATTCTTAGATGAAAAGGGTGTAGAGGGTATTATGATTGAGGATAATGTTCCACTTACAGAAGAAGAAAAAGAAGCTATGTTTGTTGACATTCCTCTTGTAGAGGGGGAGGATGACGGAACTGCTAAGGTATCCTGTTTTATAGATAATAGCTTCGATATCGACACACTTAGGGCGGATATAGTTGCAGAACTTACCCGCCTTAGTGCGTTTATATCTGTAGGTACTATGAACATATCTCTGTCAAATACCGAAGATAAGGACTGGATTAATAACTGGAAGCAGTTTTTTAAACCGTTTAGGATTTATGACAATATTGTTATCAAGCCTACCTGGGAGGAACTTGAAGCTGTAAATGAGGATGATATAGTGGTTGAAATTGACCCGGGTATAGCCTTTGGTACAGGCTCACATGAGACGACCAAGCTATGTATCGGTCAGCTAAAAAAATATCTGAAAGATGGTGATGCTGTATTTGATGTCGGCTCAGGAAGTGGAATCTTATCTATAATCAGCGTTTTTCTTGGTGCAGGCTTTGTACATGGTATGGACATAGATGAGATTGCCGTAAAGGCAAGCATCGAGAATCAAGAGGTTAATAAAATAGGTGATGATAGACTTAAGTTTACCTGTGGAAATCTGCTTGATGATGTGAATGGCAAGGCGGATATTGAAAAGGCTATAGAGATTAACGGCGGCAATAAATATGATATTGTGGTTGCCAATATCTTAGCTGATGTTATTATTCCTTTATCCGCTGTAGTAAGACCGCTTATTAAAGAGGGCGGATTATTTATCACTTCGGGAATCATTGATATGAAGGAAGAACAGGTTAAGACTGCACTTATCGAAAACGGATTTACCACAGTGGACATTGTTCATATGAACGACTGGGTGTCAATTATAGCCAAATAAGCGAGTATGGGGCGGTCATACCACCATCTGACTGCCATGCTGCGCATGATCTTTTTATTTGACAAAATCATATTTCTTGCATATAATGTACTTAACAAGAGAGCCGAACGCTGGGGCGCGTCCAGCCGCCGGCAATTGAGTTATTTAAAAAATAGCACCTAGCTTACCAGGCAGAGGGTGCTATTTTTTATGCTTGTAAGTATATATAACAAGAGTTATAACTGCGCATAGCATAATCACAAATTCGAATAAATCGTTGTAAGTGACCATTGGCACCAGCCCCTTTCTTTAAAAAGTCCGGCGACTGAAACAGCTCCCTTTCGGCTCCCTGGTTAAGTACACTATATATTTTGTGTGTTTTTATCCTTTGTTTTATTTGACAAAAGTATATTCAAATCATATAATGTACTTAACAAGACAGCCGAGCGGTGACTGCGACTCACCCGCTCTGGCGAATATAAAGCTTTAAGAGATAGCCGTTTATCCGACCAAAGACAGGACGGCTATTTCTTATTTTCTTTAGATAACTTTATGTAATCAACTATAAGCTTTAAAGCATTAAGTATGACCATTAGGGTTTCGTAAATACTCATAAGCCTCAACCCCTTTCTGCAAGACTCAGAACGGGTGAGGAAGCACGCCCTCGGCTGCCCGGTTAAGTACACTATATTAGATTAAATAAATTCAATTTTAACTTTTTTACCCATAGCATGAGCAAGCTGCTTTATAGTTTCGATAGTAGGAATGCAACTTCCGTTTTCTATACGACTTATATTTGATTGACGTATACCTGATTTTTCGGAAAGTTGTTTTTGTGTCAAGTTACATTCTAATCTTGAATATATAAGAAGTCTTTTGACTTGTTCTTCTAATTCAATATTTATATCCTGAATTTCTATATATTCACCATTTGGTAAGAGTAAATCTGTTTTTTGCATTTTTATCCTCCTTTTTATTTGACAAAAGCATATTTCTTGCATATAATGTACTTAACAAGAGAGCCGAACGCTGGGGCACATCCAGCCGCCGGCAATTTGGTTGTTAAAAAATAGCACCGACCGTTGATAGCAGAGGGTGCTATTTTTTATGCTTGTAAGTATATATAACAAGAGTTATAACTGCGCATAGCATAATCACAAATTCGAATAAATCGTTGTAAGTGACCATTGGCACCAGCCCCTTTCTTAAAAAAGTCCGGCGGCTGAAACAGCTCCCCTTCAACTCCCTGGTTAAGTACATTATATTTATACAAGGATATTCCTTTTAAGGAATATTATATATTGATTATTTTTTCTGTCAATCCCCAATATAATTAAATTATAGTAATTTATTAAGTGAGATGGTTATGACACAAAGGTTATTTATTTTTTATGGGAACAAAGCTGCAAAAATAATTTCTTGACTTAAAAACAAAATTTGTGATAATATCCCATTTGTTAAAAGCAAAATGATGACACACGTTGTGCATAGCATGTAAATCTGATTACGGAACATTTGCGATTGGATTAGGATGCATTGTATGATGTGTGTTTTTTTGCGCAAAAAATTAAGGAGGTAGGTAGAAATGCCTAGAAATCAATTACAAAGAATGGTATTTGCATTTATTACAGTTGTTATAACTGTACATGCTTATGTTTTTTACAGCCTGTATGTCATTAACGGAAATGTTTTAATGCAGATAAATGGAACAAACAGTGTTATTGCTGCAATAAATAAGCAGGGCGGAGTTTATATGTTTGGAAGATATCTTCCGATATGGGCTTGCATATTGATTGAATTTTGCTTAGCGTACTTATTGGAGAATATTATGGGAAGTCCGCTGTCGTTTAAGCTTGCCTGCAGAGTGTTTAATCCTGCTAAGAATCATCCGATGATGTTTGAGACTGCGATTATATGTGCTACAGTTGGACTTATGTGCCCTGCTATGAGCTTTATAGCAGCGTGGTTATATTATCCGTATTATGCAGGCTTTAATATCTTTACATTATTGGCTAACTGGTTAAAGCTTGTATGCTTTAATTTTCCTTTTGCATATTTTACGCAGCTTTTCTTTATTCAACCTGCAGTAAGAGTTATTTTCAAGGCTTTATTCCGTAAGGATATTGAGAAAAGAGCAAAAGAGGATGAGCATTTCGGCGCTGAAAATGAGCAGGAGGCTATTGCAGATATATTTAAGAGGATAGACGAGATACAGGAGGAGATTGCTCACGAGCATAGAAGAATAAAGGCTTTGGAGGAAAATATAAAAAGTCAGAATATTTAATTAGGTATTGAGGTAACCCACATTATGAGGTAAAATAAAAGATAGCAAATATAATGTGGAGGTGGTTACATGAATGTATTTACTACAGACAAGATTCGTAATGTGGTCCTTTTGGGACACGGAGGCTCGGGCAAGACCTCACTTGTTGAGGCGCTTGGCTTTCTGGCGGGTATGACTAAGCGTATGGGAACCATAGACGGTGGTAATACGATTAGTGACTACGACAAGGAGGAGATTAAGCGCAAGAATTCGCTTAAGACCTCAGTTGTACCGATTGAGTGGGAAGGCTACAAGGTAAATATCCTTGATACACCGGGCTTTTTTGACTTCGTGGGGGAAGCAGAGGAAGCCGTATCTGTTGCGGATGCAGCGATAATTGTTATATCAGGCAAGGCAGGAATTGAAGCAGGAACAAAGCGTGCTTGGGAACTCTGTGAGAAGAGGAAGCTTCCGAGGATGTTCTTCGTAACTGATATGGATATTGACAAGGCAAGCTTCCGAAAGGTTGTTCAGGACCTTCAGGAGCTGTATGGAAAGAAGATTGCACCATTCCATCTTCCGATTCGTGAGAATGAGCAGTTTGTGGGATATGTAAATGTAATTCAGCAGAAGGCAAAAAGATGGAATAATCATGGTACGGTAGATAAGTTTGATGTACCGGATTATTCGCAGGAGAATCTGTCCATTTGCCGTGATGCACTTCTTGAGGCGGTTGCCGAGACAAGCGAGGAGTATTTAGAAAGATATTTTGAGGGTGATACCTTCTCTGAGGATGAGATTCGTCAGGCACTTCGTGTAGGCGTATGTGACGGCTCGGTAGTACCTGTACTTATGGGCTCTAACACTCTAGCCAGAGGTATGTACACTCTTATGGCAGATATAATCAAGTATTTCCCAAGCCCTGACAAATGTAAATGTGCCGGTATCAATACCACGAACAATGAGGTATTCGAGGCGGATTATAATTTCGCGAAGGCTAAATCAGCCTATATATTCAAGACGATTGCAGACCCATACATAGGAAAATATTCACTCATCAAGGTTAATTCCGGAGTATTGAAATCAGATGATGTTCTATACAATTATCATCGTGATGCAGATGAGAAGCTTGGTAAATTATATGTAATATGCGGTAATAAGGTCGAAGAGGTTAAGGAGCTTCATGCAGGTGATATCGGTGCATTAGCGAAGCTTACAGTAAGCCAGACAACCGACTCACTATCTACAAGGAAAAATCCTGTTACATATATTCGTGCTTCTATTTCCAAGCCTTATGTCTACAGGAGATATACCGCGAAGAAGAAGGGCGATGAGGATAAAATCTCTCAGGCACTCTCCAAGCTTATGATGGAAGACCTTACATTAAAGCAGGAAAATGACAGTGACAATGGTCAGACCTTACTCTATGGTATAAGCGGACAGCATCTTGAAGTCGTACAGAGTATTCTGGCAGAGAAATACAAGGTGGAGATAGAGCTTACGAAGCCTAAGATTGCATTTAAGGAGACAATACGCAAAAAGGTCGATACGGAATATAAATATAAGAAGCAGTCCGGCGGTCATGGACAGTACGGTCATGTCAAGATAACCATTGAACCGTCAGGCGATATGGATACTCCGTACATCTTCGAGCAGATTGTAGTTGGCGGTGCAGTTCCGAAGAATTATTTTCCGGCAGTTGAGAAGGGCGTTGCTGAATCAGTGAAGAGCGGACCTATGGCGAACTACCCTGTAACAGGTGTCAAGGTTGTGCTCTATGACGGCAGCTATCACTCGGTTGACTCCTCAGAGCTGGCATTTAAGGTGGCGACTGAGCAGGCATTTAAGAAGGGATTTATGGATGCAAGCCCTGTACTGCTTGAGCCTTTTGCTACACTCACTGTCAATGTACCTGATGACTATACCGGAGATATAATGGGTGACCTTAACAAACGCCGTGCAAGAATAATCGGTATGAATCCGACAGGCGATGGAGGACAGGAAATTGTAGCAGAGATTCCATATCTTGAACTTTACGAATATGATACGAGACTTAATTCCATGACAAGGGGAAGCGGAATATTCTCATACGAATTCGCAAGATATGAGCAGGCACCTGAGGATGTTGCCAAGAAGGAGATAGAGCAGGCGAAAAATCAATAATGTAGATAATCGGGCAGGATAAAATTTATTCTGTCCTTAAGGAGCTGTTTTAAGGGAGAAAAAAGGAGGCAATTATGAGAAAAATTAAAGCATTAGCTGCTGTATTGTTCTGTACATCACTTTTATTCGGCTGTGGAAAAAACAAGGACAATGATAATAATTCCCAGACTCAGCAGACTGTGGCGGAGGTAAGTACGGAAGAACCTAAAACCACAGGCTCGACCGGAGCCGATGATGTACCGCGTGAGGCGATAGATTACAGTGATACAGACGAGATATTTCTGGGTGAATGGGTGGATGTCTCTGACGGAGTAAGTACACTTACGATAACTGAGGATAGCCCGCAGACAGGTGGATATTTTCTTGAGTTCACGATATACAGAACTATATCGGGTGCGGCAAATGTAAATCGTGATGGAGATGGACTTAGTGTAAATCAGGGATTTTTTGATGATAACCCGTCAGCAACTGTTTATACTGATAACCATTCAAGATTTTATGGTACTTTAAAAAAGACGGATAATGGAATAAGCTTTACAATTACAGAATCCGAGTCTGAACTTGTTCCCGCAGGAACAGTGTATGAATATACCAGAAAATCAGAGTAGAAATATATACAAATAAAATGTTTTTAATTAAAATAATATGTGTTATAATATGGCTGTTGTTTTCAACAGCCATATTTTTGGCTTGGCGGTCATTCGTGTATGGTGCCGCTTATGACAATTTGTCCTAAAATAATTAATATAAGAAATGAGATAGAATAATGCCAAGATTTTATGTTGAGAAAAGCATATGTATGAATGCTGACAAAGCCATTACCATAACAGGTAACGATGTCAATCATATAAAGAATGTACTCAGGCTTAAGACGGGCGAAGTCATAACTGTAAGTGACGGCGAGGGTACAGACTATATGTGCAGGATAAGCAGCATATCACAGGATAGTGTCGTGGCAGACATAGAGGATGTAATAAAGAATGCCGCAGAGCTTAAAGTTAAGATTACACTATTTCAGGGGATGCCTAAGTCGGATAAGCTGGAGCTTATAATACAGAAGGCGGTTGAGCTTGGGGTATATGAGATAGTTCCTGTAATGACCAAGAGGACTATAGTGAAGCTTGATGAGAAGAAGGCTGCCAAGAAGCTTGAGAGGTATAATGCCATAGCGAAGTCGGCGGCGGAACAGTCGGGACGAGGTATAATACCGGAGGTTAAGGGCTTTATGAGCTTTAAAGAAGCTTTGAGCTATTCCAAGTCACTTGATATGAACATCATTCCTTATGAGGAAGCAAGAGGTATGGAATACTCGAGAGAGGTAATAAAGAGTATAAGAGATGTAGGAAGTCTTGGAATATTCATAGGACCGGAGGGCGGCTTCGCAAAGGAAGAGGTTGAGGATGCAGAAAGTATAGGAGCAAAATGTATTACACTTGGCAACAGGATTTTAAGGACTGAGACAGCAGGGCTTGCGACGCTTTCAATTATAATGTTTGAAATAGACGAATAAAGAGGTTTTATTATGGAATGTTATTTTGATAATGCTGCTACAACGGCAGTGTTTCCGGAAGTTAAGGATTTAATGGTTAAGATTATGGAGGAGGATTATGGTAATCCTTCGTCTCTTCATATGAAGGGAGTAGAAGCCGAAAGGTACATAAAGGAAGCGACAGCAAGAATTGCTAAGGAGATTAAGTGTCAGGAGAAGGAGCTTGTATTTACATCAGGCGGAACCGAAAGCAATAACCTTGCGATAATAGGTGCTGCTATGGCTAAAAGACGACAGGGTAAGCATATTATATGCTCCGGTATAGAGCACGCTTCGGTAAGTGCCACTATGGAATTTCTTGAAAAGGAAGGCTATGAGGTTACATACATAGGTGTGGACGAGCATGGCATTTTAAACCTTGAGGAATTAAAGTCTGCATTAAGAGAGGATACAATACTTGTATCAACTATGTATGTCAATAATGAGATTGGTACCATAGAACCTATAGAAGAGATTTCAAAAATTATTAAGGATTATAATGAGAGTATAATATATCATGTAGATGCAGTCCAGGCGTTTGGCAAGCTAAGGTTCTCACCGAAAAAACTCGGAGTTGACCTGATGAGCTTTAGCGGGCACAAGATACACGGACCTAAAGGCTCGGGAGCACTTTATATAAAGGATAAGCTGCTTATCAGACCGATTATATACGGTGGAGGTCAGCAGAAGGCACTTCGTTCAGGTACGGAGAATGTACCTGCCATAGCAGGTATGGGACTTGCCGCAGAGCTTATGTATAAGGATAATGAGAAAAAGATGGAGCATATAAGAGCATTAAAAAAGAGCTTTATCGAAAGAGTGACTGCACTTGAAAATGTGTATGATAATTCCGGTGATGCTCCACATGTAATGAGTATAAGCTTTGTAGGCGTAAGAAGCGAGGTAATGCTGCATGCCCTTGAGGATAAGGGAATATATGTATCGGCAGGCTCAGCTTGTTCATCTAACAAGCCTCATGTAAGCAATGTGCTTAAGGCAATAAAACTTCCACAGGATAGGCTTGAGTCAACGCTTCGTTTCAGCTTCTGCGAGGATAATACTATGGAACAGGTAGACTATGCGGTAGGAGTAATTGAAGAACTCTTACCGATGCTTAAGAAGTATACAAGATAGCTTATGATTTCGATTTATAAAAATATTTGCAAGCAATAAGCTCTATACTTTGGAGGAAATGTTTATATGACAGAGACAGTAATGAATCATTCCTGCCCATCCTGTGGTGGACAAATGATAATAAATGAAGAACGCAAGCTTTATGAATGTCCTTTCTGTAATTCGACCTATGATTATGAATATTTTCGCGAGGATGATGTAATTGAAAAGGGCTGTAAGGCACTTGCAGCCGGAGAATACAAATCCGCAGGAGAGGCATTTAGGTTCCTGCTTGGTAAAGAGCCTCATAATTTTATGGCTTTAAGAGGAAGTATTTTTGCCTCTGCCAATATATCATCACTTAAGGACTTACAGGCTATTGATTCAATAGATAACATTCCCTATGAAAGCATAAAAAATGCAGTTGATAACTGCGAGCCGGAGAATAAGGAGTATTTTAATGAATTAAAAGAGGCATTTGACATAGAAGAGGATATAAGCAAATCAAGAAAAGCTATAGAGAATTATCGTAGAGAAAAAAGAGACAGGGAAGCTAATGCAAAGCACCTTAACTCGCAGATGGAATCGTTAAAGTATAAAGAAGATTTATTAAAGAATAAGCTTAGTCCTATGTTTATGTTTCTTGCCACTGTTATAATTGCTATTGTGATTTTTGCTGTAGAGCTTATTATAGCAGTTAATATCGGACTTGGGGAGCATCCTGCCAGAATAGTTTTGATATTGGCGGTCGTGCCGATTATTATAATTCTTATTTCAGGATTTATATGCATTCCTAACTGGATAAAAATTAAGCAAATTAAAGCTCAGAAAGAAAATATTGACAAGGAGATTGAAGATATTATTGAAAAAATAAATACAAAGCAGAATGAGATTGATATAAATATTGAAAGAAAAAATGAGATTTGTCAGAAGCTTCTGAAAATTGAACAAAATTTTAAAATATAATTGTTTATGAAGGAGATAAAAATGCAGTACAAAATGTTTCTTATAAAATATGCGGAAATCGGGACGAAGGGCAAGAACCGATATGTCTTTGAGGAGGCTATGTGCAAGCGTATGCGCAATCGCTTAAAGCCGCTTGGAGAATTTGATGTGAGGCGTGAATACGGAAGAATATATGTCGAAGCATTTTCGGATTACGACTTCGATGATGTCATAAAAGTGCTTAAGCAGATTTTCGGAATAGTCGGAATATGTCCTGTTAAGGTTGTTGAGGATACCGCTTACGAAAATATTTCGAAGGCTGTAATTGAATATATTGATAACGAATATAAACAAAAAAACTTTTCATTCAAATGTCATGCAAGAAGGAATGACAAGACCTATCCTAAGTCATCTATGGAGCTTAATGCGGACTTGGGTGCAGATTTACTGAATAAATTCCCTGAGCTTAGTGTTGATGTGCACAATCCTGAGGTTGTGATAGATGTTGAGGTAAGAAATGCCGCATATATATATTCTAAGGTTATACCCGGACCGGGAGGTCTGCCTGTCGGCACAAATGGTAAGGCTATGGCTCTTTTATCAGGAGGTATCGACAGTCCGGTAGCAGCATATATGATAGCCAAGCGCGGAGTTGAGATAGAGGCAGTATATTTTAACGCACCTCCATACACGAGCGAGAGAGCCAAGCAGAAGGTTATCGACCTTGCAAGAATTGTGTCACAGTATTCGGGAGTGCTTAAGCTTCATATTGTTAATTTCACAGATATACAGCTTTGCATATATGACAACTGTCCGCATGATGAACTGACAATCATCATGAAACGCTATATGTACAAGGTGGCACAGGAGCTTGCGATAAAGGAGGACTGCCAGTGTATAATAACCGGTGAAAGCATAGGTCAGGTATCAAGCCAGACCACGCAAAGCCTGCTTGTCATAGATTCTGCGATAGATAAAATACCTGTATTTCGACCATGTATTGGTATGGATAAGCAGGAGATTATAGATATATCCGAAATGATTGGAACCTATGAGACTTCGATTTTACCATATGAGGATTGTTGTACGATATTTGTTGACAAGCACCCTGTCACAAGACCTAAGTTAGAACAGATACTTGAATCCGAGAAAGCTCTTACGGGCAAGATAGAGGAACTTTATAACAAGGCTATGGAGAGTGTTGAGGTTGTATACTGTAGATAAAAAGAGCAATTACAAATTAGGCGTAATATATATAATTACATCAGCATTCTGTTTTGCTCTTATGAATTTATTTATAAGGCTGTCGGGCGATGTGCCCACCTTGCAGAAATGTTTTTTCAGGAATTTTTTTGCTTTGATTATAGCTGTAGGAACATTAATAAAAAGTCATACACCATTTAAGATAGGTGAGGGCAACACCAAATATCTGCTAATCCGTTCCATAAGCGGCGGACTTGGTATGGTATGTAATTTTTATGCCGTAGACCATATGCATATATCGGACGCATCTATATTAAATAAGTTGTCGCCTTTTTTCGCAATCATATTCTCAATATTTGCACTTAAGGAAATAGCCAACAGATACGAATGGCTTGCAGTAATATCTGCGTTTACAGGGGCATTATTCGTTGTAAAACCAACATTTTCCTCTGAGGTAATCCCTGCGCTTGCCGGAGTGATGGGTGGACTTGGAGCAGGACTTGCATATGCCTATGTGCGAAAGCTTGGCATACGCGGTGAGAACAGCATGATAATAGTTGCGTTCTTCTCAGGCTTTACGACACTTATGCTTACACCGTATCTTTTGTTTAATTATTCACCTATGACTATAAAGCAATGGGGCTTTCTCATACTCACAGGCTTTGCGGCGGCAGGTGGACAGATATTTATAACCAAAGCATATGCAAATGCACCTGCGAAGGAAATCTCAGTATATGATTTTTCAATCGTAATATTTACAGCGATATTTGGCTTCCTGTTCTTAGACCAGATTCCCGACTACTTAAGTGTAATCGGATACATAATCATAATCGGAACCGCGGTTATAAAATGGTACTTCACAGTACATCATGAAAAAGAAAAAACAGTATAAAATCATAATAGTTGCCACATAATATTACTAATTTTATGTGATTATTAGTTGATGAAGTTTTTTAATAAACTTGGCAAGGTTGGATATGTTTGATAATCTATAAGCAGGTAATATGAGCCGCCGGTACTTGGCGATTTGGATGCGGATTGCAGACAAAGAGCTTAGTACCGCTGCGTGCGAATCTTAGCGAGAGCGTGCCTGCGATAGATTATCAAACATATTCAACCGTCTCAAGAAATCACAGGAAAAGTGAGGTAAATATTATGATTAATGATGATACAATTAAATTATTGCGTGAGTGTGACGCAGGCATAAGAATGGGCATAGACAGCCTTGAGGAAATGCTTAAATATACTAAGAATAAAGAAATGTCAGAGTGTATGTACCGTACACTTGAGATAAGCCGCGACTTAGAAAAAGATACTACAGAGCTTCTTAAGGAATACCATGATGACGGCAAAAATCCTAACCCGATGGCTAAAGGAATGTCATGGATGAAGACCAATGTTAAGGTTGCCTTTGATGACAGCGACCATACAATTGCAGACCTTGTAACCGAAGGCTGTAACATGGGAATAAAATCATTGCAGAGATATCTTAACGAATTCAAAGCCGCAGACGACAAATCAAAACGCATAGCCCAAAAGCTGATAGACTCAGAAGACCATCTCATCCAAGATATGAGGGCATATCTATAGAAGTCTGTCAATTTTATGTATTTATATTTTTAATAATATATATTTGTGTATATGAATTTACGCAGATAATATATAATTATTTAAAATTTTAAAATATACAGGTTGTGTGCAGATTATATATCTATCAGCAGGTACTATGAGCCGCCGGTACTTAGCGATTTGTATATAATTTGAAATTCCTTTTACGAAGTAAAAAAGGTAATTTCAAATTATATACAAAGAGTTTAGTACCGTTGCGTGCGAATCGTAGCGAGAGCGTGCCTGTGATAGATATATAATCTGCACACAACCGTAGCTATAAAATAGGAAAGAGGATACATAATATGAACATTTCAAAAACAATAGCAGACGAGCTTAATTTAAAGGAATGGCAGGTAGAAAAAGCTATAGAATTAATAGACGAAGGAAATACAATACCTTTCATTTCAAGATACAGGAAGGAAGTTACAGGTTCATTAAATGATGAACAACTCCGTAGTCTTGATGAAAGACTTACATATCTTAGAAATCTCGAAGAGAAGAAAGCTTCAATCCTTGCAACTATCGAGGAGCAGGGCAAGCTCACAGACGAATTAAAAAAGCAGATAGAGGATGCCATGACTATGGTTGTGCTTGAAGATTTATACAGACCATACAGACCTAAGAGAAGAACAAGGGCAACCATTGCGAAGGAAAAAGGCTTAGAAGGGCTTGCGAATATAATCCAACTCCAGATGACTAAGAAGACTATTGAAGAAGAAGCGGCAGCATACATTTCCGAGGAGAAGGAAGTAAATACCGCAGAGGAGGCTATAGCCGGAGCTAAGGATATACTTGCCGAAAATTATGCTGATGAGGCAGAATACAGAAAGGTTATCCGTGAGCTTACTAAAGATAAAGGGGTATTAAAATCAACTGCCAAAGATGCCGAAGCTAAGTCGGTATATGAGCTTTATTATGATTTTGAGGATGATATAAAGAAGCTTACAGGATACCGTGTGCTTGCGATTAATCGTGGTGAGGCTGAGAAATTCATCACCGTAAAAATCATTGCGCCTGTGGAGGAGATAATCAAATATTTGAATAAGACCATTATATACAGACCTGAACACGAGAGTGCAAAATACATAGAGGAGGCAATCGCTGACAGCTATGAGAGACTTATTGCTCCATCCATAGAAAGAGAGATAAGAAATGAGCTTACCGAGTCAGCAGAGGAGGGAGCCATAAATGTATTCGGTAAAAACTTACATCAGCTACTTATGCAGCCGCCTGTAGCAGGACATACAGTGCTTGGCTGGGATCCGGGCTACAATCATGGAAGTAAGCTTGCCATAGTTGATGCGACAGGTAAGGTATTGGATACTGTTATTATATATCCTACTATGGGTAAGAAGAGGGAGCAGGAAGCAAGGGAGATATTAAAGAAGCTTATTGATAAGTACAAGGTTACCCTCATATCACTTGGAAATGGTACGGCAAGCCGTGAGTCTGAGACTCTTATTGTAGACTTGCTTAAGGAGATTAACAAAGACATAAAATATGTAATAGTAAATGAAGCAGGGGCTTCCATATACTCAGCGAGCAAGGCTGCTACAGAGGAATTTCCGGACTTTGACGAATGGCAGAGAAGTGCTGCGTCGATAGCAAGAAGAATACAGGATCCATTGGCAGAGCTTGTCAAGATAGACCCTAAGTCCATAGGAGTAGGTCAGTATCAGCACGATATGAATCAGAAGAATCTTGATAATGCACTTACGGCTGTAGTTGAGGACTGCGTTAATAATGTAGGAGTTGACTTAAATACCGCATCACCGCAGCTTCTTAGTTACATATCGGGCATAAGTAAGCCTATAGCTAAAAACATAGTCTCATATCGTGATACCAATGGAAGATTTAACAATCGTAAGGAGCTGCTTAAGGTTCCTAAGCTTGGACCTAAGGCTTACGAGCAATGTGCAGGCTTTATGAGGATAAATGGTGGAGACGAGGTTCTCGACTCAACGAGCGTACACCCTGAGAGCTACGAAGCGACTAAGCTTCTTATGGCTAAGCTTAATATATCGGATGAGGATATTAAAACAGGCGGCATAAAGGGAAGTTCAATAAAAAATATGGTTAAGGATACAAGGAAGACAGCCGAAGAAATCGGACTTGGTGAACCGACACTTATTGATATATTAAAAGAGCTTGAAAAGCCCGGCAGAGACCCGCGTGAAGAACTTGATAAACCAATCTTAAGAAGTGATGTCCTCGAGATGAAGGACTTAACAGAAGGCATGCAGCTCAAAGGAACAGTAAGAAATGTAATCGACTTCGGAGCATTTGTGGATATAGGAGTACATCAGGACGGACTTGTGCATATATCCAAGATGAGTAAAAAATACATCAAGCATCCGCTTGAGGTTGTATCCGTAGGTGATATAGTAGATGTAACCGTAATCGGAGTTGACCTTGACAAGAAGAGAATACAGCTTTCGAGGGTATAGTTGTCCTTGGGGACGGGGTGAGATGTGTTGCCCTTGGGGACGGGGGTGAGGGGCGAAAATGC
>JAFVBE010000027.1 GCA_017480195.1 Lachnospiraceae bacterium
TAAACTACGAGTTCCATTGCGATAGTCCTCACATGCTTGTACTCGTTGCTCTATAGAATACTTAGATTTTCTGGACATAAAAATACCCCTTAAATAGATTTTGGTTATTTACCTTGTCTACTTAAGAGGTATCATATCAATCGCTTTTTTAATCTGTTTTTGTTGTATTTCTTGGAATTGAATGGTAGAATAGCTATATGTATTTTTTGATTAATAGTTATATAGAATAACAATATCAGGAGGGATTAATTATGAACGCAAGAACAGCAGGGATAGTATCATACATTACATGGATAGGCTGGATTATAGCCATTGTTATGGGAGATTCCGATGATGAATTCGTGAAGCATCATCTCAATCAGGCACTTGTGCTTAATATCTGTGGTACGATATGTAGTGTGATAAGTGGTATAATTGGTATGATACCTATTATAAGGATACTTGGAGCAATTGTCTTCGGCTTGATTGGACTCATTATATTTATTACAGCTATAGCAGGCATAATATCAGCAGCGAATAATAACACTAATCCTTTGCCGATAATTGGAGACATTAAGCTGATGAAGTAGTTCACATTTATAAAGGTGATTTAGGAGTGATATATATGTATAAGGAGATTTCAGGTCTTGTTCTGTATCGTGATTTGAAAGAAGACAGTATATTATATAAGCTGGCAGAGATTTTTCACGACAGGGATAATAAGCTTGCTGATGATGCTACGATAGTAAGCAGAATCTACAGTCAGATAAAGAGAATACTTGATGTAGCTACAAGCTATGGCTTTAACAGGAATCTGTGGCAGGATTACCTTGCATTTTATCTGATTACGAATGAAAATTCCTTTACGCTTACCTGTGAGAAGGTTGGAGCAGGTGACGGAACGGTTAATAAATTTGCAAAAAATGATTATGCTATATTTGACAGGTTGTTTCATTATGATTTTTCCAAGCTGGAATCTGAGCTTGGGATAGATTGTTTTTCGACGATTACGAATTACAAATCTCTACCTAAGAAGGAGCAGATGTACAACCAGAATGTCAGTGAGAAGGTAAGGTTTATAAGTGATCGTGTAAGTGAGGCGACGGATGTTGATGAGATATTTGACATTATGACAAGCTTTTATAAGCATTATGGTGTGGGTATGTTTGGTCTTAACAAGGCATTTCGCATAAGTCATGAGGATGGCAGAGATTTAAAATTTATTGCTATCAATAATACTGAGAAGGTTATGCTTTCAGACCTTATAGGATATGAGATACAGAAGAAGAAGCTGATTGAGAATACGGAAGCCTTTGTAAATGGCAGAAGGGCTAATAATGTCCTTTTGTTTGGCGACAGCGGAACGGGCAAGTCCACCAGTATCAAAGCCATTATAAATGAATATTATGAACAGGGACTTCGTATGATTGAGATATACAAGCATCAGTTCAAGGATTTGTCAGCGATTATATCGCATGTAAAGAACAGAAATTATAAGTTTATAATCTATATGGATGACCTCTCCTTTGAGGATTTCGAGATAGAGTATAAATATCTCAAAGCGGTTATCGAGGGCGGTCTTGAGACTAAACCGGATAATGTGCTTATTTATGCTACTTCGAACAGAAGACATATCATCAAAGAAACCTGGAATGATCGTGATGATGTGGAGATGGATAATGGTATGCATAAGTCAGATACTATGCAGGAGAAGCTTTCTTTGGTTCATAGATTTGGCGTTACTATAAGCTTTTCCAAGCCGTCAAAGAAAGAGTTTAACACTATAGTTACCGAGCTTGCGAAGCGTTATCCTGAGATAAAGTTGACTGAGGAGGAGCTGTGTGAGGAAGCTAACAAATGGGAGCTGTCGCATGGCGGTATATCGGGCAGGACAGCACAGCAGTTTATTAATTATCTTGCTGGGCAGATACAAGACTGAAGGGACATAAAAATAGCGAAGTCTGATGTTTTATGTATTTATATGGATAGGATAAAATATGACTAAGAAAGAACGGGTAAATGAAATTATAAGAATACTGAATGAAGAGTACGGAACAGACGGCAGGTGCTATCTTACCCATACTGACGCATGGCAGCTTCTGGTCGCCACAATACTTAGCGCACAATGTACAGATGACAGAGTCAATATGGTGACGAAGGATTTATTTGTAAAATATCCTGATGTATATGCATTTGCGAAGGCAAGGCAAAAAGAGCTTGAGAAAGACATATATTCAACAGGCTTTTATAAGAATAAGGCGAAGAATATAATAGCTTGTGCGAATCAGGTAATAGATGAGTATGGCGGAGAGGTGCCGTCGGATATAGACAAACTGACAAGACTATCGGGAGTCGGAAGAAAGACGGCAAATGTAATACGCGGCAACATATTCAATGAGCCGAGTATAGTTGTTGATACTCATGTAAAAAGAATATCTAATCTGCTTGGTCTTACCAAAGAACAGGACCCTGTGAAGATTGAATATGATTTGATGAAGGTTTTGCCTAAAGAGCAGTGGATACTGTATAATATACAGATTATTGCACATGGAAGAAAAATCTGCATAGCCAGAAGACCCAAGTGTGAGGAATGCGTATTAGCCGATGTATGCCCGGCAATAAAACAAAAATCAAAAAATAGCCTGTGATGTACATTAGTCAATGATGTGAGACCAACTTTTGAAAAAAATAATTGATTGATGTGTTAGTTATTAATCAAAGTAATATTTTTATCTTACCTAATAACATATATAAGTTAATTAATCAAAACTAGATTAGATTGTTTCCA
>JAFVBE010000028.1 GCA_017480195.1 Lachnospiraceae bacterium
CGCCCCCTCACCTTCGTTCGGCGGCAAGTCGTCGCAGTGCATTTGAAGTTATGCTGCTTTGCAGCATAAGCACTGCTCCTATATTTCAATTAATTCGCTTGCGGCATCTCTGTCGGCTACCCGCAAATTAAAATCTCTTACATCCTTTGTATATGGATTATCCTGAAGCTCTAATTTCACAGCTTCATAAGCAAGCTCCGGATAATTATTTTCTTTGCTTAAGTGTCCTAAAAATGACACCTTTATATGTTCATTTAAAATACTCTTTAACAGTCTTCCTCCTGCCTCGTTGGATAGGTGTCCGTATTTACCGAGTATTCTTCTTTTTAATTCATAAGGATATGTACCGCATTCCAGCATCCTTATATCATGGTTAGCCTCTATCATAAGTGCATCGGAGTCCATAAGGGCATCTATTAAATAATCATCATAATCCCCCATATCCGTCGCAATAGATATTTTTTTGGAATCATTATACATACTGTAACAAACGGGGTCAACCGCATCATGCCATATGGAATGTGCCTCCACTCTTATATCACCTATGTAAAAATCCTCATCAGGTTTAACAGGATTAAAAAGGCTTACATCAAAATCTCCAAGCGCAGACATATGAGACAGCTCACAGCAGGTCTCATGTGTCGCATATATTGGTATTTCATTCTTTCTTGATATAACACCAAGTGCTCTGACATGGTCAATATGCTCGTGTGTTATCAGAATACCGTCAATATCCCCGAAGGTCATATCAGCGGATTTAAGTCCATCTTCTATTTTCTTTCTGCTTACACCGACATCCACAAGTACCGATGTCTTATCTGTCCCTACAAATGTGCAGTTGCCACTACTGCCACTTGCTATAGTCATAATCTTCATATTTACTCCAATATAAATATTTTTATGCTATTTAAGCGGTATAAATAATATTATCAAACTGCTCATACTTCTCTTAAAATCATATTTTTAAGTAACATATCCTGATAATTCTCCATATTTACAAGCTGCAAAACCTCAATTTTATCGCTAAGCAAATCCATTTCATCAATTAGTTTATAATTATTTAACAGCATAAGTGCACCCTTTAAGGATGAATTACCTATTACACTTACCTTGTCCTTGAAATTCTTAGGAATAAGTCCTATATATACAGCATTATCCATATTAAGATAATTACCAAAGCAGCCTGCTATATAAATATTATCAACTTCATCATACGATATTTGAGCTCTATCAATAAGTCCTTCTATGCCTGTTACAATAGCAGCCTTCGCAAGAAGTATCTCTCTTATAGTATCTGATGTAAGATGTACATTGCCTATCTTGGCACCGTTTTCAAGATAATCCTCCTTGAGTGAGCCTTCTTTACTGATTAGCCCGGCTTTAACACCAAGTGCTACTGCATCAATCGCTGATGAGCCATATACTCCCTGCCTCTTTAAGCTCATTTCAAAGGCAGGACCACATGCTGCAGATGTCGCAAATAATTTTCCCTTTGCATTAAGCACAAGTTCGCCGTTAGTTCCCAAATCTATAAGAAGTGAATTATATTTATAATCAAAATTAAAAGATTTCAGATACATAACTCCGGACAATATATCTCCGCCTATAAATGCACTCACACATCCTGTAAGTATAATCTTGCAGTCAGGCTTTACCATGCATTTGTCCCTGAATAATTCTTCGGCAGATGTAATCACGGATTTATCAAGTATGTGTTCATACGGACTTATACCTAAGCTTTCTATGTCATATTCAAGCAATATACTTATCATGGTTGTATTTCCCGACAGACATATCAAGCTTATATCATCAGCACTAAATCCATTCTCCTTCGATACACTTAATATTGCTTCAGCCATATCGGATACAACCATATCCTTCATAACTGATAGAAATTTCTTATCACGCGTAACAGTAAGTATGCGATTTATCACATCTCTGCCATATAACGACTGCCTGTTGGGCATATCATAATAAGCTATGACACTATCTTTATCAGTATCATAAAAAGCCATATTAATATTTGTTGTTCCTACATCAACAGCTAATTCAATCATTAAAATATCGCCTTTGGTTTCTTCTCAATAGGTCTGTAGCCTCTGTCATTTAAAGCTGAAAGTATCTCTTCCTTGTGTTCAGGTCCGAATGCCTCTATGGTAATTACCAGCTCAACCGCAGAATTACGATTAATTGTTACGAACTGGTTATGCTCAAGCTTGATTATATTACCCTTTAGCTCAGCTATAATTGCAGCAACATTCTGTAACTCACCCGGCTTATCCGGAAGAAGAATTGATACATTAAATATTCTGCTTCTTGCGATAAGTCCATGCTGTACAACCGATGAGAATGTTATGACATCCATATTTCCACCACTTAATATGCTTACAACCTTTTGTCCCTTAGGTTCAAGGTGTTTTAGTGCAGCTACGGTAAGAAGTCCGCTGTTCTCAACAAGCATCTTGTGATTCTCAAGCATATCAAGGAAAGCGACTATAAGCTCACTGTCCTCGACGGTTATTATGTCGTCAAGATTTTCCTTAAGATAAGGGAATATCTTCGAACCCGGAGTCTTAACAGCAGTTCCGTCTGCTATAGTATCAACTACATCAAGAGTTGTAACCTCATTGTTAATCAATGATACCTTAAGACAGGCTGCGCCCTGTGGCTCGACACCGATTACCTTTATATTTGGATTAAGAGTCTTGGCAAGTGTTGACACTCCTGTCGCAAGTCCGCCTCCTCCTACAGGTACTAAGATAATATCTGCAAACGGAAGCTCCTTGATAATCTCCATAGCCACTGTACTCTGACCTGTAGCGACATCCAAATCGTCAAAAGGATGAACAAAGGTATATCCGTTTTCCTCCGCTAATTTAAGCGCATACTGACAGGACTCATCGTATACCTCGCCATAGAGTACAACATCTGCACCATATGACTTAGTTCTATTTACCTTTATAAGAGGTGTTGTGGTAGGCATAACTATAGTTGCCTTAACTCCATAAGCCTTGGCAGCATAGGCAACGCCCTGTGCATGATTGCCTGCCGAGGCAGTTATAAGCCCTCTTTCCCTCTCATCATCCGTAAGTGTGCTTATCTTATAATAAGCGCCTCTTATCTTATACGCACCCGTAAGCTGCATATTCTCAGGCTTAAGATAAACCTTATTCCCACATTGCTGTGAGAAAAATTCACTTTCTATAAGTGGTGTCGGATGAACCACCTTACTTACTATCTCATATGCTTTTTCGAATTTATCAAGTGTCATTTTAATTACATCTCCTTATATCATCTTACTTGTCGGTTCAATGACCTTAGCTCGTCAAATGTACGCTCATACAAATACGCCCTGCTTTCCCTGCTATACATCGAAGAGGTCATCATCATTCTCGATTTTCTCTATATCATTGTCAACTATAATCTCAATATCCGATTTTACATCAAAGTCTGCGAACAAGGCATTTACATAATCTGTAGGATTAAACCTTTGTAAATCATCAATCTGCTCGCCAATACCTATGTACTTAACCGGTACATTAAGCTCAGACTGTATAGCTATGGCTATACCACCCTTAGCTGTACCGTCAAGCTTGGTAATTATTATACCATTTATCTCTGTGACAGAGCTAAACTGTCTTGCCTGCTCTAATGCATTCTGACCTGTGGTACCATCAAGTACAATAAGCGACTCGACATTTGCCTCAGGATATTCTCTGGATATAACCCTTCTCATCTTTGCAAGCTCGTCCATAAGGTTTTTCTTGTTATGAAGTCTTCCCGCTGTATCAATAAGTAATATATCTGTATTCCTTGATTTTGCTGCCGATACGGCATCATATACGACAGCCGACGGATCGGCACCCTCGCCCTGTGCTATAATGTCAACACCCGCACGATTCGACCAGGTTTTAAGTTGGTCAATAGCCGCCGCTCTGAATGTATCAGCCGCAGCCATAAGCACCTTCTTGCCACGCTTCTTGTATTGTGCTGCAAGCTTACCTATAGAGGTTGTCTTACCGACACCATTTACACCTATTACAAGTACAACTGTCTTCTTATCTTCAAAATCATAGGCATTGTCATCAACAGACATCTGATCTCTTATTATATTTACAATAAGCTGTTTACAAGCCTCTGCTTCTTTAATCTTCTGTTCCTTGACCTTATCCTTTAAGTCATCAATGATTCTCTCTGTAGTCTCAACGCCAAGGTCAGCCATAACCAGAGTTTCCTCAAGCTCGTCATAGAAATCATCGTCAATCTCATTAGCCTTGAAAAGATTGGAAAAGCTCTCGGCAAAACTATTTCTCGACTTAGTCAAGCCCTCCTTAAGTCTCGCAAAAAAACCTTTCTTCTTCTCAGGCTCTTCCTCATTAATATCTGAATTTTCACTATCATCATTTATAAAATCTTCCGGATGATACTCTTCCGTTACAGCTTCTTCCTCTTCTAAATACTCTTCTGACTCAATATCTCCATCATCCGTACCGTTTAAAAAAGAGTCCTCACCATCTTTTAAATATTTCGGATTACCAAAATCATCATAAACTTCTTCTGTATTATCATTACTGTTCAATAAATCATAATCGCTTGTGATGTTTTCTTCTTCCTTTTTCTTCTTTCCAAATCCAAACATACAACCCCTCCCAACTTACACTTTATCAATTTACACTTCAAATACTATATCTATAAGCAATTTAAACCATTTATCTTACTATACGAGACGGCAATTTAAATACTTCAATGTTTTTCTTAATAATCTCACTATTATCCAAATTTTTATCAATTACATTTAGCCACGCTTGTTGATCATTTGATAATCTTCCTCCATATTGTTCGCGTATACTTTTTAATTTTAGTAATTCTTGCTTTAATGTTTCCTTTGATGAATGTTGTTCAAAATATGGCATAAGATATTCATCTAATGCATCTATGACATTTTGAAAACTAACCTCTGCAATACTATCTTCTGCATAATCCCACCATACATCTTTACCACATATAAGCATTCCAAGTCTATCACAAAGATCAAAAGATAGAAAATCATGAGGAACATAAAGTGCAATTAATGCATAGTTTACTGTAAAAGTCTTAGAACCGTATCTATCCTTTTGCAAATCAATATATTCCAAAACATCAAGAGAATTTATTCTTACAAACGAGTTTGTTTTATATTTAGCAAATCCCTTATCTTTCAAATAAACATCAATTCTCTTTTTATAACATTTAAATGCATTATCTGCAACTTTTTTATCTATAAGCTTCATATCTTCATCTGACCTTATAGCTCCTTGCACATTTCCTTTTAGTTCGAAATTTCCAATCATAACATCTCCATATAAAATATGTTTTTACAATCTTTGGCGATGACCTTGTGACTGTGATGATTCATAAGCAGGTACAAGGTCATCTCACAACCTATAGCTATAACCATTTAATCATCCAACTCACTTTCAATCATATTGACAGAAACAAGTGTAGACACACCCTTCTCCTGCATGGTAATACCATAGAGTATATCAGCCGCCTCCATTGTTCCCTTTCTATGAGTTATTACAATAAACTGTGTATCCTTAGTAAGCTTGTCTAAGTATTTTGCAAATCTCTTAACATTAGAATCATCAAGTGCAGCCTCAATCTCGTCCAAAAGACAGAATGGCGACGGCTTAAGACTCTGAATTGCAAAAAGCAAAGCTATGGCTGTAAGAGACTTCTCACCACCGGATAACTGCATCATATTCTGTAGTTTCTTTCCCGGAGGCTGTGCGATAATCTTGATACCTGTCTCAAGCAGATCCTCCTCGTCAACTAATTCAAGGTCAGCCTTACCACCGCCGAAAAGCTCTTTGAATACAGATGCAAACATAACCCTAATATCCTTGAACTTCTCTGCAAACTGCTCCTTCATAGCCCTGTCAAGCTCTTCTATAATCTGTACAAGATTAGCCTCCGCCTTAATTATATCGTCATGCTGATTTTTCAGGAATTCATATCTTTCAGATACTTGCTTGTAATCCTCTATCGCATTGACATTTACAGGGCCAAGTGCCTTAATCTTATTCTTAATAGCGGATATCTCACGCTTTAATTCCTTTATATCAGTGAATTTATCATCACGATACTCTACAGCCGAATTATATGTTAGCTCGTATTCCTCCCACATATAATTATTCAGGTTCTCACTCTGCTCGGATAACTTCTCTATAGAAGAATTAATTTTAAATGCAGACTTGTCAAGTCCGTTTATCTGCTCTGACAAAGCCTCACGCTTATTAAAGAAATCCTTATGGCTGTCATTAAGAGAATTCTTCTTGTCATTATATTCAATAAGCTTCTGCTCTTTGATGCCTATTATTCTGTTGTTCTCCTCAAGAAGTTTGTTCGTATCCTCGACCGACTTGGTAAGTTCTAAAACCCTTTCCTCACTCGCTCCAAGCTTAGTCTTAAGATTGGCAATATTCTCTGATGCCTCTCTCTCAGCCGATTTAACTCTTGTGACATTCTGTAATATGAAGTCATATTGCTGCTTCACAGAGTTAAATTCTATATTAAGTCTGTTAATATCCTCTGATGAAGCCTCAAGCTTCTCCCTGTCTGATACAAGCTCCTCCTCCAACTGATTTATCCTGTTCTCAAGCTCCTTGATAGCCTTTTCCTGCTCGTTATTGTTATTAATAAGTTCTTGCTTGTTAGCATTAATATCCTTAATCTGATTGGCAATATCATCATTCTCGCGGCTTATGCCTGCAAATGCTTTCTCAATCTCAGACAATCTATCCTCAGTCTGAGTAAGGTTAAGCTCATAGGTATTCCTTCTTATCGTGATATTCTGGATATTCTCAAAATATTTCTCTCTGTCAACTCTTAATACATCACGTTCCTTAGTGAGCTCCTCAATCTGATTCTGTGCATCTAAAAGTGATGTCTTAAGCTTTTCAATCTCTTCTGTAATCTCATCAAGCTCACGCTTTCTTCCGAGCAGATTAGAAGAATTCTTAAATGCACCACCGGTCATCGCTCCACCCGGATTAATAAGCTCTCCCTCAAGCGTAACAATTCTTAAGCTCTGCTTGTACTTTCTTGCAAGACTTATCGCATTATTAATATTATCTGCAACTATAATTCTACCCAATAGATGATTAACAACAGAATTATATTTACTGTCACATTTTACAAGAGATGCAGCACTGCCTATTACTCCCTGTTCTCTTAAAGCATCGTTATTTATACTGCCTCTTTCAACTATAGAATTCAAAGGTAAAAATGTAGCACGACCGAATTTATTGGATTTTAGATATTCTATCATCCTCTTGGCAGTAGCATCATCCTCAGTTACAATATTCTGGATGCTTCCGCCTAATGCAGTCTCTATGGCTGTCTCGTATTTTTTATCCACATCAATAATATCTGCAACAACACCTATAATCTTAGGATTATTAGTCTTCTGCTCCATAATCCTCTTGATGCTGTTGCCATAACCGTCGTATCTTTCCGTAAGGTTTCTTAATGCCTCTTTCTTGGAGCTAAGAGAAACTATCTGCGTATTATACTGCTTAATATTATCTGAAAGCTCAGCCTGCTTCTTGGCATTATCATCCATTTTGGCGACAATGTCATTATAGCCAAGGTTACTTTCTTCAAGCTCCTTATCCATATCAGCTAGACTTTTCTCAAGATTTTCCTTCTCGCTATTATACTTTTGTTCCTCGCTTTTTTGCTCAAGAAATCTGTGGTTTAACTCACTCTTCCTAAGGTTGATATTCTCAAGCATAGTGTCATATCTGCCAACCTTAGCTTTTAAATTACCGCCTTCGTTAAGATACTCGATAATGTCACTCTTGGAATCTTCAATTTCCTGTTCCTTGGAGCTTATGGCATTTTTGAGCTTCTCGTATTCAACCTTTGCCTCTTCTAATACATCATCAGAGCTGTCAAGCTTCTCATCAGCCTCGCTTTTTTGTTCATAGAGCTTGGCTAATTCAGCCTTGAGACTTGTAACCTCTGCATTTCCTTTTTCAATCTGCTCTAATACATCAGACTTGCTTTCCTTGTATGACTCAATCTGCTGTTTTAAGAGATTAAGCTCACCATCATATTTCTGGTTTAAAAGCTTCTTCTCATGTATTTCATTCTTGGTATCGTCAATTGCCTCGTTATATGTATTTAATTCATTCTCAATTCTCTCATATTCTTCCTTAGCCTGATCGAATTCCTCACGAAGCTTTACCGCATCCTCTTCTACAATATTTAAGTTCTTCTCGTATTCCTGCATCTGCTCCTTGGTGTTATCTGCATCAAGAAGGAAAGCATTAATATCAAGCTTCTTTAATTCATCCTTATATATCATGAAGCGTCTTGCAGTTTCAGACTGCTCCTTAAGTGGTCCGACCTGCTTCTCAAGCTCTCCGAGTATATCATTTACTCTCGACAAATCCTCTCTTTCCTTCTCCAGAGACTTCTCTGTCGCAAGCTTGTTCTTCTTATATTTTACTATACCGGCTGCCTCGTCAAATAATTCTCTTCTTTCCTCCGGCTTACCGCTTAATATCCTCTCTATCTGTCCCTGACCGATTATAGAATATCCCTCTTTACCTATACCAGTGTCAAAGAAAAGCGAATTAACATCCTTAAGACGGCTTACCACACCATTTATCAGATATTCACTTTCACCCGAACGATATACACGTCTTGCTACAGTTACCTCATTGAAATCTATAGGCAGGCTGTGGTCGCTGTTGTCTAAGGTAATAGCGACATAGGCGGAACCCTGTGGCTTCCTCATCTCTGTTCCGGAGAATATAACATCCTCCATCTTAGCACCACGAAGCTGCTTTGCACTCTGCTCTCCAAGCACCCACCTTACCGCATCTGCGACATTACTTTTACCCGATCCGTTCGGTCCGACTATACCTGTTATACCGTTATTGAATTTGAATAAAATCTTGTTGGCAAATGACTTAAAGCCATATACCTCTATACTTTTTAAATACATAAATCTATATTACTCCTAAGTTCTTTAACGCATTAAATGCAGCAGTCTGCTCTGCTGTCTTTTTGGAATGTCCCTTGCCCTCCGCAATTATCTCATCTCCAAGCGAGACATTCACATAAAATGTTTTATCGTGTTCCGGTCCATCCTCACTTAAAAGATTATACTTAAGTGTCTTATCCTCTTTTTGTGAAACCTCCTGAAGCTTAGTCTTGGAATCATAATACAACTTCTTATGCTCAATATCCGTAAGCAGATATTTCCTAATGAAGCCCTGTACCGCCTTTATACCTCCGTCAATATACATTGCACCGATAAGAGATTCAAACATATCACAAAGTATTGAATCTCTGTTCTGACCTCCGGTATTCTTCTCACCCTTACTGAAATATCCATATGAACCAAGTCTTAAATCTCTCGAAATCTTCGACAGAGTGAATTCACATACCAAACTTGCCCTAAGCTTAGTCAAGTCACCCTCCGACATATCAGGATATTCTGTAAAAAGATAATCGCTTACTACATATTCAAGTATCGCATCACCTAAAAACTCATATCTTTCATAAGACTCACGCTTACCTACCATAATCTCATTTGTATAGGACTTGTGGGTAAATGCAGTATCAAGATGTGAAATATCCTTAAATTTATATTCAATTAGATTTTCCAATTCTGAATAATTATTCATTATACATATCCCATTCTTAAATAATATGCAGTCCTATTCTTTATCATTTGCACCCTCAAATGCAGCAACAATCTTGCCGTTTACATCATTAATAATGAAGTTTCTGCACTGCTCTATAGCAGTTCTTACCTCAGTATTCTTGGAATTGCCGTGTATCTTTACTACAAGTCCTTTTAATCCAAGAAGCGGTGCTCCACCCTTGTCATCTGCCTTAAATCTCTTAAAACGTTCAGTAAGCTTGGACTTAATAAGAAGTGCACCTATCTTAGTCTTAAAGTTAGACATAAGAGTGCCCTTTATCTCAGCAAGGAACATAGAACCCACACCCTCGAAGAACTTAAGCAGACAGTTGCCTGTAAATGCCTCACATACAAGTACATCAGCCTTGCCCTCAGGTATATCTCTTGCCTCTATGCTTCCTACAAAATTAATATCCTTACACTCTCTAAGAAGTGGTATGGTCTCCTTAACCAGAGCATTACCCTTCTCATCCTCTGTACCTATATTAATAATTCCGACTCTCGGATTCTTAACTCCGACTATACTTTCCATATATATCGAGCCCATCTTGGCAAACTGAACCAATACATCCGGTTTTGCATCTACATTCGCACCGCAGTCAATAAGAAGTGCATCTGTTTTCTTGGTCGGAATAAGCGGTGCAAGCGGTGTTCTCCTTACACCCTTGGCACGACCAACTATGAACTGTCCTCCTGCTAATATTGCACCTGAATTACCTGCGGATATTAAGCACTGTGACGAGCCATCCTTGACTGTATTAAGAGCTACTACAAGTGATGAATCCTTCTTCTTTCTTATCGCATCAACAGGTGCATCATGACAGGTAATAATTTCAGTCGAATTAATTATTGAAACCCTGTTCTCATCACATTCGTATTTCTTGACAAGTGGCTTTAACTCCTGCTCATTGCCAACTAAAATAATATCAAAGTCATCATGGAGCTTAAGAGCTTCCGATACTCCCTGTACCATAGGCTCGCTACCATTATCTCCTCCAAGTGTATCTATAGTAATCTTCATTCTGTCCATATTATATCTCCTTATTAATCAACGCTGTAGAATATACCGTACATAAGTATATAAAATATCCTACATTTAAACATAAACATACCAAGATATTATAGCCTTTCAAGGCCAAATAGTCAACAATTGACAAAATAAAAAAGATATTAAACAAATTAAGCTTAATATCTTTTTATTAATGTCAAATCTCTAATATTGATTATATATTAACCAACCTTAACGATTTCCTTTTTATTATATGAACCACAAGCCTTGCATACTCTGTGTGGCATCATAAGCTCTCCACACTTGCTGCACTTTACTAATCCGGGTACACTCATCTTCCAGTTAGCTCTGCGCTTGTCTCTTCTTGCCTTTGAAGTTCTGTTCTTTGGACAAATTGCTCCCACGGTTTTACACCTCCTTAAAAATCACACTTTAGGTATTATACAAATTTTGGATTATATTGTCAACTAATTTTTTATTTTTTATGCAAATTATACGAGAGCCGCTGTCTCTCTTGCGATTGCAAGCTCCTCATTTGTAGGTATTACATATACTGCAACCCTTGAATCCTCAGTTGATATGCGTACTTCCTCACCTCTTTTAGAGTTAGCCTCATCATCAAGCTTAATACCAAGGAATCCAAGTCTCTCGCAGACAAGACTTCTTACAGTCTTGTTATTCTCTCCGACACCCGCCGTAAATGTAATAGCATCAACGCCGTTCATAGCCGCCGCATATCCGCCTATGAACTTAGCCGCCTGATAAGCAAATACCTCTACTGCGATTCTGCATCTCTCGTCTCCGTTAGCAATTCCCTCATCCAAATCTCTGAAATCACTGGACTTGCCGGATATTCCATACATACCTGAATCCTTATTAAGAATATTCATAATATCCGATATGCTTTTATTCTCTTTATTAGCTATATACTCTATTATCGCAGGGTCAATATTACCGCTTCTTGTACCCATCGCAATACCCTCAAGAGGTGTAAATCCCATAGTTGTATCTACAGATTTTCCACCATCTACAGCACATATACTTGAACCGCTTCCTAAATGGCATACTATAATCTTAGTATCCTTAATTTCCCTGTTCATAACCTCAGCAGTTCTCTTAGATACGAAGCTGTGGCTTGTACCATGAAATCCGTAACGTCTTATCTTATATTTCTCATAATATTCATATGGGATACCATAGATATATGCATAATCCGGCATAGTCTGATGAAAAGCCGTATCAAAGACTGCCACCTGAGGTACATCCGGCATAAGTTCTTCACACGCATGGATTCCTATGAGATTAGCAGGATTATGTAGCGGTGCAAGCTCTGAACATTCCTCTATAGCTGCTATCACGGCATCGTCTATCTTAGCGGATGATGCGAATTTTTCTCCACCATGCACAACTCTGTGTCCTATAGCATCTATCTCGGACAATGAGCTTATTGCACCTGTATTTTCATTAATCAGATTATCAATAACAAGCTTGACAGCCGCACTATGATCCGGCATAGGGGCTTCGGTTGTAACCTTATCCTTGCCTGTAGTCTGATGTGTTATAAATGACCCGTTAATCTTTATTCTCTCACATATTCCCTTTGCAAGCATCTGCTCAGTATCAGAATCTATAAGCTGATATTTTAGCGACGAGCTTCCGCAATTAATAACTAATATTTTCATATATGTATCCTCTCTTAAATTAATTCATAGCCTGTGCCTGTACAGCCGTTATGGCAACAACACCTACGATATCATCTGCCGAGCAGCCTCTTGATAAATCATTTACAGGCTTTGCAATACCCTGAGTTATCGGTCCGTAGGCATCTGCCTTGGCAAGTCTTTGAACCAGCTTATATCCGATATTTCCTGCATCAAGATCAGGGAATATAAGCACATTTGCCTTACCTGCCACAGTACTTCCCGGCGCCTTCGAGGCAGCAACCTCAGGCACTATAGCGGCATCAGATTGCAGCTCACCGTCACATTTTAAATCAGGGCACTCAGCATTAACAATCTTAGTTGCCTCTACGACCTTATCTACATTAGGATGCTTCGCACTTCCCTTAGTCGAATGTGAAAGCATGGCAACTACAGGCTCCTTTTCAACTAAAAGCTCAAAGGATTTAGCCGAGCTTTCAGCTATAGCTGCTAATTCCTGTGCATTCGGGAACTGATTAAGTCCTGCATCAGAGAATATAAAGGTTCCGTCAGCGCCCATATCACAATCAGGCACAACAACAAGGAAAAATGCTGATACAAGCTTGGTATCAGGTGCAGTCTTTAATATCTGTAAGGCAGCTCTTAAAACATTTGCAGAAGAATTAACCGCTCCGGCTACCATACCGTCTGCATCTCCCGCCTTAACCATTATACATCCGAAGTATAGAAGGTTTGTAAGCAACAGCTCCTTAGCCTCCTCAGGAGTAACTCCCTTTTTCTTCCTTATCTCAACCAAAAGTGCAACATAGTCATTAAGCTTCGGACAATCATACGGATCAACGAATTTTGCCCCGACTATATCCAGATTATGTTCCTTTGCCCTTTTTAAAATATCTGCCTTATCCCCAATAAGAATGATATTTGCAATATTCTCCTCAAGTATCTTATGCGCGGCCATAAGCGTTCTCATGTCCGCAGTCTCAGGAAGAACTATTGTTTTTTTATCAGCTTTTGCTCTTTGCTTTATTCTATCAATAAACTCCAACTTTCCTTCTCCTTTTCATTAATCTTCTTGCGCAATCTCAGGCGAATCTATAACCAGACGGCCTCTGCCGTGTTCCTTACCATAGTACATAGCCATATCGGCTCTGTTAATAAGCAGTGAAGGCTCATCACATATCTCAGGATATGCCGTAAGTCCTATACATACATTAACATTTATATTATATTCTTCATATTTTACTACAGTATTCTTAATCTCCTCATGCATAGCCTCAAGTATGGATAATGCCTGATTTTTATCCTTATCAGGAAAGACAATCAGGAATTCCTCTCCGCCATATCTGCCCACATATCCGTCATTAGCCTCTGCATATTTATCACCTATTGACGCAACCATTTTGATTACCTCATCCCCCGCTAAATGTCCATAGGTATCATTGACGGATTTGAATTTATCAATATCATATAACGCCACCGAAACCGGTGTCTTCTCTTTCTTTGCTTTATTTACCGTAGCTTCAAAAAGCTGCATAAAATACATACGATTGTTGATATGTGTAAGTCCATCCTTATGAGCCATATCCTGCATCATAAGATAAAGTCTTGTATTCTTAACCGATATATTAAACTCAGCTATACAGCCCTCATAATAAGCTATACCTTTGTCAAAGAAATCCTCTCTGTCAGAGGCAACTATCATAAAGCCGTATGTAGCCTCCTCCTCAGCCAAAGGGAACAGTGCTACTGAATTAATATTAGCCTTGCCTATAAATCCAAACTGCTCAAGCTCATCCTTAACATATATTCTAGTGGCTTTATTATCTTTAGCAAGCTTAAATAAATCTTTTGAGTCTTCTTTTAATCTTCTCTCAATAGAGGTGTAGTTAGTCTTGATAGTAATATTTCCATACTTGTCTATAAAATCATCCGGAGCGGTATATATAGCACAGAGCTTTGGCTGTCTCATTTCAATTATGGAATCCGTAAGCACATCAACACATTTCTGTACGCTGAAGGTCGAGGACATATATTTCATAACCTCCGCCTGAGCCTCAACCTCTTTGTTAACCTGTTCAAGCTCGTTATTAGTCCTCTTCATCTCTATACGCTGATAATTAATCTCCTCATTAATTGTCTCGATTTTCTCCTGATATTCGATAAGCTTTTCGTTCGCATCCTGAATATCAGCGACCTCGTTTGAAAGCTTGAATATTCTTTTTTCATTTCTGTCGTTAATCTCCACAATCATATTGACTATAGCATATACTCCACATACAATGACAATATGAAGAACTATAAAGCAGGTCCAGATTACCTCTTCTCTGTAATTCGCACCTAATGCACTCGAGATAATTGCTAGAATAGCAATTACAATTCTTCGAGTAAATATATTATCCTTCATAAAGTCTGAACCATATAATATATATTCTGTCTCCCAAAGGAAAATCATGGCACTAAGAGGCATAACCAATACATTAATATTAGCAATTACTGCAATAATAAGCTCAAACAGTAATATCTCACAGAATCTGAACACCAGAAAAACCTTTGTAGACATAAAATAGTTCATTCTGTACAGGAAAAAATCTATAACAAATAACACCAAAAGAACAACAAATACCTCATAAGCATTAAAGCTTGGATTTTTGCTTTCATTAGAGATTTTTCCAACTGCACAGATTATAGAGCTTAATATACACGCTACATAAATTATTCTATGAAAAATCGGATTATATATAATTGAATTATTCATTTTATCATTGATACTCTGAATCTCTTCATCTGTATCTGATTTATTCAAAATATTTTCTCCCATCTAAATCTATTTCTCCCAATAAATCTCTATATTTGCACCCTCATGTATTAAATCTATAAAATTCGCAGGATACCCATCAACCTTAGTTGCCAGGCTGCTTCCCTTCATGGTAGACATATCAAACTCACACGCATCCATAGCGTCCACAAAACGATATTCATTCTTACCGCTTAGTGTATATGGACGATTATTGATGATAATATGCATATCAAATATTTCGGCTGGCTTTTCATCGGCTACGGCAGCCTCGTCTGTTGCAGCTTCACTGCCATTATCTTCTTTTTTGCCTTTATCTATAATACCCTTTATCCTATCATTCTTTGAGCTTTTCTTTTTCTTTGGCTCATTATCCTCCGGAAGGTCATCATAGGTTACCTCATCACTCCACGAAACAACGAAGTTCTCATAGATTTTATCCTTCATGTTCGCCTTCTGGTTATTTACATATATCGTTCCCTCAGGCTTAACATCCATATAAGTAAGAAGCTGTTCTAAGAGATAATAAGACTGCATTATAATATTATCTCCATCCTTTATCTTGTAGGATTCAATCTCAGGGTTGCCATTTACAACAGCGAACTTAGGACAAGTAATCTTCACATCATTTACAATAAAGTCAAGCTTGCCGTCATATTCAGGCAGCGAACCAAGCAAAATATCAGCAGGCTCTCCCGCTGTCGACTCTTCTATCTCTATTCTGTCATTTGCCTCAATAACTGAATTCATACCGACAATATCGCCATTTTTCCTTATAACTGCCGCTTCACCGGTATATCCACGGACAATCCTTGATTTGCCGTTGATTTTGAAGGTCATATCCTTACCGCGCTTTGGAAACAAATTCTCATTAGGAAGACCATACTGGACAGCAGCATCAAATATCGTAAGCCTGTCATTGTTATATAGCTTTACACGCTCACCATTTACATTTACAAAAATAAAATTATTCTTCTGATCGAAGTAATTAAGACATATGCCTATAGGTGTAACATAAAGAGGATCCTTCTTTATATCCTCCACATAGAAGTTAATGTTATTCATAACCTCCTGTCCGCGAAGTGCCACCCTCTCAGCAGGAAGCTTAAGATTGTGTGCAAGCTCATCGGTAAATCCATCGAGCTTACCGCCTCCGCCAACTACAAATACCGCACTTACTGTTACACCGCCATTGAGCTCAATAATCTTTTTGGCAACCTTCTTAGCTATTTCTACCTTAACGGAATTAACCGTCTTGAGTATCTCGTCAGGCATAACCTTATGCGATATTCCCATAATATCCTTATATGTTATAGCCTTTTTCTTAGAGCTTGACATCTTAAGCTTCTCGGCTGTATCAAAATCAACAAGATACTTCTTGATAATGGTTTCCGTTATCTCATCTCCGGCAGACGGAATCATACCATAACCTATGATACTTCCATCTCTTGTAATACATATATCCGATGTACCTGCTCCAACATCAAGCAATGCAATATTAAGTAATCTGAAATTCTCCGGTATGGCTACATTTATTGCAGCTATAGGCTCAAGCGTAAGATTAGCCACATATAGTCCCGCCTTCTCAACAGCAGTATAAAGGCTGCTCACAACCTCCTCAGGCAAGAATGTAGCTAAGACATCGGCACCGATTTTAGTACCTTTATGTCCCTCAAGATTAAGAATCTCATAGTCATTAAGATAATATTTGATAACTGTATAACCAACACAGTAATATTTTGTATCCTCGCTGGACTCATTTAACTGCTCAAGTACCAGCTCATGTGCCTTTTCAACTCCGATTAAGTCTATGGAATGGATATATTCCTGTGTAACCTCAGTGTTCTCTGCAAACTCATAATCACCATGACCTATAGCTGTCTTAAGTACGCGTCCCGCAGCAGCTATACATACATCATGGAGTTTTCTTCCACCTAATTGTTTTTCAAGCGAATTTTTAACATAAAGAATATCGTCACTGACCTTGTTTATATCATGTATCTGACCATCTATCATAGACCTTGAATCATGGAATTTGACAGCCATTGCAACAACATTGAACTTATCAGCCTCCTTATAGCCAACAGTTCCTACTATACTTCTTGTACCTATATCCAGACCAAATATAAGAGGTTCAGGATATTTTGTCATTACTGCCATGTTGTGCCTCCTGTCAAGAACAAATAAAATAATGCGAATAAGCATCGTTTACCTCGCAAATCTTCAATTTGCTCGGTATATGTTGCACTCCCTAATTAACAGATAAACAATTTAGCATACAAGTATACAATTGCTTATCTGTTAATTATGTCGATGCTTATTCGCTTATTATACCATTAGACAATAATTTATTCAACCTTTCCTTTAGTTGTTTTGATGAATTTTCATAATTATTTTGATTATTTATGGTGTAATTTGCATATTTTTTATAGTATTCATCCGTTTCCTGACTGTCAATTATGGATAAACATTTTTCTCTTGTGTATCCGCGCTGCTTCATCAGACGCCTTATACGCTCTTCCACATCCACCCATATATACCATATCTCATCACATATACTATTATATCCATCCTGTATAAGAAGTGCAGCCTCAATTACAAAAAGCCGGTATTTCCCACCTGCTCTTACCTCATTAATCCGTCTTTTAATCTCCTTTTTAACCAGAGGATGTACTATACCATTTAGGATTGTTAATCTTTCACTGTCATTAAATACAATACTTCCAAGCTTTTCTCTGTCGATATAATATGGAGTTTCTTCCTCCAAAACATTTCTTCCGAATGTCGAAACTATCTCATTATATATTGATTTATCAGGCTGCATAAGCTCATGTGCCAGCTTGTCTGCCTCAACAATATAAGCATTATAATTTTCCTTCAAATCATATAAAACTCTGCTCTTGCCTGAGCCAACACCACCTGTAATACCAAGTATAATCATATTATCTCCTGTAAACTTTACGACCACTTACTATATAACAAACTTCATCGCAAACACGCTCTCGCTCGAATTCCAACATAGCGGTACTAAGCTCTTTGTATGGTATCGGTAATTACCTCTCCCATACAAATCGCTAAGTACCGACGTTTCCATACGGTTTGCTTATGAAGTTGTCATATTGTAAGCGGTCTGGTTGTTAAATTTATTTAGCATCATACCAACTTCCGCCATCATGCATATCTACAACAAGAGGAACACTTAAACTTGTTGCGTTCATCATTTTATCAAGAAGAATTTCCCTGACCTCGTCAAGTTCTTCTTCTTTTGTCTCGATTAAAAGCTCATCATGAACCTGTAATATAAGCCTTGATTTTAAATTCTTACGCTTCAATTCCTTGTCAACATTTATCATGGCTATCTTGATTATATCGGCTGCCGTTCCCTGAATTGGTGAATTCTTGGCACAGCGCTCGCCGAAACTTCTTGTCATGAAATTAGATGACTTAAGTTCAGGTATAGGTCTTCTCCTGTTGAACATCGTAATTGAATATCCATGTTCCTTTGCATATTCTACTGTATCATCAAGATACTCCTTGACCTTTTTATATGTCTCAAAGTATTTATTGATATATCCTTCGGCTTCCTTCCTTGATATATCCAAATCCTGTCCAAGTCCGAATGAGCTGATACCATATACGATACCAAAATTCACTGCCTTTGCCTTCCTTCGCATAAGACTGTCCACCTCATCAAGCGGCACTCCAAAGACCTCTGAAGCTGTAACCGTATGGATATCCGTATCCTTCTTATATGCATTAAGAAGTGCCTCGTCATTAGATAAATGTGCTAAGACTCTCAGCTCTATCTGCGAATAATCCGCATCAAGAAATACATATCCGTCCTCTGGTATAAATACCTTCCTTATCTCACGACCAAGAGGAAGTCTCGTAGGAATATTCTGTAGATTAGGCTCTGTAGAACTTATTCTGCCTGTAGCCGTGACAGTCTGGTTAAAGGTTCCGTGAATCCTGCCGTCAGGCATAATATAAGCTGACATTCCCTCCACATAGGTGGAATTAAGCTTTGTTAATTGCCTGTAGTCCAATATTTTATCAATAATCGGATGCTCATTTCTTAGCTTCTCAAGCACCTCGACGCTGGTTGAATAACCGGTCTTGGTTTTCTTGCCGGATTTTAGTCCAAGCTTCTCGAATAATATCTCACCTAACTGCTTCGTAGAATTGATATTGAATTCCTCACCTGCAAGTTCATAAATCTCTTTGGTAAGCTTATCAATATTTTCTTTTAATCTCTCGCCATACTCCTTAAGGGCGGCAGCATCTACTCTTATACCGTTCTTCTCCATCTCATACAATGAGAATACACATGGAAGCTCAATGTCCTCATATAGCTTATACATATCATCCGCCTTAAGCCTCTCTATAACGATATTACCTGCCATATAAGGAATAATCGACCGATAAGCAAAATATTTACTGATATTCTCATCCTCAAAGGAAAACATATTTATCTCATTTTTTCCAACAAGTTCCTTTACAGATAATAATGAAATTCCTAAATATTCGCGCGCAATATCATCATAGTCATAATGCTCCTTTAATGGATTTAAAAGATATGCACCTATACTGCAATCTATGATTTTATATTCAGGTCTTATATCAATTATTCCAAGCGTCTTCTTGATATCAAGTGAATATATGGATTTTCCGTTCTTAAGCAATGATATTATCCTACCATTAATCAAATCCTTTGATATTTCTCCACCAATTCTTACCAGATATACATTGTTCTCATCATCGCATATTGATGCTCCGAGCAGTTCATTTACATTTTCTATAAACGAAAATCCAAAGCCCGTAAATTCTCTATCAAATATTTTATTAAATGAAGTTAAATCATCTACTAATTTAATCTCAAATCTTAGCTCAGAAGCCATCTTCTCACTATCGTCAAATCTTCCAAGAAGGCTCTTAAATTCAAGCTCAGAAAAAAGCTTATAGGAATTCTTATTAAAGGCCTCGCTATAGGTCATCTTCGATATATCCGCATCAAGCTCGCAGTCAAGCTTAATAGTCGCAAGCTCCTTAGAAAGATATGCCTGTTCTTTAAACTCCACAAGATTATCCTTCATTTTGCTTTTCTTAAGCTCGTCAATATGCTCATAAAGTCCGTCCATAGAGCCATATTCCACAAGCAGCTTGGATGCAGACTTAGGACCGACTCCCGGAACTCCCGGTATATTGTCCGAGCTGTCACCCATAAGCCCCTTCATATCTATAAATACAGTAGGTGTTACACCGTATTCCGCCTCGACATCCTTAGCATAATAATTAAATATCTCTGTCTTACCACCTTTGGTCTTAGGTATCTTAATCAATATCTTATCGGTAGCAAGCTGTAGTAAATCTCTGTCTCCCGATAGGACCGTAATCTCATAGCCCTCGTTCTCGCCTGCACGCGATAAGGTTCCAAGTATATCATCAGCCTCATATCCTGCCTTAGATATGGTAGTTATATTCATACTTTCAAGTACCTCCTTGATAAGCGGTACCTGCTCTCTTAACTCATCGGGCATAGCATGTCTTGTGCCCTTGTACTCACTGTACATCTTATGTCTGAATGTAGGCTCCTTCAAATCAAAAGCCACACATATATGGGTAGCCTTCTCTTCGTCAATAACCTTGAAAATTATATTTAAAAAACCGAGCACAGCATTAGTATGTCTGCCATCAGCAGTTGTCAAATCGGGCAGACCGTAAAACGCTCTGTTCAGGATACTGTTTCCATCTATCAATAAAAGCTTATTCATCTAAGGCTCTTCCTCCTCGTCCTCCTCATACATCGGATAATAATTATTAATCTTATTATAGTTTTTTAACTGCTCATACAAATCCGGCTTGCTCTCAGTATTATTGGTTCTTGCATGGACTATTATATCCTCATCATCAAACAAAAGATAATCCTTAAAATTATCATAAAAATAAAAATCGCTCTGTCTTTCTTTTATTGTTATCTGTTCAATATCATAGACCTTCTGTAATATACGACCGTAAAACAGGAATAAAACAATCACGGCAATTATAAAAAACACACTAAAGGTTGATATTTTAAATCTCTTGGCTTTCTGAACCTTGCCCTTAGCCTTCTCCAAATCCTCCTCTAAAAGCTGCTTAAAGTTCTGCGGTAAATCCTCGTTATCATCAAGCTTTCTCATACCGACTATAAGGGTATAATATATTTCAAGCTCCTCTGAACAATTCTTACAGCTCTGCATATGGCGGACAAAATCTACAACCTCATCATCAGGAAGCTTGCCGTCAATAAATGCCATAATATTAGATTGTGCTTCAAGACAAGTCATAGCTTATCCACCTTTCAAAAAATTTCCTATATGGAAAAAGAACCCGGACAAAAGTTTACCCGGGTTCTTGAATAATCCGAAAAAATTAGTTATTTATAAGCTTTCCTGCTTCATCATTCCAGCTATATAACTTACGAACTTCCTCTCCGACCTTCTCTGACGGATGCTCTGATGCTAACTTTCTTAACGCCTTGAAGTGAGCCTGTCCACCTGCTGATGACATATCAAGTAAGAAGTCCTTAGCAAATGTACCATCCTGAATGTCCTTAAGAATCTTCTTCATAGTCTTCTTAGTCTCATCAGTGATAATCTTA
>JAFVBE010000007.1 GCA_017480195.1 Lachnospiraceae bacterium
AAACCCCCGTCCCCAAGGGCAGGACATCTTTTAACTTTCATTAAGATTTTTCCTTGCAGTTGCAAGCATAAGCTTAATTCGGTTGACCTGATTAACCTCGGATGCTCCAGGATCATAGTCGATAGCCACGATATTGGCATCAGGATAAGCTTTTCTTAAGGACTTAATTACACCCTTACCTACGATATGGTTTGGCAGACACGCAAATGGCTGACAGCATACTATATTGCTTGCACCGCTCTTGATAAGCTCGACCATCTCACCTGTTAAGAACCAACCCTCACCTGTCTGATTACCGATTGATACGATAGGCTTTGCGTAATCTGCAAGATGGGAGATATGTACAGGAGGAGTGAACCTCTTGCTTTTGGCAAGGGCATCAGACATAGGTTTTCTGAGCTGCTCTAATGCCCATATACCAAGATTACTCTTTCTTGCAGTACTTTTAGCCTTGCCTAAATATTCGTATTTGTAATTGTTGTTGTAGAAGCAGTACATGAAGAAGTCTAACAAATCCGGCATGACTGCTTCGGCGCCCTCAGCCTCAAGTAGTTCAACAAGGTGGTTGTTGGCTGACGGGAGAAATTTAACAAGGATTTCTCCGACTATACCTACACGAGGCTTAACAACATCTTCATTAAGCGGAAGATTATCAAAGTCATTAATTATTCCATTTATGATTTTTCTGTAGCCTCGTCCGTTATCCTGAATACTCTTAATGCAGATTTTTTCCCATTTTCTATGTAGCTTATCGGCAGAGCCGGGAACCTTCTCGTAAGGTCTGGTTCTGTATAATACTCTCATGAATAAATCACCATATATAACAGCCTGTAGGGCACATTTAATAGTCTTTAAATTATATTTAAAGCCTGAGTTTTCTTCTATTCCCTGAACACTTAAGGCTATAACCGGAATTTGTCCGTAGCCTGCTTTTGCAAGTGCACGTCTTATGAAGCCGACATAGTTGGTGGCACGACAGCCTCCGCCGGTCTGAGTCATGATGACAGCGAGCTTGTTTACATCATATTTGCCTGAATTAATGGCATACATAAGCTGACCTACTACTATAAGAGAAGGATAGCAGGCATCGTTATTTACATATTTTAGACCGGTATCCACAACCTCTTTAGTTGCATCAGGGAGCATAACTATGTTAAGTCCCATTTGTCTGAATGCAGGTCCGACCAGTGAGAAATGTATAGGTGACATCTGAGGTACTAATATAGTGTAATCCTTCATATCCTGAGTAAATTCAACTCTGTTTATCGCACTTGATACAGGGCAAGGTGCTATATGACGCTTGCGCCTTACATTTACAGCACTGATAAGTGAACGAATTCTGATACGAGCGGCACCTAAGTTGCTTACCTCATCAATTTTAAGAACTGTATATATCTTACCTGAGTTAGTAAGTATATCATTTACACAGTCGGTCGTTACAGCATCCAGTCCGCAGCCGAAGGAATTAAGCTGTATCAGCTCAAGGTTCTTGCTGGTCTTTACATAGTTGGCAGCCTTGTAGAGTCTGGAATGGTACATCCACTGGTCTGATACTATTAGTGGTCTTTCCACCTCTCCAAGATGTGCCACAGAGTCTTCGGTAAGAACTGCTATGTCGAAGCTGTTGATAAGCTCAGGAAGTCCATGATTAATCTCAGGGTCGATATGATATGGACGACCTGCCAATACTATACCAAGCTTGTTATTCTCCTCAAGATATTTAATTGTTTCATTACCTTTTTCTTCAATATCGTGCTTAACTGCATCAGCTTCATCATATGCTGCATCAACAGCATCTGATATTTCCTGTATTGTTACATTAGTATATTTCTTAAATTCTCGTAATAATCTTTCTTTCAAAGCCTGTCTGTTGTCAAGAGAGAGGAACGGTCTTATGTAAACCGTATCAGGCGCACTTAGCTCCTCCATATTGTTCTTTATATTTTCTGAATATGATGTGACAATAGGACAGTTGTAGTGATTGTTGGCATCAGGAGTCTCATCTCTCTCATAAGGTATACATGGATAGAATATATTCTTAATGTCATGCTTTAATAACCACATTACATGTCCGTGTGCAATCTTGGCAGGATAGCACTCAGACTCACTTGGGATTGACTCAATACCAAGGGTATATATGTCACGAGAGGACTTTGGCGAGAGTACAACCCTATAACCAAGCCTGGTAAGAAAGGTAAACCAGAATGGGTAGTTCTCGTACATATTAAGAACTCTCGGTATTCCAATTGTTCCGCGTGGTGCCTCAGCTTCAGCAAGAGGTTCATAGTTAAATAATCTGTTAAATTTATATTCAAATAAATTAGGTACATTATTCGCATTCTTCTTCAAGCCGATACCTTTCTCGCATCTGTTGCCTGATATGAAGCGTCTTCCGCCTGAGAATTTATTAATTGTAAGAAGACAATTATTAGTACAGCCCTTACATCTTGACATGCTGGTTTCATAGGTAAGGTTCTCTATCTCCTCACGGGAGAGCATTGTTGTCTCAATTCCGTCCTCATATCTGTCTCTGGCAATAAGAGCAGCACCGAAGGCTCCCATAATACCTGCTATGTCAGGTCTTATGGCTTCTCTGCCGGAGATAAGCTCGAAGCTTCTAAGCACAGCGTCATTGTAGAAGGTTCCACCCTGAACTACTATATTTTTGCCGAGTGACTTAGGGTCAGTAAGCTTTATAACCTTAAGTAAGGCGTTCTTTATAACTGAATAAGCAAGACCTGCTGAGATATCTGCTACGGAAGCTCCCTCTTTCTGTGCCTGCTTAACCTTGGAATTCATGAATACCGTACATCTTGAACCGAGGTCTATAGGATGCTCAGCGAAAAGCGCAATCTTCGCAAAGTCTTTGATGTCATAATTTAAGGATTTTGCAAATGTTTCAATAAATGAGCCGCAGCCTGAGGAACATGCTTCATTAAGCATTACATTGTCTACAACTTCATTCTTTATTTTTATACATTTCATATCCTGACCACCGATATCTAAGATACAGTCTACATCGGAGTCAAAGAATGCAGCGGCAGTATAATGCGCTATGGTCTCAACCTCTCCGTAATCAAGCATAAGTGCGGACTTAATAAGAGCCTCGCCGTAGCCTGTTGAACAGCCTGAGGCTATCTCGACTCCTTCGGGAAGCTTGTTAAATATATCCTTCATGGCGCGTATAGTTGTCTTAAGAGGACTTCCGTTGTTGCTGCTATAGAAGTCGTAAAGCAGTGAGCCATCCTCACCTACGAGTGCGACCTTAGTAGTGGTTGAGCCTGCATCTATGCCTAAGAAGCATTTGCCCTTATATTCAGAGAGATTACCTCTTTTGACATGGTACTTTGACTGTTTTTTTATGAAAGCAGCGTAATCTTCCTCCGAAGCAAAAAGAGGAGGAAGTCTGTCAACATCAACTGAGAATTTTAAATCGTCATTTAACTTAGAACTAAGCTCCTTAAGCTTAAACTGAGTATCTTCCTTCGCCTGAAGGGCAGCGCCTACAGCGGCAAAAAGATGGGAATGCTCAGGTGCGATTATATTATCCTCTCCGAGATTAAGTGTTCTGATAAATGCAGCCTTAAGCTGATCTAAGAAATGAAGCGGACCGCCCAAGAATGCAACATTTCCCTTGATTGGCTTACCGCATGCAAGACCGCTTATGGTCTGATTAACAACTGCCTGGAAGATGGATGCGGCAAGGTTTGGCTTTGTCGCTCCCTCATTTATAAGAGGCTGTATATCGGTTTTGGCAAATACACCGCAGCGTGCAGCGATAGGATATATGGTATCATAATCCTTAGCGTATGTATTAAGTCCTGTGGCGTCAGTCTGCAGCAGTGATGCCATCTGGTCTATGAATGAGCCTGTACCGCCGGCACATACACCATTCATACGCTGCTCGATACCATTTGTAAAATAAATTATCTTGGCATCCTCACCACCTAATTCGATAGCAACATCTGTATGTGGTGCATAATCCTTAAGCGCATCTGTTACACAGATAACCTCCTGCTCGAAAGGTACTCCGATAACCTTAGCAAGAGCGAGACCTCCGGAACCGGTTATGGTCGGAGCTGCTTCTATATTACCAAGTTTATTTGAGGCATTATCCAAAAGCTCCTTTAATGTCTCCTTGATATTGGCGAAATGCCTCTTATATTCTGAAAATAATATATTGTGTTCTTCATCAATTATGGCAACCTTAACTGTGGTTGAACCTATATCTATACCTAATCTGTACATATAATTATGGCTAAAAAGCCTTGCCTCCTTATCCTTTAACTTAATTCGACAGCATAAAATATTATAATAGAATAATATATAAAATACAACCGAAAAAATATGATTTTTTAGCTACAATTTTTGTTAATTGGCATAGAATAATCAAAAAGGGGAAAAATATGGAAAAAGAATGTAAGGGAGTCATCCATAAGGTGGTGGCAGGAGATACATTATATAAGATTTCAAAGCTGTATGGAGTGAGGCTTATAGATGTCATGAAGGAGAATCCGTTTGTGAATGTGTATAACTTACAGCCGGGTGATGAGATATGTGTACCTACCGAGATTTACGAGGAGGAGGAAAGAAGATATTTTACAGCAAGAACAGGTGAGACCTTTGGTAGTCTTCTTGAGGAGATTAGTTCGGATATTGCAAGTCTGATGGACTTTAATAAGGAGCTTTATGATATGCCAATACCGCTTGGAACCATAATAAGAATTCCTCCGAATGACAGTAATAATAATTAAACATAAATGTTTGCCTGGCTTGTAACTTTGTGTTATAATAGCGAGGAAAAGTGATATCATTCTTGAATGAATGTCACCTTGACGAGCAATCACATCAAGCTGTCAGGCGAGATGTTAAAAGCGTGTATGCAGTGTTGACTATTGAGTTAAACACTGTATATACGCAATAAATTTTAAATAAGGACTAAACAATATGAATTTTTTGTACAAGCTTGAAAAAAAATTTGGAAAATATTCTATCAGGAATTTGCCTCTTATTCTGGCTTTGCTTTTCGCATTTAATTATCTTTTGTCAGCGGCAGCTCCGGATATTTATTATAATCTTCTGTTAATACCATATAATGTATTTGCCGAGCACCAGTATTGGAGACTTTTTACATGGATTTTTACAGCTCCGGGAGCCTTTGACAGGTGGACGGTTATTAAATTGGTAATTCTTTATTTTATTGGTACCTCTGCTGAGAGAGGTATGGGGACATTTATGTTCAATCTCTATATGCTTGGTAATATGCTGCTTAACTTTTTAACTGTTCTAATTGTAGGAGGGTTTACTTATTTTAGAGGTAGCAACAGTGGCAGTGTCAGTATCCTTGATGCAACTGACATGATATCGGGCGGAATGTTTATTAACTGGCTTGTGCCAATGAGTGTTTTCTTTGCCTTTGCCATAGCGTATATGGAAGGTACGGTATATTATATGTTTTTATTTCCGATGAAGGCTAAGTATATTGCAGCGATAGATTTTGCGATTTTGACTTACTATTATTTCACATACCCGATTACTACATTAAGGGCAATTATTGTAATCAATATTGCTTACTTTTTCATATTCTATGCAATAATGAAGAGATACAGCTTCAGGAAAAACGCGAAATTTTCATTTTCAGATTATTCTAAAAACAGGAAAAAGAGAAACTTCAAGGTAAGAGATAATGAGAATAATGTCACGGATTTTTCTGATTATCTGAACAGGAAAAAGACATCTGATAAGCCTCTTCCGGAAAGTATAACAAGACACAAATGTGCTATATGCGGCAGAACGGAGAAAGATAGTAAGGATTTGGTATTCAGATTTTGTACTAAATGTAATGGAAGCTATGAATATTGCGACGAGCATATCTATACACACGAGCATGTGAAGTAAGGAAGCCTCGTGACAATTAATTTGCAGGTCAATGTAAGGATATAACATAACTAAGGAGACTTATTTAAAATGGGTAACAATATAAAGAAGCTCGTTGGAGAGATAAAGAGCGATTATAATTTAGAGGATAATATTAAGGAATATACGAAGATATTAGGTGAGAAGTATAATTATTACTCATTAGTCAAGGCAAGCATGAATTATTATACTATGAAGGAAATCATACTTGAGATGACTGATAAGAATACTGATGTATGCAAGTATTTTTCCATAATTACAAGACTTATTAGTAATAATATAATAGACAGGCAGACTGTAGATGAGGAAGCCATGACTGCGATAAAGCAGGTAAGGGAGAATATAGAGTATAAGATGAAGCTGCTTACTGCCTATACGGATGCTTTTGAAATTTATGAATATGTATTAAATCGTGTCGAAGCCGGAATCAAGGATACGGTGGAAGAGGTTGATATAGACTTATTATCCGATAAGATGTTCCAATATGTGTTCTCTGAGAATGACAAGGTTGTGATTAACAGCAAGCTTCAGCTTCTTATGGCTCAGCTTCCTATCAGGATGACGAAGAATAAGTTCTATGATGTGATTGCAAATACACTTTTGTTATACAAGGGTGGTGACGCTTCATCCTTGGATGAGTTTGCTGACATGATAAGGACATCTGCGCTTATCACGAAGCCGAAGGGATTTGAGACGGAGTATCCGTTCTTATACCATGTATATAATGATTTAAAGGCTGCTGATTACAAGGAGTTAAGCGAGGCGGCATTCGATGATTTACAGATAAGGCTCTCACAGGCAGCGGATATTATTAACGAAGAGGCATCGAATTATCTGTTATTACAGGAGATTGTAAATGACTTATATACACTGCTTCTTACCATAGACAATCAGTATGACAGCAATATTACCTATCCGGCATATAAGGCTGCGATAGATATTATAAAGATATGTATAGCAAGTGACAGCATTGAGGATTTTACTGATATTATAATGGATAACTTCGTAAGTATAGAAGGCGTTCAGGAGAAGGCAGCAGATGATATAATGCAGCTTGAGTCTGCATTTGATACTATAAGCACCGGAAAGTCGGACAAGATATCTGAATACTCATTAGATGGTGAATTTGAGAAGCTGGATATAATAAGTAAGCTTTTATCCTCGAGTTTATTTATAGATATTGACAAGAACAACAAAAAAGAAGAAAAGGTTATTGATGATAAATACATAGAGAATATTAAGAATGAGCTTACAGATGAATTCGCTAAAATATTCGCAGATAATTCCAAGCTTGTGAACAGAAGTATTATGTGCAAGATAATTGCAGCGATGCCGGTATTTCTTAATTCCAAACAGGAGATAAAGGATTATTTTGACTATACCTTATCGGGCTGTAAGGATAAGAGTGAGCTATGGGCATGCAATAAGCTTATATGCGAGCTTATTGAAGAGGATTATTAAAACTTGGGTGGTTAGATGAAGATTGTTGATGCTCCTTATGTCAACGGATTTAAGGATAAAAAGAAAAATAAAATAATAAGAAGGATTAAGCATAAGGTTAAAGCGAACGGAGTGTATGTGATTACATCGCCAATCATAACCGACGGTATAATGGATATATTTCAGTACAGCCAGCTTCTTACTAAGTTTTATGATAATTTGAGAGATGATATGTACATACTTGGTATAGCCAAGGGTAAAAAAGAAGCCAAGGAGCTTATTGTAAATATAGTTCAGGATATGTATGACGCAGGCTATGAATTTGATGTAAAGGGTTTTTTTGGAATATAGGGTGTGAATATGCTTCATATATTATGGTTAATACTAAAAATAATATTGATAGTGCTTGCGATTGTACTTGGACTGGTTCTGCTTATAGTCTTGCTTGTGTTATTTGCACCGATAAGATATAAGGTGGCGGCAGACATCGATGAGGACATCGGAGTGGTCGCCAAGGTGCGGTTCCTTATAGTGAGTGTCGGAGTTTTGTTCGAGAAAAAAGGTGAAGAGAATAATCTTGATACGGCAATCCGAATATGCGGTATAAGAATTAATAAAAAGGACAAGGACGATACAGGCGGTAAGGATAAGAAGTCTAAAAAAGAAAGAAAGAAAAGGACAAAGGCAGATGAGGCTTACGAAGAAGAAAAGACAGATACCGCTTATATAGATAAGGCGGGAACTGATGCGGATGATAAAACCGTATATTCAGAGTATGATAATGATGCTTCGGAGGCAGCGGTTGAAAGCAGCACAAATGAGATTGAAACTTCAGACGGCTCTGAGACTGAGGACATCGACGAATACGACCTCTTTGATGATGAGTCCGAGGATAAGGACAAGAAGAAGCTTCTTGACAGGATAAAGCAGTTCTTTATCAAGGCTAAGGATAAGATGTCCAAGATTAAGGATAAGCCCGAGGATGAGGTCAAGGAGAGCATACTTACCAAGATAGAAGAAAAGAGCGAAGCAATAAAGAAAAAATATGAAGAGATTGAGAAGAAGTACAGACGCTTTGAGAAATTTTGGAATCTGAAATGTACCGTAAGGACGAGGGAGTATATAGGTAAGTATCTTATAAGCATATTAAAGCATATAGCTCCTAAGAAGATAAAAGGCAGAATAAGGTACGGTATGGATGAGCCGTACAAGACCGGTACGGTCACAGGCTACTTAAGCCTTATGCCTTTCGTATATCAGAAGCATTTTTCGCTTGAACCGGACTTCTATGAGAAGGTTATTGAGGGAAATGTAGAGCTTAAAGGAAGAATAGTTCTTGGATATATAGCCAGAATAGCTCTTAAGCCATATATCTGGCAGACCATAAAAGCGGCAAAAAGATTAAATAATTAAGAGTAAGATGCCTGTAAGACGGGCGGTATGTAACAAATTCAGGAGGATTATATAATGGATAATAATTTTAACGAGACAGTAGGTTCACTTTTCAAGGGTATGGATTCACTTCTTTCAACTAAGACTGTAGTTGGAGAGCCAACTAAGATAGGAGATACGATAATACTTCCTTTGGTGGATGTAAACTTCGGTGTGGCAGCAGGAGCATTTGCCAAGCAGGATAAGAGGCATAATTCTGCCGGCGGCGGTATGGGCGGTAAGATGTCGCCTTCTGCAGTTCTTGTAATTCAGAACGGATATGCCAAGATGGTCAATGTCAAGAGTGAGGATACCATAAGCAAGGTTATTGATTTTGTACCGGCAGTCATAGATAAGGTAAGTGGTATCGTATCCAAGAAGGATAAGGCGGCTGACGAGGCAGCAGAAGAAGTAATAAAGGATATTAAGGAAGAAATTATCTAAGGATATTCTTTATTTACTTACACAAGCATATAATATTCTAAATGAAATTTTTATGTGATGTATATGAGTGCTTTGATTGGGTATGCCCTGCTGTTTACGGCTATAGGTATATTAATATCATATTTTATAAGTGGATTTTGTGAATTCATAGTTGTGGTTGCGCTTTTGTTGGGGGCGTATATTCTGTTGCTAAGATGTGGCAAACCGTGAATTCGCATATAATGAGGTGGTTACAATGAGTGCGGTTACTGACATGAGTATGGAGCTTCTGATGAATTCAGATAATCCGGAGGTTATACTTAAGAATATGCAGCCATTCATGAATCTTATGATGTATTATGAATGTGCTCTGATGGAGATAGAGACGAAGCTTAAGGTTTTAAATTCTGAGTTTGCTTTGCAACATAACAGAAATCCTTTTGAATCAATAAAATGCAGGATTAAAAAACCTATAAGCATAGTTGAGAAGATGAAGAAGAAAAATCTTGATATTACAATAGAGAATATCGAGAATAATCTGACGGATATAGCAGGAGTAAGAGTTATATGCTCATTTCCGGAGGATATATATACGGTTTCAGAGCTTTTATCGAAGCAGGATGATATAAATGTCGTTCAGGTTAAGGATTACATAAGGAACCCTAAGCCAAATGGCTACAGGAGTCTTCATCTTATAGTAGATGTTCCGATTTTTTTATCAGACCAGAAGAAATATATGAAGGTTGAGGTTCAGTTCAGAACTATAGCTATGGATTTCTGGGCAAGTCTTGACCACAAGCTGAAATATAAAAAAGATAATTTGAAGCATCCTGAGATAATTGCACAGGAATTAAAGAAGTGTGCAGATATGGTTACTGCCATGGATTACAAGATGCAGGAAATACGAAATATGCTTGATTAATTTATTTTTTAAATGCTTGATCTGCTCCTTACTGAGGTAGAAAAGGAGCTTTAATATAATGTTTAATAAGGTTATTAGCGGCACCGTCTTGGGCATAGACGGTGCACTGATTAATGTTGAGGCGGACTTAAGTGATGGTCTGCCTATGCTTACGATGATCGGCTATCTGTCTTCTTCTGTGAAGGAAGCCGGTGAGAGAGTAAGGACGGCGCTTAAGAATTCGGGCTACTATATACCGCCTAAGCGCATAACGATCAATTTATCTCCCGCAGATATAAGAAAGGATGGCTCGGGATTTGACTTGCCTATAGCCATTGCTATAGTTCTGACTATTGGGATTATCCCTGATATGGATATTGCTAAAACCATTATAGTAGGTGAGCTTGGATTAAATGGGGAAGTGAAGTCGGTAAACGGTGTGCTCCCTATAGTTTATCATGCCTTTGAAAATGGTATAAGCACCTGTATAGTTCCCAGAGATAATGCCGTGGAGGCAGCTCTGGTTGATGGTATGAGGGTGATAGCTGTGGAAAGTCTGTCCGAGACCATAGACTATATACAGGGCAATATTATTATCGAACCGTTAGACAGGGATAAAATCAATGTTGAATCAGATAAGATTGAAAAGAAATACGACTTTTCCGAGATAAAAGGACAGGCTATGCTTAAGCGTGGCATGGAAATTGCAGCATCCGGTTTTCACAATGTGCTTATGACAGGAGCGGCGGGGGCAGGTAAGTCGATGATTTCCAAAAGACTTCCGACAATAATGCCGAAGCTGTCCTTTGAGGAGAGTATAGAAGTTACGAAGATATACAGCGTAAGCGGTATGCTGGATAAGAAAAGCAGACTAATAACTGACAGACCCTTTCGTTCGCCACACCATACCATATCTAATCATGCTTTAACGGGTGGTGGAAGTATACCGAGACCCGGAGAGGTTACTCTTGCACATAATGGAGTGCTTTTCTTAGATGAGCTTCCTGAATTCAATAAAAATGTTCTTGAAGTCTTAAGACAACCCCTGGAGGATAAGAAAATTACTATATCAAGGGTAAATGCAACATATTCATTTCCTGCGGATTTTATGCTTATTGCTGCGATGAATCCATGTCCCTGCGGATATTTTCCTGACAGGAACAAATGTAGCTGTACGCCGTTTCAGATAAGGCGATATCAGCAGAAGATAAGCGGACCTTTGCTTGACAGGATTGACATTAATATGGAGATTAAGCCTGTAAAATATGAAGAGATTTTCGCAAGCTCTGAGGAGGAAAACTCTGAGACAATAAGGGCAAGGGTTGAGAAGACAAGGCAGCTTCAGAGAAAAAGATACATAGAGGATAATATAAGCTTTAACTCACAGCTTGAGGGTAAGCTGATAAAGAAATACATCAGGCTTGATGATAAGGTCAATGATTATTTTAAAGAGAGGCTTAAGAAGCTTGAGCTTTCGGCGAGAGGTATAGACAGGATATTGAAGCTGTCACGAACTATAGCCGATATGTCTGATAGCGAAGGCATATCCAAGGAACACATAAATGAGGCGATATTTTATAGAAACTCCGGAATATTTGGTTATAAGGAGGGAAGATAAAATATGGACACAGCAAGTAAGGAAAAGGATATATTACACCTTTGGTTAGACAGCTTTGAAACCATAGGTAATACTTCTAAGAGGAAGTTGATTGATAAGCTTGGAGATATTGAGAGTGTATATGAGGCATCGTTAAAGCTTTTAAGCAGTATAATCCCTGAGGAAAAGGCAAGATTCTTAGCGGTTAATAAAGAACTGACTCAGGTAAATGAGAAATGGGAATATCTCTTAGAGAAGGATATAGATATAGTTTACCCGGAGCATAAGGACTATCCGGATAAGCTAAAAAATATTCATGACACACCTGATATTTTATATATAAGGGGAAGACTTAAGAAGACACTTGATGAGCGTAACAGGAGCATAGGGATAGTCGGCTCAAGAAATGCGGATACTTATGGCAGGGAATTGGCGTTTTCCTTTGGGAAAAAACTTGCTAAAAACGGAATAAATATAATAAGCGGTATGGCACTTGGCATAGACGGTATGGCACACAGGGGAGCATTGTCGGCAGGCGGATATACGGTTGCTGTATTAGGTGGTGGTATAGATATTATATATCCTAAGGAGAACTATGATATATATGAGAAACTTATAAAATGCGGTGCAGTAATATCCGAATATGGTCCGGGAATAAAACCTTTGGCTATACAGTTTCCTATGAGAAACAGGATAATAAGCGGGCTGTCGGACGGAGTGCTTGTTGTGGAGGCGAAGAAGAAAAGCGGCTCTCTGATAACAGCCGACCTTGCGCTCGAGCAGGGGAGGAATGTATATGCTATTCCGGGCAGGATAGGCGATAGGAAAAGTGCCGGAACTAATAACCTGATTAAGCAGGGAGCGATGTGTGTTACCTCATCACAAGATATAATAGATGATCTTAATATATATTCTGATAATTCTTTAAATGATGTAAATAAGGAAGATATTGGCGATGCAGGAGATGAAAATAAGGACAGTCTTAGTGAGTATGAGAGTACTATATTGGATATGTTAAGTCTTGAACCTGTGTATATTGATAATATAATAGAGGTTCTACGGCTTAATGTATCTGATTGCTTAAGCCTTCTTTACAGTATGGAAGAAAGGGGTTATATAAGACAGGTAATAAAAGGATATTATATAGTCAATCTGTCTAAGAATTAATTATATATTTTCCACCTTCAGAACCCATATTTTTCTTGCAATATGTCAGATAGAATGTTATATTTTTGTAAAGTATGTTTTTTGAGGTGTGTAATGGTTGATGTAGCAATTTTATCCTGTACATTCATATTGTCATTCTCGTGTATAGTATATTTTCTAAGTAATAAACAGCTTCAGAAGGTGCAGAGCTATCTTTTCCTGGCTATAATGATAAATGTTTCTGTGTCAGCAGTAGCAGATATTGTGAGTAATTACATAGAGAATTCTTTGGTTGCTACAGGAGCATTATTCAGGTGGCAGTATGCTACGCAGATAATATTTTTTGTTGCGCATACTACCTTGGCGCCTCTCTATGCGCTCTATGTTATGATGGTTAATGGCTCAGGACTTAACAGGAAGAACAGCTTCTTTTATCTTATTTTATCACCGCTTGTTATATCTGAACTTCTGCTTATTACAAATCCTCTGACTAATTGGATGTTTTACTATGATAAGCATGCTGACTTTGTGCGAGGACCATATGAATTTGTATTATATATCACAGCGGGATTATATCTTTTTATCAGTATATATTTTATGGTTCGTTACAGAAAAGCGGTATCAAGGGAGACAAATATTGCTCTCTGGTATTTCTTTAGCTTTACAATAATAGGAATAATAGTTCAGATGCTTAATTCAGAATTAAAGGTTGAGCTTTTTGCAGAGTCAGTGTCTATGCTTGGAGTTATGCTTACTATCGAGAATGAGGACGCACTGATTGATTCCGGTTCCTTGGTATATAACAGAAGTGCTTTTACAAATGAAAATGTACGGCTTTTGTGCACGGGACAGCATTATGCCGTAATCAGTGTCAATATGACTAATCTTCGTTTTTATACAAGAATACTTGATTATAATGCTATGCGTGATGTGGTGCGTATGATTGCGGCATGGCTCAGGGGATGTAATAAGAATGCAAGAGTATATCGTAATGCTACAAATAATATGACAATTATTCTGCTTTATAAAAATGAGAAAGAGGTGGATGCTCTTGTCTCAACCATAGCAGATAGATTCAGGGATACATGGACATATGGCAGGTCGGAAATAGAATTAAATGCAGAAATACGCGTTGCTTTTGTACCTGAGGAATTCAAAGATGTTAATCTTCTTACAGAACTTACAGAATCGAATTCAGATATTGAGACTCCGGGAGTAAGGGTATTCAGAGGCGATGAGCTTGATTCTTTCAAGAGAAAGGCACAGGTTGAGGAGGCGCTTAAGAAAGCACTTGAAGAAGATACTTTTCAAGTATACTACCAGCCGATATGGAATGCGGAAAAGAATAGGATGGAATCTGCTGAGGCGCTCATCAGACTTACTGATGAAGAACTTGGTTTTATATCTCCGGAGGAGTTTATACCGATTGCTGAGCAGAGTGGTCTTATAACAGAGATTGGTCTGTATGTGTTTGAGAAGGTCTGTCAGTTCATTACAAAAGAAAGGACAAAGGCGCTTGGCTTAAAATATATTGAGGTAAACTTAAGTATCTTCCAGCTTTTAGTTGGTAATACCTTAGAACATTTTCTTGAGATAATGAAAAGATATGGTGTGACCTCTGATCAGATTAATCTTGAAATTACTGAGACCGGCTCGCTTGCCACATCCAATACTATGATTTCTGCTATAAATGAAATGCAGGAGTGGGGATTTAAGTTTTCACTTGATGATTATGGTACCGGATATTCCAATTTGTCATATATTATGAGTATGGACTTTCTTAATATAAAATCCGACAAGGGTTTGCTATGGGATGCTGATACGAGAGAAAGCTCATCAATAATGCTTACAGATACCATTAAAACTATTAGAAGACTTGGTATGAATGTTATCCAGGAAGGGGTAGAAACGAAGGAGCAGCTTGACCTTGTGGTTGGTGCAGGAGCAAATCTTATACAGGGATATTATTTTTCAAAACCTCTTCCGGAGGAAGCTTTTTATGATTATATGGTAGATTTTATTAAGAATTCTATATTAAATCGTTAATATATGTAAGATAAATAACATATATAGAACTGTACATATTTTTAATTAAAAAATAATTTATAAATATGTGCAGTTTTTTAATTGTTGCAAAATTTTTCTTGCACCTTAAAAAGAAATGGTGTATAGTTGTGGAAGTTTAAAGCGAAGAAGGAGCTTATGAGATGGCTAAGAATCTTGTTATTGTGGAGTCGCCTGCAAAGGCAAAAACCATTAAAAAATTTTTAGGAACAAACTATGAGGTTATAGCTTCAAACGGTCATGTAAGAGATCTGCCTAAAAGTCAGATGGGAATTGACATTGAACATGACTATGAACCCAAATATATTACCATAAGGGGCAAGGGGGATTTGCTTGCAGAGCTTAGAAAGGCTGTAAAAAAAGCAGACAAAATCTATCTGGCAACTGACCCTGACCGTGAGGGAGAGGCTATATCCTATCATTTATCCATAGCACTTAAGCTTGAGGAAAAGAAATATAAGAGAATTACATTTAATGAGATTACTAAGACTGCGGTAAAGGATTCGATTAAGAATGCCAGAGAGATAGATATGGATTTGGTTGACGCACAGCAGGCAAGACGAGTGCTTGACAGAATGGTGGGATATTCCATAAGTCCGCTTCTTTGGGAGAAAATTAAGAGAGGACTCAGTGCCGGAAGGGTTCAGTCCGCAGCACTTAAGCTTGTATGTGACAGAGAGAATGAGATAAATGCGTTTGTTCCTGTAGAGTACTGGAGTCTTAACGCTGATGTTATACCGGGTAAAAATCTTAAACCCATAAGTTTTCATTATATAGATGAGAAGATGAATAAGGATAAGCTTGATGAGGTGCTTAAAGCTGTCAAAGGAAAAAACATGCTTGTGGAAAGTATAAAAAAGAGCGAGAAGGTTAAGAAAAGACCGTTACCTTTTACTACAAGCACCTTACAGCAGGATGCCGGCACCAAGCTTAATTTCTCAACAAGTAAGACTATGAGACTTGCACAGCAACTGTATGAGGGAGTCGATATAAAAGGGCGTGGCTCAGTGGGACTTATAACTTACCTAAGAACTGATTCCACCAGAATATCAGATGAGGCAGAGCAGAGTGCAAGAGAGTTCATTAAGGATAAATTCGGAGAAAAATATATAGGAACAGCATCAAATAAAAAATCAGATAAGAAGATTCAGGATGCGCACGAAGCCATAAGGCCTACAGATATAACTCTTACACCGGTTATGCTCAAGGACCAGCTTTCAAGAGAACAGTTCAGATTATATCAGCTTATATACAATAGATTTCTTGCAAGTCGTATGAGTGATGCGGTCTACGAAATTAATGCCATAACCTTGAAGGCTGATACGAAGAAAGGCGATTATCTGTTCAGAACTTCCTCCTCCAAGATTAAGTTCGAGGGATTTATGTCTGTCTATAAGCCTGATGATGAAGAAAAGGAAAATAATAAATTAAATGTAATAAAGGAAAAGGATGTGCTTGAGGTATCAGAGCTTGAAGAGAAGCAACATTTTACGCAGCCCCCTGCACATTATACAGAGAGTCTTTTAGTAAGAACAATGGAAGAACTTGGCATAGGAAGACCTTCAACCTATGCGCCTACCATAACTACACTTTTAAATAGAAGATATATCGTGAAGGAAAGTAAGAATTTATATATTACAGAACTCGGAGAAGCGGTAAATGAGATTATGAACCTTGCTTTTCCTGAGATAGTTGATGTTAATTTTACTGCAAACATTGAATCGCTTCTTGATGAGATAGAGGCGGGCAATGTACAGTGGAAGGTAGTAGTAAGAAATTTCTATCCGGATTTAAAAACCTCTGTTGACAATGCGCAAAAGGAACTTGAGAATATTAAGATAGATGATGAGATATCGGATACTGAATGTGAGCTGTGTGGAAGAATGATGGTTATAAAATATGGTCCGCATGGTAAATTTCTTGCGTGTCCGGGTTTCCCTGAGTGTAGAAATACAAAGCCATATTTTGAAAAAACAGGTATTAAGTGCCCTAAGTGTAATGCCGATATAGTTATTAAGAAGACGAGGAAGGGTAGAAGATACTATGGCTGTATCAACAACCCGGAGTGTGATTTTATGTCCTGGTCTAAGCCGCAGACTGACAGCAAGCAAACTGAAAAATAGACAAAATAATAAATGGAAAAATTTTTTTGTCGGATTTTGATATTTTGTGTTGATGAAAAACACATTATATGGTAGTATATAGTGTGGACAAACACAAAATACCATATTTTACAAAGGTTACAGCTTTAAAAATGGATTTTTAGAGTGTCATACAAAAGGATTTGTGAGTGTTCTCATAAATCCTTTTCTTGTTTTTATCATTTACCTGTTGCATTACAGGAGAAAGGTAACTATATGATTAACACAGATATTTATAACTATATCAATATACTCGACAAGGCTGCTGATGCTGCCAATATGAGAAATGAATTGATAACAAATAATATCGCAAATGTTGATACTCCTAATTATAAGAGGAAGGATATTGACTTTGAATCAGTTCTTCAGGCTGAGCTTGCAGGCGGTAGAACTCTTGATACAAGTGTCAGAGCGGCTAATAGAGATTTATCTGTTTTAGACCCACAGGTTTTCACTGATAATTCCAATCTGTCATACAGATTAGACGGTAACAATGTAGATATCAGTACAGAGGAGGCATATCTGGCAGAGAATACTATCAGATATCAGTTGCTTATAGAACAGATGGAGCAGGAATATTCAAGATATAACACAGTACTCTCAGGTTCTTAATAATTATTGTTTTTATAGGAGGTTCAGGCTATGAGTGTATTTTCAGCAATGAATGTATCTGCTACCGGTATGACCGCGCAGCAGCTTAGAATGGATATTATTTCAGAGAATATAGCCAATGCAAGCACAACAAGAACGCAGGATGGTACAGCGTATAGAAGAAAGACGGTAGTTTTTGCTGAGAAGGCTACAACTTCATTTGATAACATATTAAACGGATATATGACGAATTACCAGCCTAATGGTGTCAAGGTAACACAGATTGTTCAGGATCCATCGGATTTAAGGCTTGTATATGAACCGGATAATCCGGATGCTAATGAGGCGGGATATGTGGAATATCCTAATGTAGATACTGTTACTGAGATGACAAACCTTATAGATTCAAGCCGTGCTTATGAGGCTAATATTACGGCATTCAACGCATCGAAAAGTATAGCGGAAAAGGGCTTGGAACTTTTTGGTTAAACCTTAGTTTAATATGAGTAGGAGTTGATTTTATGGCAATTACACCTGTAGAATTATATGGTAATGATTTTAATATTAATAGTACATATTCAGGTCATAAGGTGTCTACGGATAACAGCAGCAACGCTTTTGACAGTATATTAAGTGCTGCGGTTGATATGTACAGGGAAGCAGATTCGTACCAGAAGAAAGCTGAGGCTGAGGAAATGAGCTTCGCGCTTGGATATACTGACAGTATACACGATCTTGCAAATGCGCAGAGAAAAGCGAATATTTCGCTTCAATATACGGTTAAGGTAACGAATACCTTTGTTACTGCATATAAAGAGCTTATGAATATGCAATTATAGTTATGCTTTTGGAGGCACTTAAAATATGAGGGAATGGTTCAGGCAGTTGCCTGCGAGGATAGTAGAATTTTGGAACAGATATACAGGAAGACAGAAGGCATTGTTCTTCTCAGTAGTGGCAGCGGTTATCATAACCCTTGTCGCTCTTTTTGCTATCCTGAACAGAACTACATACACAAGGTTAGTTACCTTTGAGGATTCTGCACAGACCGCGGAGGCGGATACACTGCTTACGGAAAATAATATAACCCATAGAATATCTGATGATGCCCTAAGCATTGATGTCGATGATAATCAGATTGCTGAAGCCCGGCTTATACTTGGACAGAATGGTATAAGCGCTACATCGACAGGAGTAGATAATGAATGGCTTTTGGATAACAGCTTTTCCACAACGGACTCCGAGAGAAAGCTTAAAGCAAAGATTAAGCTTGAGGCTGATATGGAGGCTGCGATTAAAAGCATGGAGGGTGTATCTAAGGTGACAGTAACCATAGATTTACCGGAATCAAGCAGCTCAATATATAATGTAGAGAAGAATGCGTCTGTAAGTATTATGCTTACGACTGACAGTAACTTTAAGGCTGAGAATGTACAGGGGATTGCTGAATATGCAAGAACCTGTGTCGGTAACTCTGATACAAATGATATTACTATCATAGACAAACAGGGAAATTTGCTCTTCTCGGGAGCAAACAGTGCTTCGGCGCTTACCTCCACGCTTATGGTTGAACAGCAGGTTGAAGAGTATTACAACAATAAGCTGTGGAATCTGATGGTTAATTCTGGTGTCTATGATGATGTGTCGGTGTCCTCTAATCTCGATATAAACATAAGCAATAAAGAAGTAGAGAACATAGAGTATTATTCAAATCAGGAGGATGATACAGGACCTAAGGAAACATATTATTATTATCTTGCGGAAAATGTAGATGGCACAGGTGGTGTAGTTGGTACAGACGCCAATGGTGAAGAAATTACGGATTATAACCTTTTAGATCAGGCAAATGCAGAATCTTCACTTAATCTTGTCAAGGAAACCTATGCTACAAGCAGTACGAGAACCACGACTGTAGAACCTGTGGGAAGTGTCAATCTTGCTAACTCAAGTATTTCGATGTATCTGACAAAGTATCAGATATATTATGAGGAGGAACTTGAGGAACAGGGGCTTCTGGAGGATATGACCTTCAATGAGTTTAAGCAGTTAAATAGTGAGGCTACAGAGGTCGCTAACCCTGAAGCAATAATTAATCTTTTGGCTTCCGGTACTGGTATTAAGTCTTCAAATATATATGTTATAGAGAGAACGGTTCCTATCTTCTATCCTAAGGAGGAGCGTCAGGTTCCTGTACAAAGCATATTGTCGATTGTACTGGCAGTTATAATTGGAATTTTATTATTGTTTGTTGTTCTTAGAAGTATGAGAGCGGAAGAGGTTGTCGAGCTTGAACCCGAGCTTTCCGTTGAAACCTTGCTCGCTACAACTAAAGAAAACCAGACGCTTGATGATATTGAATTTGGTGAGAGTTCAGCAGCTAAGACTCAGATTGAGAAGTTCGTGGACGAAAATCCTGAAGCGGTTGCTCTGTTGCTTAGAAATTGGCTGAATGATGAATGGGAGTGATAATTAATGGCGGTTAAATCTGCAGAAGATATATCAGGAGTACAGAAAGCAGCGGTGCTTCTTATATCTCTTGGCCCTGAGCGTTCAGCGCAGGTATTTAAACATTTAAAGGATGATGAAATTGAGTCTCTTACACTTGAGATTGCTAATACTAAGAGCGTTCCTGCTGAGGTTAAGGATATGGTTTTGGATGAATTCTATGAAGTCTGTCTTGCTCAGCAGTACATAGCAGAGGGTGGTATTGGCTATGCCAAAGACCTTCTTGATAAGGCGCTTGGTGCCGACAGAGCCAGAGAAGTAATCGGTAAGCTTACCGCATCGCTTCAGGTGAGACCGTTCGAGTTTGTGAGAAAAGCAGATGCTTCACAGCTTTTAAGCTTCATACAGGATGAGCATCCGCAGACCATAGCGCTTATACTTGCGTATCTGCCTTCCAGTCAGGCTGCTGCTGTAGTCAGCGCATTACCGCCTGAGAAGCAGGCTGATGTAGCTAAGAGAATAGCATCTATGGACAGAACAAGTCCTGATGTGATTAAAGAGGTAGAAGCCGTGCTTGAGAAGAAACTTGCATCACTTGTTAATCAGGATTACACCATCGTCGGTGGTGTTGATTCCATTGTCAGTATACTTAATACTGTTGACAGAAGCACAGAGAAGCATATCATGGAAACTCTCGAGGTTGAGGATCCTGAACTTGCTGATGAAATCAGAAGAAAGATGTTTGTATTCGAGGATATTCTTACTCTCGATAACCGTGCTATACAGACAGTTCTTCGTGAAGTTGATAATAATGAGCTTGCTGTCGCACTCAAGAATGCAAATGAGGATGTACAGAAGGTTATCTTTGATAACCTTTCATCCCGTCTTGCTTCAATGATAAAAGAGGATATGGAATTTATGGGACCTGTTAAGCTTAAAGATGTTGAGGATGCACAGCAGAAGATAGTTAATATTATCAGGAAGCTTGAGGATTCGGGCGAAATCGTTATCTCTCGTGGTGGAGGTGACGAGGTAGTTGTCTAGTCTTTTTAAATCAGGATTTGTTAATTTTAATGCTTTGGATACCACCCCATATATCATAGATGGTAATACCAAGGTTATATCTCCTGTAAATATCGGAGGAGAAAACGCAGAAAAGTCAGTTGAAGATTATTCTGATGATAAATCTGACAGAACGGAAAATATCAAAAATCAAGCTTTCTTAGATGAAGCATTAAATGAAGCTGAGAGAATAAAGGCAGATGCTGAGGGGGAAGCAGAGCGTATAATTGAAGCGGCGCAGGCTCAGGCTGATGAGATTAAGGAGAACGCTTATAAGGCAGGCTTTGAACAGGGACTTGAGGAAGGCAATTCCGAAGGACAAAAGCGTGCGGATGAATATCTTGCAGGCATTAAGAAGGAGCAGGAGGAAATGGCAGCGAAGCTTGATGCGGAAAATGACGCTTATCTTACAGATGCCGAGCATAAGCTTGTAGATTTTACCTGTGATATGATTGAGAAAATTACCGGAATACTTATTGATGACTATAAGCCTGTAATGTTCAATATGATAAATAATGCTCTGAGTGAAGCGGATGCCAGTTTGAAATATACTATAAAAATATGCGAAGAAAGTTATTATTATGTTGAGGATAACAAGGAAAGAATTGTGGGCGCGACAAATCCTAATATTACAATAGATATTTTCTCAGATCCTAAGCTTGAAAAAGGACAGTGTACTATAGAAACGGATAATGGAATTATAGATTTGTCGATGGATATACAAATCCAGAACCTTATTACCGCATTTAAAATGTTGTCATAGTGAATAATTCCCCGATTTTTGTCGGGGATTTTTAGAATATATAACGGAAATGATGATATGAAAAAAGCATTTGATATTCAAAAATATTATAGTTTATTGGATGGCGATTATGTTATGAATTTCGGTAAGGTTAGCAAAATCGTTGGTCTTACCATGGAGTCAATCGGACCGCCGTGCAAACTGAACGACCTGTGTGAAGTTATCTCCAAAGATGGCAGTGTAAGCGTTATGGCTGAGGTTGTAGGATTCAGAGATAATAAAGTTTTACTTATGCCTTATGATGTGGTGGATGGTATTGGACTTGGTGCTATTGTAAAAAATACCGGAGAGATGCTTAAGGTTAAGGTGGGACCGGAACTTTTGGGCAAGGTGTTGGATGGGATTGGTCGCCCAATGGATGGTGTGGAATTCGGATATGTTGATGAATATCCTATAGATGCTTCGTCCCCTGATCCTTTGGAGAGAAAGCTGATATCAGAGGTATTGCCGCTTGGAGTTAAGGCGGTTGATGGACTTCTTACGCTTGGTAAAGGACAGAGAATTGGCATATTTGCCGGAAGTGGTGTAGGCAAAAGCACGCTGCTTGGTATGTTTGCCCGTAATACTAAGGCGGATATAAATGTTATAGCTTTAATTGGAGAGCGTGGCAGAGAAGTAGGAGAATTCATAGAGAGGGACTTAGGTGAGGAAGGTCTTAAGCGTTCCGTACTGGTTATAGCTACTTCCGATAAGCCTGCGCTTATCCGTAATAAGGCTGCCAAGACAGCAACAGCCATAGCTGAGTATTTTAGAGATAATGGACATGATGTTCTTCTTATGATGGATTCGCTTACGCGTTTTTCCATGGCACAGAGAGAGATAGGTCTTGCTTCAGGCGAACCTCCCGTAACAAGAGGGTACCCGCCATCAGTGTATTCTGAGCTTCCTAAGCTGCTTGAACGCGCTGGCAATACATATAAGGGTTCAATAACAGGACTTTATACCGTGCTTGTTGATGGTGATGATTTCAATGAACCAATTACCGATACTGCAAGAGGTATTTTGGATGGACATATAGTTTTATCTCGTAAGCTGGGGCATAAAAATCATTATCCTGCTATAGATGTGCTTGCGAGCATATCGCGTTGTATGAGTGCGATTGCAACAAAGGAGCATAAAAATGTAGCCGGTCGTCTTAAGAATGTGCTTGCAACATATAATGATGCTGAGGATTTGATTAATATTGGTGCATATAGATCTGGTTCCAATCCGGATATAGATTATGCGATAACCAAGATTGGCAAGGTTAATGAATTTCTAAGGCAGGATGTTGACAGCAAGTTCCTGTTTGATGATGAGATTAGTATGCTTACAGGCATATTTGAATAATTGAGGTGTTTTATTTGGCGAGATTTATCTATCGAATGCAGAATATTTTAGATATCAAAATGAAACTTGAAGAGGCTGCAAGACAGGAGTATGGAGAGGCAAGACATGCTTTAACTCTTGAAGAGGAGAAGCTGGATAAGCTTAATCTTCGCAAAGAGGAATACCATAATCTTTATCTTGAGGCGCTTACCGGCAAGCTTGATTTTCTTAAGATTCAAGAATGTGAGAATGCAATTGATGTTATGGATGATCTTATTGATACTCAGGAGGAGCAGGTAAGAAAAGCCAGTAAAAATCTTGAGAAGGCAAGGCAGAAGCTTAACACGGTTATGCAGGAGAGAAAGATGCATGAGAAGCTTAAGGAGAAGAAATTTGATGAATTTTTAGCCGAATTAAATGCGCAGGAAAATAAGGAAACTGATGAGGTTGTAAGTTATCAATTTGGCAGTAAAGCCGCTGATGTGGAGGAATAGGATATGGCGAAGGATAAAAAAGACAGAGGAGAAAAAGGAACTTCTAAGGGTGTTGGAATTTTGATTGCCGTGCTTATTATAACAACCTTTCTTTCGGTTATGGCACTTCTTATCAAATGTGATGTTGGAGGGTTTGGCAGTGAGGTATTAAGACCGGTACTCAAGGATGTTCCGGTTATTAATAAGATTCTTCCTGATGCTTCAGATGAAGAAGTTGCTAAGGAGAGCGATTATCCATATAATACTTTAGCTGAGGCATTAGAGCAGATAAAGCTTATGGATGAAAGCATTAATTCTAAGGATGCTGAGATAGTATCTCTGAATGATAAAATCACTGAACTTCAGGCGGAGGTTGACCGTTTATCCCTTGTTGAAGCGGAACAGACGGATTTTGAAGCCAAAAAAAATGAATTTTATAACGAAATAGTCTATGGGGATTCCGCTCCTGATGCCGATACATATATTGAGTGGTACAATGAGATTAGTCCTGAAAGAGCTGAGGAAATCTACGAATCGCTTATCTCAGCAAGAGAGTCTGATTCTGAAATCAAAGATTTGGCGGTCACCTATGAAAGCATGAAAGCTAAAAATGCTGCCGAGATTTTAGAAAGCATGAAGAACGACCTTGATACCGTGGCACTTATTATGAATAATATGAGTGCAGAGGGTAAGGCTGATATATTAGCCGAGATGGATCCGGAGTTCGCGGCTCTGATTACTAAGAAATTGTTACCATAGACTCAATATATAGGAAAGGAGAAAGCAAATGGCTATTTCGACAAAAGGAATAAACACAGTTGATGTGGTTTCTAATATTTCTAAGGTTAATCCAAAGTCTAAAACGGAAGAAAAAGCAGCCGATTCATTCTCAAACATAATGAATATGACATCTAACAGCTTTAATAAGAATGTAAGTGATGGCAAAGAAAAGAATATTGACAGTGTTGCGCCGGCAAAGGACACAGATAAAAATATTCCTGATGATAAAGTTTCCGGCACTACTGCAAATAAATCTGAAAATGCTGTAAAATCCAATAGTAAAGCTGATAATGCTAACAAGGCGGATAGTGCAGATATGTCTGCTGATGAAGCTAATATAAAGGATGTAAAGGACAAAACTGATTCTGACAGTGCTGAGATTGTAGATGATGACTTTAAGGGCGTTGTAAAAGAATTAGGAACTACAGACGGTGTTGATGAGAGAATCGAAGATGTTATCTCACAATTCGCTGCTGAGCTTATTAAGCTTATTGAAGATATCAAGGATGTACTTGAAAAGAAATTGGGAGTATCGGATAATGAACTGGAAGATGTTATGTCTTCTCTCGGATTAAATGCTACAGATTTGCTTAATACTGAGAATATCAGCGATGTAGTGCTTAATATTGAGGATGCTTCTGATGTTGACATACTAATAGATGAGCAGCTTGCCGGCCTTGTGGAGGATATCAATAACTTGGTTGATGAACTGGTTCAAAACTTTGAAGCATTTGACATAGATGCTGCAGACTTTTCCGATGGTTCAACACTTGAAGAAAAACTTATACCGGCTGAATTAGAAACCGCCGATAATGTTCAAGTATCTCTTAGAGACATAGTTAATAAGGCGGATGAAATAGCAGCAGAGGATGAAGCTGGAAATACCGAAGAAGAGGATAAAAACTATTCAGATATTTCAAAAACTGCCGATAATATTAATGATGATGTTAAAATAACAGTCAACAGTGAAGTTAAAAGTCAGACATCAAGTGAGAACAATAGCGAGACAGAAAGCTTTAGTCAGGCGCATGAAAGTATTATTAATAATCTGAATAATGCAATTAGTGAGGTGATCACGGAAGATGTTGAGGGTACGCAGGGATTTGCTGAAGATATTCAGCAGGCGGATATATTAAGACAGGTGGTTGATGAAATCAAGGTTAATATATCAACTGATGTTACAACACTTGATATGAGACTTAATCCGGAGAGCTTAGGCAGAGTTCAGATTACCGTAAGCTCAAGAAACGGAGTTATGGAGGCGCATATAGTGGCTGAGAACGAAGCTGCCAAGAATGCAATTGAAGCCAATCTTGCAACATTAAGAGAGACATTTAACAATCAGGAATTAAAGGTTGAGGCAGTAGAGGTAACCATAGCTAATTACGGATTTTTCGAAGAAGAACAGCAGGGCATGACAAATGAAGATAACCGTAATAATAATAACTCGAGGAATAACAGGGTTGATTCGGGAGCTGACACGGCTGACGAGGGCTCCTCAGATGGACAATTGGAATCTGAGATTTTAAGAGCACAGGGAAGCAGTGTAAGCTATTCCATATAAAAAATAAATGAAAGGAGATTTAATATGGCTAATATAGGAATTGATTCTGCTGTAACTGATATTGCGTCTGCATCAAAAACAGCTACCTCATCAAAAAAGAGTGAGAAATCAAATGACCTTGATAAGGATGCATTCTTGCAGTTACTTGTAACACAGATGAAGTATCAGGATCCTATGAATCCTACTGATAATACTGAGTATATGTCACAGCTTGCACAATATTCATCACTTGAGGCAACGATGAATATAAGCAGCTCTATAGACAAGAGCAGCGGACTTGATTTAGTAGGCAAGTATGTACTTATGAATTCTACGGATTCGGCAGGTAAGGAAACTGTAGTAAGCGGGCTTGTTCAATATGCAACGGTTAAAAACGGAGAGGTTATGTTATCAATAAATGATAAGTATTATCCTGTAAGCGATTTGGATTCTGTTGTAGATTATGATTATTATCTGTATCTTAAGGAACATGAGAATGATGCGGCGGTAACCGAGGCAGAAAAAACTGCTGAAGCTACAGATAAGGCTGCGGAGGAAGCTGCAGAGAATACTGCAACTGCCGGAGCATAGACAATAATAAAAAGGTGGAGATATTATGGATGGTTTAAATACAAGACTTGTTTCCATTGAGCAGGTAAATGATTTATATCTTCATAATACAAAGACTGTTGATAAGGAAGATACCACCGGACAAACATCTTTTCAAGAGATATTTGTGGCAAAAACAAATACGGAAAATGATGATGTGAAATTTTCAAAGCATGCTAATCAAAGGCTTGAAAGCAGAAATATAACGCTTTCACAATCGCAGAAGTTGAGACTGAATGAGGGCGTTGAGAAAGCAAGAGGAAAAAGCATAAATGACACACTGGTTATGATGGATAATCTGGCGTTTATAGTAAATGTGAAGAATAACACGGTGGTCACAGCTTTGGAGCAGAATGAAGATAGTAATGTCTTTACCAATATTGATGGAGCAGTAATAGTTTAGTAACTTTTTAACAGCCGGACCGAAGTATCCTAAAAAAGATACAAGGAGGCTCTTGATATCCCGGAATGACAGAAGGGATTAAAAATAGGAGGGCAATAATTATGATGAGATCACTTTATTCTGGTGTTGCAGGTCTTAAGACTCACCAGACAAAGATGGATGTAATTGGTAACAACATAGCAAATGTTAACACTATAGGATTTAAGTCTTCAAGTGTATTATTCAGAGATGTATTATATCAAAAGACTTCAAGCGCAACAGGTGCACAGGAGACAACAGGTGGTACAAATGCTACTCAGATAGGTCTTGGTACGAAGATGGCATCTATACAGACATCAATGACAACAGGTGCAGCACAGAGTACAAATAACCCATATGACTTGATGCTTAGTGATTCCAGCTTCTTCATTGTATCAAGAGGCGGACAGAATTTCTTTACCAAGGTTGGTGCGTTCCAGACTGATGCTGTAGGATGTCTTACCACAAGTAATGGTTATCAGGTAATGGGCTGGCAGGTTGATCCTGATGACCCTACAGTAATCAGAAAGGATACTGTATCAGCTTTGTATCCTGAATCAGAAGCTAACAAGGTTTCTTCTCCTGAGATGACTTCAAAGGCACATATGACAGGTAATGTGGATTTGACCGATACAGAACTCACCTCTGCTGACGGTAAGACGGTAACTGTATCAATATATGATAACCTTGGATATGATTACACTGTAAAATTCAAAATGACACAGGACCCTAATCAGGCTGATAAATCACTTTATAACCTTGAACTTGTATCTGTTAAGGATGCAAATAATGTAACCATTACAGGTGCAGACGACCCATCTACTGATGTGGTTGAAGGAGGATACACTGCTACAATCGGCGGAGGTAATTCGATTCAGATTAAATTCGATGCCACTTCAGGTACCTTTGAATATGCAGGCTCAGCAGGTCAGAAGGAGGCGCTTCTTGCTATAACTCCTCAGGGTGATAAGGCAGATGTATTTACATCTAACATAGACGGTGAGAAGGTAGATGGAGTAACTGTTGATTTTTCAAATCTTACAATGTATAAGTCTGACGGAAAGTCAACTGCCAAGATGGTAAGAACCGGTCTTGATGCAAAGGGCGGCGGTAGAGCTTCAGGTAAGCTTACTGATGTTACGATAGATAACTCAGGTAAGATATATGGTACATATACAAATGGTGAGACCAGACTTATGGGCCAGATAGCAGTTGCAAACTTCGACAACCCTATGGGACTTGAGGCAATCGGCGAGAGTCTTTATACTACAACCCAAAACTCAGGTACATTCGATGGTATAGGCTCTGCTGTTGATGAAAATGGCGGTAAGATGCAACAGGGTGTTTTGGAAATGTCTAATGTTGATTTGTCAGCAGAATTTACTGATATGATTACTACTCAGAGAGGTTTCCAGGCTAACTCAAGAATTATTACAACCTCAGACTCACTGCTTGAAGAATTAGTAAACCTTAAGAGATAATATTAAATATAAGGCGTTGTCTTTTGGACAGCGCCTTTTTTACTTTTTTTGTAGACATAAAATACAATATGTGCTATAATTAGTCAGTATAAGTTTGCTTATGTAGTATTACTTTGTTTTTTTAGGATGGGAGTTTACCATATGATAGAAGTAACCAGATTAAAAGGTTCCAAAATTATAATTAATGCAGAGCTTATTGAGATGGTTGAGGAAACTCCTGATACGGTTATTACACTTACCAGCGGAAAGAAACTCATCGTGGCTGAATCAAGCGAAGATGTAGTTAATCTGGTTATAAATTACAAGAGAAAGATACATACGGCTTTATAGTCTTATGTATATTAGTTTTTGAGGTGGCTTAAGTTGGATATAGCATCAATTATCGGTATATTGTTAGCAGCATTTCTTATGATTAATGGTATGGGTGGCTTTAGTGCCCTTACTGAAACCTTCATTGATATGCCTTCAGTATACATTACATTTGGTGGTGCTTTCGGGACAATCCTTGCGATGAATCCTTTGAAGGGCTTCCTGGCGGGATTAAAATCTTATGTGCTTATATTCAAGACTCCTAAGAACAGCGAGACTGATACCATCAAATCAATTATTGAACTTTCTAACCTTGCAAGGCGTGAGGGACTTTTGGCACTTGAAGAGTCAGCTAATTCACTTGATGATGATTTTATGAAGAAGGGAATTATGCTTATAGTCGATGGTACTGACCCGGAGCTTGTAAGAAGCATACTCGAAGCTGAGATTATAAATGTTGATGCGAGACATCAGGAGAATATAGGCTTCTGGAAGGATGTTGCATCTATGGGACCGGCATGGGGTATGATTGGTACGCTTATCGGTCTTATCTTGATGCTTAAAGATTTGTCCGACCCGGATTCCATCGGTCCTAATATGGCGGTTGCTCTTATCACAACATTGTATGGCTCGGTGCTTGCAAACTGGGTTTGTGCTCCTGCATCAAGTAAGCTTGCAAAATTGAATGATAGTGAAATAAAGTTAAAAGAGGTTATGATAGAGGGAATCTTATCAATTCAGGCTGGAGAGAACCCGAGAGTTATAGAAGAGAAGCTTAAAGCGTTCCTTTCACCGAAGGATAGAGCTTCCTTTGGCGAAGAAGGCGGTGGACAGTAATGGCTAAGAAGAAAGAACAACCTGCTGAAGAAGGCTCACCGGCGTGGATGGCGACCTTCAGTGATTTGATGAATCTGCTTCTTTGTTTCTTCGTATTGCTTTTCGCAAGCTCTACTATGGATGAGGGCAAGATACAGAAGATAGCAGCATCATTTAATAATATATCGTTCTCGATTATGAATGAAAGTCAGGTGTCTCTTTTATCCGGAGATATGATGTCGGGGGGAGTTACACAGGTCCCTGATGTTATGAGTATTCTCAGTGAAGCGGGAAGAGCCATAGAAGGCAATTCAGGAGACAATATTTCTTCATCTGCAACAGATGCAGGCAATCTGTCAGGGCAGCTTTCGGATGAGGAATTAAAGGAAGAATACGACAAGCGTGGAGAAGAACAATCTGAGGAAATGTATGAGGAGATTGTTCAGATGGCTGAGTCATATACCATAGATGACCAGATAATTCTTGATTATAATGCTCAATATGTAGAACTTAATCTGAATGGCTCGATACTTTTTGATTCGGGTAAGGCAGAGGTGAGAGAAGATTCTAAGATGTTTCTTCAAAAAATTGCCAGTATACTGGTAAAGTACAAATATTGTACAATTGAGATAGAGGGGCATACCGATAATGTTCCAATATCGACATCGAAATACGCAGACAACAGAGCACTTTCTACAGAGAGAGCAAGAAATGTATACGATTATCTTATGTCGCAGGAGAATTTTATAGACCAGAATATGAAGATAGCGGGATATGGCGAGAGTAAGCCTGTGGCATCCAATGCGACTGAAGAGGGCAGAGCCAAGAATCGAAGAGTTGTTATAAAAATATATAATCAACAGAATTCTTTAAACTAAGGAGAGCAAATTAAAATGAGAAAGAATTTAATTACAGTAATAATACTTGCAATCTGTATAATTAATCTGGTATTTAATATATTGCTTGTTTTTGTGTTTATGCCTTCTGCGAATAAGACAAACAAGCTTATTACTGATATTGCAGAAGTTTTGGATTTGGAGATTGCTTCACAGTCGAGTGACAGCTCGGGCTTTGATGTGAGTAATCTTGCAGCATTTGAGTTAGAGCAGGGTAATCCTATTAACCTTGCGTCTGATGGTTCTGATAAGATACATGCTCTTCAATATGGTATAACTATTAACCTTGACAGTACGGCAGGTGATTATCAGAAGGTTTCAGAGACTCTGCAAGCGTCCACTTCGCTTATATACGATATGACTCGAGATATAATTGCCAATTATACCTATGATCAGGTTATAGATGTCGAGGTTCAGAGACAGATTAAAGAGCAGATTCTTCAAAAGCTTAAGGAAACCTTTAATACAGAGTGTATATATTCAGTCAGCTTCTATAATTGGGTGGCACAATAGTTAGACCTTAGGAGGCGAATTGCGTGGCAGATGTATTATCACAAAATGAAATAGATGCCTTGCTTAAGCAGCTTAGCTCAGGTGAATTGGATGTTAATGATATAGAGGAAGATCATTCTGTCAAAGCGAAGGATTATGATTTTTCGAGACCTGCTAAGTTCTCAAAGGAACACTTAAGAACTCTTGAGATTATATTTGAGCATTTTGGCAGACTTTTATCCAGTAATTTGCCTGCTTACTTAAGAAAAAATGTTCAGGTAGAGGTTATGAACTCCGAGGCGGTAACATATCAGGAGTTTTCAAATGCTTTGTCTAATCCTGTACTTTTGGGAGTTGTCAATATGTCTCCCCTAAAGGGAAATATAATTTTGGAATTGGCAACTAATGTGGGATTTGCTATAATAGACAGGTTATTAGGCGGTACCGGAGAGTCGCTATTTAAGATGAGAGATTTTTCCGAGATAGAGCTTGCGATATTAGAGAAGATATTTAATCTTATTATAGACTTACTTAGAGAACCATGGGAAAATGTTGTGGAGATTGATCCATATCTCGAAAGGATTGAGACTAATTCACAGTTTGCTCAGATTATATCTCCTACAGAGATGATTGCTATAATTACTATTAATATTAATGTAGGTGGTGTAGAGGGCTTGATGAATGTATGTCTTCCATTTATTACTTTGGAAGATGTTATGGATAAACTCAATACTAAGTATTGGTTTTCCACTATGCAGGATAGGGATGAGGAAAGCTATTCTGATGTTATCGAGACAGCTATTAATAAAGCCTTAATACCTGTATCGGCAGAACTTGGAAAGAGTTCAATAACTGTGTGGGATTTTGTTAATTTACAGGTTGGTGATGTTATAAAACTCAACAGAAATGTCGAGGATGAGCTTGATGTCTATGTTGGAAATATAGTAAAATTTAAAGCAACACCGGGTTCTTCCAGTGATAATTATGCAATTAAGGTCACTGAGATATATAGAGAGGAGGAATAAGCTTATATGGACGGTATGTTATCTCAAGAAGAGATAAACGCATTACTTGGAGATTTGAATGCAGATTCTTCCGATAGTTCGTCAGGCGGTGGCTCCGGTGGAGAACTTAGTTTAGAAGAAAGAGATGCCATTGGAGAGATATCCAATATATGTATGGGTACAGCGGCTACTACCCTTTATTCTTTAGTTAATCAGAAGGTGTTAATTACAACACCTATTGTAGAAATAACAACTTGGGATGATATGTTATCAAACTATGCCAAGCCTTCTGTATTTATTAATATACATTACAGAGAAGGTATAGATGGAAATAATGTATTGATATTAAGAGAAGAAGATGTTAAAGTTATTACTGATTTGATGATGGGAGGAGATGGACTAAATCCTTCTCCTGAGCTCACAGAACTGCATATGAGCGCAATATGCGAGGCTATGAATCAGATGATGGGCTCATCAGCAACATCACTTTCATCAATGCTTGACTGTAAGGTGGATATTAGTCCTCCGGAAGCAGAGCTTATTGATATGACTGGTGATATTGATCCTACGAAGATTCCTGCTTTTCTAAAAGGGGAATTTGCTATGGTAACCTTCCAGATGACGATTGGAGAACTGGTTGACAGTACAATGATGCAGCTTTATCCAATTGATCTGGCTAAAGAGTTATATAAAAGATTTACCAGTAGTTCAGAAGAGAAGGCAACGCCTGCACCTCCGCCTGCACCAAGTGCACCGGAACCTGCACCGGCTCCGGCGCCACAGCCGGCACCACAGCCTGATCCTTCTTACAATATGGCGAATCAACAAATGATGGGGCAGCCAATGATGGGACAGCCTATGATGGGGCAGCCGATGATGGGACAGCCTATGATGGGGCAGGATGTAAATGTGCAGAATGTACAATTTAAAGCCTTCAACCCTATGCCTAATCCGGCATTACAGCAGGAAAACATTGATTTGATAATGGATGTTCCTCTTGATGTATCCGTAGTATTAGGTAGAACTAAGAAATCCATTAAGGAAATCTTAGAGTTCGCACCGGGAACTATAGTTGAGCTTGACAAGCTCGCCGGTGAACCGATTGATGTTATGGTCAATCAAAAGTTAGTTGCCAGAGGCGAGGTTGTTGTTATAGAAGAAAGCTTTGGTATAAGAATTACCGACATAATAAAGGAAAAAATGTAAAAGGAGTTATAAATTATGGCAAAGAGTATACTTATATGTGATGATGCAGCATTTATGAGAATGATGATTAAGGATATCTTAGTCAAGAATGGTTACAATATCGCAGGCGAAGCTGAGAACGGTGCAAAAGCTGTTGAAAAGTACGCTGAGACTAAACCTGACTTGGTGCTTATGGATATCACTATGCCTGAGATGGATGGCATTCAAGCTTTGAAGAAGATTAAGGAAGGCGATCCTAATGCCAGCGTTGTAATGTGCTCAGCTATGGGTCAGCAGGCGATGGTTATTGAGTCCATTCAGTCAGGAGCCAGAGATTTTATCGTTAAGCCTTTCCAGCCTGATCGTGTACTTGAAGCGGTTAAAAAGGCAGTAGAGTAATATGAGAATAGCTTTGACAAATAATGTTTCCGGATGGCATTCTATAGCAAGTGTCATTTCTTTGTTGTTGATTTTTGTATTTATAGTTGTTTTGGCGTATTTTTCTACAAAATTCGTAGCTAAATACCAATCAAATATCATCAACAGAAAATCAAATATCAAAATAATTGAATCCTGTAGGGTTGGCAATAACAAATTTATTGCGATTATTATGATTGGGAAAGATTATTATGCGGTTGCTCTAGGCAAGGACGAGATAACCTTTATCGACAAGCTCGATGAAGAAGGCTTGAAGCTTAATATGCAGGAAGCTTCTGATGATTCGGATATATCGGATACTTCATCCGGTATTAGCTCTGATAAGCCTGACTTCAAGGAGATTTTGTCACAAATTAAAAATAAAAAATCAAAAGACAATGACATAAAGTAGGTAGAGAAATGAAATTTAAGAGGTTTCGTAAATTAATATTATTATTTTTTATACCGATTGTCTTAACTGTCTTTTTTTCGGGAACAAATTCATATGCTACCGCTGTTACTCCGGATACCGATCCTGAAGAGGGCGTGGAAAATGCTGTCACAGATGATGAGGATGGGGGCTTTTCCGTGGGATTAACCCTTGATTCTAATTCTGATGAAACCAGACTTTCAGGAACGCTCCAGATGCTGCTGATAATAACGGTAATATCCATAGCTCCATCAATATTGGTTATGGTTACGTCCTTTACGAGAATTATAGTGGTTCTGCATTTTGTCAGGACTGCTGTTGGTACGCAATCATCACCGCCTAATAATGTATTGATAGGGCTTTCGTTATTTCTTACACTTTTTATTATGAGTCCTGTGTTTCTTCAGATTAAAGAGGAAGCTATAGATCCTCTTAATGCTCAGGAGATAACTCAGGAGGAAGCTCTTGATAATGCAATACAGCCGCTGAGAGATTTTATGCTCAGACAGGTAAGAGAAGATGATGTAAGACTTTTTATGGATATAGCAAGGATTGACTATGTCAATGATCCAAGTGAGATTCCCACAACAGTTCTTATCCCTTCGTTTATTATAGGAGAACTTCGAGCGGCGTTTATTATTGGATTTATAATTTATATACCGTTTATTATCATTGATATGGTAGTATCCTCGGTGCTTATGTCCATGGGTATGATGATGCTTCCGCCAACCACTATATCCATGCCGTTTAAGATACTTTTATTTATAATGGCTGATGGATGGAATCTGGTTATAGGACAATTGGTTCAATCGTTTAAGTAATTATTTCTATGGAAGGTGATTTAATATGACCACAGCAGATGTCATTGATATTACAACTCAGGCAATCTGGCTTATAATTAAATGTGCCGCACCTATGCTGCTTACTTCTTTGGTTATCGGTTTAATAATCAGCATATTTCAGACGGTTACATCCATACAGGAGCAGACACTTACATTTGTTCCTAAGATACTGTGTGTTTTTTTGGTGTTGATTATAACAGGCGACTGGATGCTTAATAATATTATAACTTTTATTCAGGATATATATAGCAGATTTGGAGATTTTGTGGGGTAGTGTTATATGGATTTAAGAATTTCAACATTAACCCTTGAGACATTTATATTGGTTTTTGCACGCATCGCCGGATTTGTCGCTGTTGCCCCTCTTTTTGGCCATAGAGCAATAAATGCGAGACTCAGGATATTGATTGCAGCATGCATTTCCATAACTGTTTTTTCTGCTATGAATTTTGAGATGGCAGAATATAGCACAATCTTAGGTTATACCATCCTGCTGATTAAGGAATTGGTTATTGGATTGTCTATAGGTTTTGTGTCGAGCTTTGTAATGTCAGTACTTGTTTTGGCGGGTGAGTTTATAGACAGAGAAATAGGCTTTACAATGTCGCAGACCTTTGATCCCTCATCCAATGCTATGGTTACCATTACAGCAGAATTATACGACAGAATAGTTTATCTTATTATATTGATTACTAATTTGCATTATTATATATTGAAAGCTATTGCGCAATCATTTGAGGTGGTTCCGTTAGGGCATATAAATATTAATTATGCATATTTATATACACAGGCAATAAGCTTTATAGGACAATATTTCAGTATTGGATTTAGAATTGCGATGCCTGTTTTCCTTGGTACTATTATATTAAATGTCATATTAGGTATATTAACCAAAAGTTCACCGCAGATGAATATGTTTGCTATAGGTATGCAGCTTAAGGTTATTGGCGGTCTGCTTATTATGACTATTGTGATAGTTTATATTCCGAGTGTGGCAAACTATCTTGTAGAGAAGATGAATGATATGGTTACGACTATATTAGGAGGCTTATAGTTTATGTCAGAGTATATGCCTTTAATAAAATATAATCTTCAGTTTTTTGCGAATGATGACAAGACCGAAGAACCCACATCTAAGAAGATTGAGGATACGCGTAAGGAGGGTCAGGTTGCAAAAAGTCAGGAGATATCCAGTGCAGTGGCGCTTATGACAGCATTTTTATTCTTAAGATTTTCTATGAGCTTTTTGTCCGGCAGATTGTTAGAGGTTTTTCATACCTTTTGGCAGAATATGCATATATATGCAAATGACGATATGAAACCCAGGACAGTATGGCAGTTATTATTAAATGTTATTTTATATTTTTTTATAACAATACTTCCTGCACTTATTATATTTTTAATTATAGGATTTATGGCGCAGCGTGTTCAGATAAAATGGATGATTACGACAAAACCTTTGCAGCCCAAGCTTAGTAAGATTAATCCGTTAAGCGGATTTAAAAGAATGTTTTCTGCAAGATCTTTGATTAATCTGCTAATGTCAATAGCCAAGGTGGCTATATTTGGATACTTGAGCTATAGTGTAATAAAGGACAATATAGGTCTTATATTAAATGCTTATGATTTCAGCATTGAAGATAATCTTGCGCATCTTTTTGATGTGATTTTTGAACTTGGAATAAAAATATCAGCTATATATCTTATACTTGGAGTTGCAGACCTTTTTTATCAGAGATGGAAACATAAACAGGAAATCAAGATGACTAAGCAGGAGGTAAAGGACGAATATAAAAATACAGAGGGAGATCCTGCTGTTAAAGGACAACAAAAGCAGAGAATGCGTCAGGCTGCACAAAGGCGTATGATGCAGAGCGTTCCTGAGGCAGATGTGGTAATTACGAATCCTACGCATTTTGCTGTTGCGTTGAAATATGATAATAATTTAAGTCAGGCTCCGCTTGTTGTGGCAAAGGGAGCAGATTATCTGGCATTTAAAATAAGAGATATTGCTACCGAAAATGATGTGGAAATTGTTGAGAATAAGCCGCTTGCCAGAATGCTCTATTCAAATGTTGAGGTGGGAGATGAAATACCGCCTGAGCTGTATCAGTCAGTAGCAGAAGTGCTTGCATATGTATACAGGATTAAGAATAAGGTTAGCTGATGATAAGATGATATACATGGCAGAAAGGAGAAAATAATGAAAAGAAATGATATGTTTTTGGGCTTTTATTTGCTCGCGGCAGTTATATTTTTCATTATTCCTATTCCGTCGTGGATGCTTGATATCTTGATATTATTTAATATATCTTTAGCGCTTGTAATTGTTTTTAACTGCCTTTTTGCCAAAGAAACTCTTGCAATGTCCGGTTTTCCTACATTGCTTTTGTTTACAACTATTTTCAGAATTTCACTCAATGTATCTTCGACCAGGCTTATTCTTTCTACAGGTAATCCGGGCAGGGTTGTTGAGGTGTTCGGTTCTTTCGTTGGTGGAGGAAACCTTATAATAGGCGCCATTATTTTTATAGTACTTCTTATAGTACAGATGATGGTTATAAATAAAGGTTCTGAGAGAGTTTCAGAGGTAACGGCGAGATTTACTCTTGATGCTATGCCCGGTAAACAGATGGCGATAGATGCCGACCTTTCTTCGGGAGCCATTACTGACCAGGAGGCAATAGAACGAAGGGGCAAGATACAGCAAGAGTCAGCATTTTTCGGAGCTATGGATGGTGCTACCAAGTATGTTAAGGGAGATGCCACTGCAGGTCTTATCATAACCCTGATTAATATAGTGGGTGGTATAGCGCTTGGTATAACTATGCAGGGACTTACAGCGTCAGAGGCGTTACAGAAGTATACAATACTTACCATAGGTGATGGACTTGTGTCCCAGATACCTTCCATGCTCATATCTCTTTCCACAGGTCTTCTTGTAACGAAGGCATCTAAGGAGGAGAGTATAGGAGATATACTTATAGGAGAACTTTTTAGTATTCCTAAGGTGCTTATATTTGTTGGCGGTACGATGCTTGGACTCGGTATTTTTACTCCACTTAATCTGTTTTTCTGTGCAACCTATGGTGTTTTGTTTATAGTCATTGCAATGAACTTAAGGAATGCAGAGAAGAAGACTGAAATAGAGGAAGAGGTTGCTGAAGAAGAGGTACAGGCAGATGAGGTAAGACGCCATGAAAATGTCAATTCGCTTCTTCAGGTTGACCCTATTGAGTTAGAGTTTGGTTATGGTATAATACCATTAGCAGATGTAAATCAGGGTGGAGATTTGCTTGACCGAGTTGTAATGATAAGAAGGCAGATAGCGCTTGAGTTAGGCGCGGTTGTTCCTATTATAAGACTTCGTGATAATATACAGCTTAATCCTAACCAATACATAATTAAGATAAAAGGTATACAGGTAAGTGAGGGTGAAATACTTTTCGATCACTATATGGCTATGAATCCGGGATATGTAGAGGATGAAATAACGGGTATTCCTACGCTTGAACCGGCTTTCCATCTTGAAGCCATGTGGATAACTGAGTCACAACGAGAACGTGCGGAATCACTTGGATATACGGTGGTTGATCCTCCGTCGATTATTGCTACACATCTTACAGAGGTTATAAAACAGCACCTGGATGAGCTTCTTACCAGACAGGATGTTCAGAACCTTATTGATAACATCAAGGAAACCAATAAAACTCTTGTTGATGAGCTTGTACCTAAGCTGCTTGGTGTCGGTGATATTCAAAAGGTATTACAGAATTTACTCAAAGAGGGTATCTCTATCAGAGATTTAGTTACCATATTTGAGACTTTGGCGGATTATGCAGCAACAAGCAGGGATACAGATATACTCACAGAATATGTAAGACAGAGCTTGAAGAGGGCTATATCCAATAAATATTTTGGTGATGAAAATACGACAGAGGTCGTAACGCTTGATCCTAAGATTGAGCAGATGATTATGAATTCAATTAAGCAGACCGAGCAGGGAGCATATATATCTCTTGACCCGGCTGTAACCAAAGAAATACTTGCTTCTACTGAGGCGGAGATACAAAAGCTTGAGAATAAAGGACTTACACCGATTATCATCACATCGCCTATTGTTAGAATGTATTTTAAGAAATTGACAAGTGATTATTTTAAGGATTTAATAGTTATTTCGTACAATGAGATTGACTCAGACATTGAACTTAGATCAGTAGGAGTGGTGACTGTAAATGATAATTAAGAAATTCAAGGCGTCAACTGAAGAAGCAGCTATGCTTATGGCTAAGGATGAACTTGGTCCTGATGCTGTCGTTATGAATATTAAAAAGATAAAAAGAAAAGGCATAATGAAGCTTTTTAAGAAGAATACTGTTGAGCTTACTGCTGCAATAGATGATAATGTGACAGAGAAGGTTGAGCCGGAGAAATACGACGAAGAGGCACAGAGTGCTATAGAGGAAAAAATTAACAGCATTGCTAAGCTTTTAGAGCAGCAGTTAAATGCAGTCAAAGACAGGGATGATGAGGAGGATACTGTTGCCTCTGATATTTCATATGCGCAGGATAGGAACGATGACAGTAACAAGGCATTTGCTTATGAACCTAAGAAGGATAATAAAGAAAATCAGAGTACAGGATATAAGAATAAGGTTATAGAACTGATATATAATCAGCTAAATGAGAGTGAAGTTAAGAAGGATATTATAGAAGATATAATCAGTGAACTTGATACTGAGAATTCCAAGCTTCCTCTTGATAATATACTTGCTAATGTATATCAAAAATTGGTTTTGAAATTAGGAGAGGTAAAGCCGCTTGCGGTAGGCGATGAAAAGCCTAAGCTTGTATTTTTTGTCGGTAATACCGGCGTTGGCAAGACTACAACTATGGCTAAGCTTGCATCTAAACAAAAGCTTGAAAATAAGCTTAATATAGCTATGCTTTCCATAGATACATATAGAATTGCAGCTATAGATCAGATTAAGACCTATGCTGATATATTAAATACTCCGATGGAAGTGGTTTACACTCCTGAAGATATGAAAAAGTATGTTGAAAAATATAAGAATTGTGACTTGATTTTTGTAGATACAGCGGGACATTCTCATCGTAATGAGGAACAAAAGAAAAATCTTAAAGAGATGGTTGATGCGGTTTCCGAATATGAGACAGAGGTGTTTTTAGTAGTGAGTGCTGTTGTAAAGTATAATGATTTGCTTGACATAGCAAAGACCTATGATAAATTATTTTATTATAAACTTATATTTACTAAATTGGACGAGACAAGTACGGTTGGTTCCATACTTAATCTCAAGATAGATACGAATAAGTCTTTATCCTATACGACATGGGGGCAGAATGTTCCTGATGATATAGGCGTGGTTAATCCACAGATAATTGCCAAAAGTTTGTTAGGAGGTGCATCAGATGGATCAGGCTTCTAAGCTTAGAGAGATGGTTAAAACTTCTAACAATGTTAGTAATTCGCGTGTTATTGCCGTTACAAGCGGTAAGGGAGGCGTTGGCAAAACAAGTATATCGGTAAATCTTGCTATAGAATTATCTGAAAGGGGCAAAAAGGTGGTTATATTTGATGCCGATTTCGGACTTGCTAATGTCGAGGTTATGCTCGGAATAAGGCCTAAATATAATCTTTTGGATTTGATTCATAACGATAAGTCCATAGAAGAAATTATTACCACCGGTCCTAAGGGAATTGGCTTTATATCGGGAGGCTCAGGAGTGTCCGAGCTTGCTGCATTAGACAATGAAAGTATAAAAATACTCATATCGGGTCTTGCAAAGCTTGATAAGATGTATGATGTTGTAATTATTGATACTGGAGCAGGTATAACCGATGCCGTTATGGAATTTGTTATGGTAAGCCCTGAGGTGCTCCTGGTTGTAACACCAGAACCGACTTCCATAACCGATGCGTATTCTTTGTTAAAGGTATTAAGAAGAAATGAGAAATTTAATCCGATATATAAGACGATAAGAGTTATATCCAACAGAGTTGAGGATGATGCGGAGGGACATGAGATATTTGAGAAAATTAACACAGTTTCCTCCAAGTTTTTAAATACAAAGCTGGAGTATCTTGGGTCGATAATTCAGGACAAGAATGCTTCAAGGGCTATTATAGAGCAAAAGCCGGTGGTTATGGCTTACCCTACAACATCCTCATCCAAATGCATATCTGTTTTGGCAGATAAGCTTACCAATCTGTCTGATGATGATATCGCACAGGGAGATAATGACGGTATAGCCAGAATATTTTTTGAATTTATAAAGGCGAGGAGAAGAAAGAAACAAAAATAGCTTTATAAGGGGAAATTGTATGGGATTATCTATAGGTAATAAAATTGAATTAATAAAGCTTGAACAGATAATCAGGCAGGATGCGATTAAAAAGGTATATACGAGCAAAATATGCGATGTCATGCCTAAAAATACTTTGCAGATTTCTATGCCTATATATGAGGGTAAGATAGTACCGCTTGAGATTGACGATAAATATTCAGCATGTTTTTATACGGATAAAGGACTTTTACAGACGAATGTCATAGTCAAATCGAGATATAGAAGCGGAAATCTTTTCTTCCTTGAAGTAGTAATGCTGGGTAAGCTGGAGAAGGTGCAGAGACGAGAATATTACAGGTATAAATGCATTATGAATGGCAAGATGCGGCAAAGCTCTGAGGAGGAATTTAAAAAAGGAGATGCCTATGACCTGTCGGGACAGGAACTTGTCTGGAATGATTTGAAGATACTTGATATAAGTGGCGGCGGTGTCAAGGCAGTGTCTAAGCTGGAGCTTCAAAAGGGTGACATAGTCAAGGTTGACTTTGAAGTAAATATAATGAATGATTTTTATAAATTCAATATATTTGCAAGGATAATAAGCAGCACTTCAGTCACCGGACATACCGGACTGTATGAGCAAAGGATGGAATTCCTAAGAATCAGGCAGGAGGACCGGGATGTAATTATAAAATTCATTTTTGAAAGTGAAAGACAAAATAGAGCAAAGGAATCGGGATTGGTATAAAATTATGAAAAAAATATTATTAATTGATGACTCTGCACTCATGAGAAGGGTGCTATCTGCTATAATAAATGAAACGAATGAATACACAGTTGCTTATACAGCGGCTAATGGCGAAGAAGGCTTGAGAATTATTGAATCTCACAAGGATATACTTGCTATAATCTGTGACATCAATATGCCTAAGATGACAGGTATTGAGCTTCTTTCGACCATTCACGAAAAGGGAATTTTCATTCCGTTTATCTTACTTAGTTCAAGAAATGATGCGGCATACACTATAGCTGCACTTGAATTAGGCGCTTTGGATTTCCTTAGAAAACCTGAAAACATCTACCATATGGAAAGTCATAATGACTTTACCGATAAGCTTACATCTACCCTTAAGCTTGCCGAAGAGGTAAAGAATAAGCCGACTCCTACGCATCTTACACCGATTAAGACGCAGACGAAGGCTGATAATTCCTTAGGCTTTACGCCTGTTAAGGCAACGGGTAACAAGCAGAGACTTGTTGCACTGGTATCCTCTACGGGTGGACCAAGGGCGTTAAAGGCGGTTATACCTAAGCTTCCGGGCAATCTTGCTGCTCCGGTGGTTATGGTACAGCACATGCCGGTGAGCTTTACTGCTACACTTGCTGAAAGACTTAATGAATTAAGCGCCATGAGAGTAAGTGAAGCCAAGGAAGGAGATATGGTTAAGAAAGGTCATGTATATCTTGCAAAAGGAGGTAAGCATCTTAAGGTTATAAAGAAAAATAATCAGTAGTATATAACACTTGATGATTCTCCGGCTGTTGTGGGATTAAAGCCTTGTGGAAATCTTATGTATGACAGTCTGGTTGATTCGATTTATGATGAGATAGTTTGTGTGGTTCTCACAGGTATGGGAGCCGATGGTACTAAGGGCATTGTAAATCTTGCAAAACACAAAAAAATTTATGTTATCGCACAGAACGAGGCTTCATCGACAGTTTATGGTATGCCGAGAGCTATATATGAAGCAGGACTATGTGATGAAGTATGCGATTTGAATGATATTGCAAAAGAAATAACAAAGAAAGTAGGGGTGCTGTAATGGATTTAAGCCAATATCTTGAAATTTTTATTGATGAAACAAAGGAGCATATACAGACATTGAATGATCAGGTTCTTATATTGGAAGCAGAGCCGGAGAATATTGATACTGTAAATGAAATCTTCCGTGCCGCCCATTCACTTAAGGGTATGGCAGGAACTATGGGCTTTAAGAGGATGCAAAGACTTACACATGATATGGAAAATGTATTCTCTGAGGTTCGTAACGGTAAGCTTAATGTTAATCCTGATATCGTGGATGTCGTGTTCAAGTGTCTGGATTGTATAGAGGGTTATCTTGACAACATTATGAATACAGGTGATGAGGGAACAGAGGATAACGAAGAAGTTATCAATGTTCTTAATGATATATTGCAGCAATCAGGAAACACCGCTCCGCATACTGAATCGGAGGATGCACCTGCAGCGGAAGACAAGCCTGCTTCAGATGCTGAGGATGCTCCGGCAGAACAGTCCGGTTCCGATGCGCCAAATGAGCGCAAAAAATATCTTTCTATTCCTATAGCTGACTTTGAGAAGAATGCTATGCAGGATGCAAAGGACAAGGGAATGCATGTATATGCAACTACTGTATACATACAGGAGAGCTGTCTTCTTAAGGCCGCGAGAGCATTTTTAGTATTCAAGGGTGTCGAGGATAAGGGTGAGATAATCAAGTCGGTTCCAAGTGTTCAGGATATTGAGGACGAAAGATTTGATTTTGATTTTTCAATGTTCATTATATCAGAGCATTCCATAGATGAGATTAAGAAGGTTATAGAAAATGTTTCTGAGATAGAGGAAGCCGTAATTGAGGAATTTGATATTCCAAGCGAGGTTGAGGATACAACTCCTGTAGCAGAGGAGAAGAAGGAAGAAAATACTGAGAAGGCTGAGACTGCCAAGGAAGAGAAGAAGCAGTCAGGCAGCAAGCATGGTAAGCCTGTTGTCAACCGTTCAGTCAGGGTTGATATTGAGAAGCTTGATGATTTGATGAATATTGTATCCGAGCTTATTATCGCTAAGAATGGTCTTGTATCGGTTACAAGTGAGCTTGCAGCTACAGACCAGTCCTTCAATGAACAGATAGAGTACCTTGAGAGAATCACTACTAACATTCATGAATCAGTTATGAAGGTTCGTATGGTGCCTATTGAAAGCGTAGTAAACAGATTCCCGAGAATGATAAGAGACCTCTCCAAGAAGCTTAACAAAGAGATGGAACTTATCATGACCGGTGAGGAGACAGAGCTTGACAGAACTGTCATAGATGAAATCGGTGATCCTCTTATGCATATGTTGAGAAATGCTGCTGACCATGGCCTTGAGGATACCATAGACAGATTAAAGATAGGCAAGCCTAAGGTTGGTACAATCAGACTTGATGCATATCAGGATGGTAACAGTGTTACCATCGAGGTATCGGATGATGGTGCCGGTGTGGATGTCGAGAGGGTTAAGCAAAAGGCTATAGAGAAGGGACAGATTACTGAGGAACAGGCAGAGTACATGACTGAAAAGGAAGCTATAGACTTATTGTTCATGCCGGCATTCTCTACAGCAGAGAAGATATCCGATGTATCCGGAAGAGGTGTTGGTCTTGATGTTGTTAAGAACAAGATTGAAGGCCTTGGCGGTGATGTTGAGGTTAATTCGGTGCTTGGTGAGGGAACTACATTCATAGTAAGACTTCCTCTTACACTTGCCATTATTCAGGCGCTTATGGTTGATGTGTCCGCTGAGAAGTATGCTATACCTCTTAATTCAATCGAAACTGTTGAGGAAATCTCAGAGGATGATATAAAGTATGTACATTCAAAAGAGGTAATTAACTTAAGAGGTACTGTAATTCCTATTGTAAGACTTAATGAGGTACTTGATATTGAGCCTGTCGAAAGAGAAGATGATGAGTTCGAAAGCGATGACAGCCTGACTGTTGTAATCGTTAAGAAGGGTGATAAGTTCGCAGGTCTTGTAATAGACAGACTTCTCGGACAGCAGGAGATAGTTATCAAGCCTTTGGGTAAATTTATAAGAGTTCCTAAGATGATAAGTGGTGCTACTATTCTTGGTGATGGTGAGGTTGCACTGATAATTGATTCAAATACATTAATTTAGTGGAGGTGCAATATGGATAATAATGTTGTAGTAAGTGATGAAAAGCAATACATAATTTTAAAATTTGACAGTGAGCAGTATGGTATTGACATATCATACATAGATAATATCGTAAGATTAACACCTATAACAAGAGTTCCACACACTCAGCCATACTTTTTAGGTATAATCAACCTGCGTGGTGAGGTTATTCCCGTTATGAGTATGAGAGGGAAATTTGAACTTCCATTTAAGGAGAATACAAATGCATCAAGAATTCTTATTATAAAATATGAAGGTGCTAAGATAGGTATATTGGTAGACGAGGTCAAGGAAGTTGTGACATTGGCTGATGAGGAGATTGAAAAGGTTTCCGCTGAGAATCAGGAAGCAAGAACCTACCTTACAGGTGTTGGCAAGTACAACGAGATTCTTGTATCAATATTAAATATACCTGCATTAATAACAGATATTGAAAACGAGTAGGAGTGAGGTTTATGAGCAATAATGATTCTGCTTATATAACAAATGTTAGAAATACGCTTACTGAATTGGGAAATATAGGTGCCGGAAATGCATCAACATCTCTTTCAGTACTCTTAAAATCTATGATATCCGTCAGTCCGCCTGAGGTTAAGCTGTGTGATTTCAGAGAACTTGAGAATGCGGTTGGCATTTCGGAGGAGGAATTGGCTGTTGGTGTATTCAGTACTATTGATGGCGAGATAGATGCTGTAATTTCATTTATAATGCCTAAGGATGATGCTAAAAATCTCGTAGGTATGGTTATGGGTGAAGATGTTGAATGGGATTCTGAGATTGGAAAATCAGCAATAAGCGAGATATCCAATATCTTAATTGGTTCTTATGTAGCATCACTTGAAAATCTGACAAATGCAAAGGTCAGATACACTTTACCTGAAATATGTATAGATATGTTAGGAGCAATCCTTAGCGTGCCATATATTGAATTCAGTCAGATAAGTGATAAATCATTACTTTTAAGTTCTGAATTTAAAGTGGGAGATTATAAAATCGACGGACATATAATAATGATTTCCAGTCCGCATTCCTTTGACAAGCTTATGGACAGACTTGGAGTTGGAGGCGTAGTATGAGTAATATTATAAGGGTTGGTTTGGCTGATATGAACATCTGCCGCGCACCTGACAAGATTACTACCGTAGGACTTGGTTCGTGTGTAGGAGTTGTAATATATGATACTTCTTCTAATATTGCGGGACTTGCTCATATTATGCTGCCTGACAGCACAAAAATGAACAACAATTCAAATAAATTAAAGTTTGCTGATACCGGTATTGATATGCTTATGACGAAGCTTAAGGCCTCAGGTATCAGGAAAGATAATTTGAAATCCAAAATCGCCGGTGGGGCGGCGATGTTTAATTACCTGCTAAAATCAAGTATAGGAAATGTCGGAGAGAATAATGTGGCTGCTGTTAAGGATAAGCTCAAAGCTCTTAATATTCCTATAGTTGCCGAGGATGTTGGGCTTAATTATGGACGAACCATAATATTTGATCCTGTAACCTGTGAGCTGACAATCGTAAGAGCAGGAAACGACAGATACATAATATAAATGAGGTGTAATCAGAGTTGGATTTTAAACAGAAATGTAAAAATGCACGCTCTATCATAGTTTTAACGGCTACGCTTATAGCGCTGTTGCTAAATATAAAATATGACAGAGATATAATTGACTCTTTAATTATTCTTATTATTGTAATTATTACATTCTATGTGATTGCCAATGTTGCAATCAAATTAATAGAGAAGATTAGACTGATGGAGCCTAAAGAAAGAATTGACACAAATAGGGATAATGAAGATAGGGATAGCGAGACTTCTGAACAGACAGAAGATGAAGCATGATGATATTTTGACATTTAAAGGGGTGTAAAATGGCTGTAATCGACAATAAGGAAAGACTTTGGATAGAGTATAACCATTCGAAGTCTACGGTTATCAGAGAGCAGATTATAATTGAATATGTTCCTTTGGTTAAGGTTGTAGCCGGAAGATTAAGTATTTATCTTGGTTCAAATGTTGAATATGACGACTTGGTGAGTTATGGAATATTTGGGCTTATTGATGCTATAGATAAGTTTGATTATGGTAAGGGGATTAAATTTGAAACCTATGCGAGCCTTCGTATCAGAGGCTCAATCCTTGACCAGATTAGAAAGCTTGACTGGATACCGCGTTCGGTTAGACAGAAGCAGAAGGCTATCGACGCGGCCATCAAGAATCTAGAGAAGGAGTTAGGTCCTAATTATTCTGATGAGGATATTGCAAAGGAGCTTGGTATCACAGAGGATGAATATCTTATCTGGCTCGGACAAACCAATATTTCCAATATTTCTTCTATTGAAGATTTTCTTGAGCAGGGTAATGAGGTTAGGGCATCTGTCAACAGAGCCTATGCTATGGTTGAGCCTGAGAAGGTGGTTGAGGATAGAGAACTTAAGGATAAAATTGTTGAGGCGTTAGATTGTTTGACTGAAAAAGAAAAAAAGGTTGTACTTCTTTATTATTACGAAGATTTGACCTTAAAGGAGATAAGCCGGGTTATGGAAGTTTCAGAATCCAGAGTATCTCAGTTGCATTCAAAGGCGTTAAAGAAGCTTAAGAATGAATTGGGTGAGGGTTTTGCATTATTTATGGGTTAAACCTTTAGGATGATGGGGGATAAGTTGGAATATGAAGTATAAAAATTCTTTTTTTAAAGTCGATATCAGAGACGATGGTACATATCTTATTGTTTATCCTGCTGTTAGTGATGGAAAAAGATTAGAATATATGGAAGTTTTAGACTTTCTTGAGAGAAAAAATGTCTCAGTAAACGACAAGCTTGGTCTGAAAAATGATATTGAATCAATGTCGGATAAGATTATTGAGAAAAAACTCAGTGATGAACAGACTGAGCCTTTCAATGAAAGCTCAGATATAAAAATCTCTCCTGACAAGATGGTTGCATATATCCGTTTTTATCCTCCTTCAACCGGTGGTAAGGTAATGGATAAAAAAGAGATACTGCTTGAGCTTGCAAATGAGAAAATAACCTATGGAATCGTCGATAAGGTTATTGATGTTTTTCTTATGGCAAGACAATATTGCCTGAATATACCTATTGCCAAGGGACTTAAGCCTGTTATGGCAACAGATACTTCTATAGAATATTTCTTTGATACTACTCCTATGGCAAAACCTAAGCTTTTAGAGGATGGCAGCGTAGATTATCATGACCTTAGTATATTTACTCCGGTTAAGGAGGGGGATCTGCTTGCCAGACTTACCCCACATGATATTGGTAAACCCGGAACTGATATATTTGGCAAGACAATTCCACAGAATAAGCCGAAGATAAAGAGATTAAAATATGGCAGAAACATCAGACTATCGGAGAATGAAACAGAGATATACAGTGAAATAAGCGGAAATGTGACCTTTGCAAATGACACTGTATTTGTATCGGATACATATAATGTTGCTGCAGATGTAGATGCATCGACAGGAGATATAGAATACGACGGAAGCATCATAGTTGCAGGCAATGTCAGAACCGGCTTCACAATAAAAGCAGGCGGAGATATTCAGGTAAACGGTGTTGTAGAGGGAGCTAAGCTTGTTGCAGGCGGAAATATTATGATTAAGCGTGGAGTTCAGGGCATGGGCAAGGGGCTTCTAAAAGCTGAAGGTAATATTTATGCTAATTTCTTTGAAAGTACGAATGTCAAGGCTGGCGGAGATATTCATGCAGGCTCAATATTACATAGTAATGTAAGCTGTGGTGAGAATATAATAGTCAGTGGACGTAAGGGCTTTATAGTTGGCGGAGATATAGCTTGCAAATCATATATAGAGGTTAATACTATAGGCAATAAGATGGAGACTCAGACAGTAATTAAGGTAGGCGTAAATCCTGAGCTGTATGATGAAATGAAAGCACTTGTAAAGGATGTTAATGAGCTTAACAGCACTGTTGAGGAGCTTACATCATATCTTAATGTATATAAAGAAAAGCTTAAAAACGGCAGTAAAATATCGCCGGAAAGCTTGAAATTGATTAAGAGCTATAATAAAGATTTGACAGAGGCTCTTGAAGAAAGAAATGAAAAAAATGAGAGACTTATGGTAATACGAGAAGAATTAAACAAAGGAAAGCAGGGAAAGATAAAGGTTCTCGGAAGAACATATCGTGGAGTGGTTATTTCTATTGCCGGATTAAATAAGGTTATCACCGACAAGATTGACCATAGTATGTATATTATAAAAGACGGAGGACTTGAAGCGGTAAGTTTTTAATGCATTTATGTATCTTATGAAAGGGATGATTGTATGATAACTCCGGTAATAGCAGCACAGGGCTCATCACCTATTGCTCAGATACAACAGAATACTGACAGTCAAAGCGTTATTAATTCACAAAATGCTCATACTGTCGTGCAAAAGCATGAGCAGCAGGTTCAGGAAACTGTTGTTCCTAAGGAAGAGGGCGTATATTACCAGCAGGAATATGATGCCAAAGAAGAGGGGCGTAATAAGTATTCTAATTTATACGGCAAAAAGAAGAAAAAAGAAAATAAAGAGGAAGAAAAAAAGGAAGAAACTATAACAAGAGTTAATTTTGATATACAAATTTGAGTTATAAATATTATTTAAGTATAGGGGAAGCATATGTCAGCAGCGGTTATTTTACTAACTATCTTAGGACTTGCATTTATATTGGGCAGTTTTGTTTTGGTTGAGAACAAGAAAGATAAGGATGATGAAAGCATAATAAAAATACCGGACAATCTGTCAGATGAACAAAAGGAAAAAATTAACAAACTTATTGATGATTACATGAATGAACATATAGATGACAAACTTGATGATATTGAAAAAAAGTTTTCAGAGATTGTTAATCAGAAGACCCTCGCATTAGGAGATTACGCGGTCTCAGTAAATGAAGAAATAGAGCGTAATCACAGTGAGGTAATGTTTTTATACAGTATGCTTGCTGATAAACAGAAGGAAATTATGACGACTGCTTCCATGGTTGATGATTATAAGAAAGAAGTTAAGCAGTTCATAGAAGAAAACGAGTTTAAAAAAGAGGAAAGTAAGGAGCAGCAGCTTGCAATAGAACTTACTGAGCTTGAGGATAATGACATTGATATGGAGGCTGAAGCAGAAGAAGAACTTCAGTCAGCATCCGGAAATAAGGATATAATACTTGAAATGCATAAATCAGGCTTAAGCATACTTGAGATTGCTAAAAATCTCGGACTCGGTGTGGGTGAGGTAAAGCTTATAGTTGATTTATATCAGGGAGAATAATATATGAAATTAAAATATTTTATACGAGGTCTTGGGATAGGCATTATCTTCGGAACCTTGATTATGTTAGTGGCTCATTTTAAATCTGATGAGAACAATTTGACAGACAGTCAGGTTGAAGCAAGGGCAAGTGAGCTTGGTATGGTATGGCCGGAGGAGGCAACTGCTACAGATACAATAGAGAATATAAACTCGGAAAAGAAAAACGATACTTCGGATATAAGTACTGAAGTGGTAACAGAAGTTAGGCATACGGAAGCTGAGATAACTACAGAGTCTGTCACGGAAACTACAGAAGAGGAAGAAAATACTGTAGAAGCAACTACAGAAGCAACAGTAACTCAGGCAACGACAGAGGAGAAGAAAACCACTGAAAAAAATACATATACAGAGGCTACCATAACAGTAACAAGAGGAATGGGTTCAACCCAGGTTGCGGAGCTTCTTGAGAATGCAGGAATTATAGAGGATGCAGAGGATTTTGATAATTACCTTAATTCTCATGGTATATCAAACAAAATACAGATAAATACATTTAAGTTTAATAGTAATATGTCTTACGAAGAACTTGCTGAAGGTCTGACAACTCCAAAGAATGAATAAAAATAATAATAAAAACGATTTTATTATTATTTTTTTGTCATTTCTTAAAATAATTTGTCATTATTTGTATTTAGATGTTGATTTTAACTGTGGTAATAGTGTAATATATAGTTAATATAATATTAACAAATAATTAATAAGTTTTAAATTAGGGGAGGATTGTATGTTAAAACAAAAATATGGTTTAAGATTTATTTTTTTGTTGCTTTTTATGGTTGCTTTTTTATTGAACTTTGACTGCGTCGATGTTTTTGCGGCAGACAATATTGATACTGCAACAGATGGCGATGCTTCATATGATTCGTTAGAAGATTATACAGAGGAATATTCGGAAATTATACCTGATGAGTTAGAGCCTGTTGTTATGGGCGCTGCTAATGCATCTGCTATATATGACGGAGTAGACTATAGTGCGGTATATGATTACAACTATTATATTACTAAATATCCTGACATTAAGGCGACATTTGGAGATAATACAGAGGCTGCATTACAACATTTTGTAAATTGCGGAATGAATGAGGGAAGACAGGCTAAGGAAAGCTTTAATGTATATTCTTATGCCTATAAATATGCTGATTTAAGAAGTGCATTTGGTAATAATCTTAAGTCTTATTATCAACACTATATAACAAATGGTGTAAGGGAAGGTCGAGTTGCAGTAGGAACAAACAAGCTGCAAAATCCGGTTACCGTATATGAAGGCGTAGATTATTCACCGGTTTATAATTATAATTATTATATCAGTCATAATAAAGATATAAAGAATGCTTTTGGAATAGATGATTATTCTGCATTGCAGCATTTTGTAAATAGTGGAATGAATGAGGGAAGACAGGCATGTGAGGATTTTAATGTATATTCCTATGCGAATAAATATGCTGATTTAAGAGGCGCTTTTGGAAATGATAAAAAATTATATTATATACATTACATAACCAATGGTGCTAAAGAAGGTCGTGTGGCAACAGGAACAAATCAAATTCAGAATCCTGTAACCATATATAATGGTGTGGATTATTCTAAGGTATATGATTTTTATTATTATATTAACCACAATAGTGAGGTTAAGAGTGCTTATAGCTTAGATGATTATGGTGCTTTAGAGCATTTTGTAAATACAGGAATGGATAAAGGCTTACAGGCCAAGGAAGACTTTGATGTATGGTCATATGGATACTCTTATAGTGATTTAAGAAGGGCGTTCGGCAATCAGCCTAAGAGTTATTATATGCATTATATTACTAACGGCAGTAAGGAAGGCAGAAATCTTACACATGGCGTAACAAGCAGTAATAATGAATTAACTGTATATGCCGGTTATGATTTTTCAGATATATATGATATTGTATATTATACAAGTCATAATATAGATGTAAGAAATGCTTTCGGATTTGATGAGGAAGCAGTTCTTGCACATTTTGCCAGAAATGGTCTTAAAGAGAACAGAGTCGCTGCGGCGTCGTATTCATCAGCAAAATATGCTGACGCAAAAGAACAGATGGCAGAGCATTTTAAAACTACCAATAAGACAGATAAATATCCTAAGGCTGTAAATGTACTGAATAATGTAGGTTGGAATTTGAATTCCGCATTTAATTGGGCGGCAGAATTAAAATATTATTCTGGAGTATCTAAAACTCCGGATCCGGGCATAAACTATTTTGGTAATTTTGGTTTTGATAATGGAAAGGGCAACTGTTATGTGCTTGCTGCCGTATTTTATGAGATGGCATATGTTATGGGATATGATGTAAGGCAGATGGCAGGTACGGTTCCGTTAAGAGCCGGAGGTCAGGGACCGCATTCATGGGTTGAGATTGATATGGATGGCGAAACCTATGTATTTGATCCTGACTTCACAAATGAAACCAAGTATAATGGCTTCAAGTTTAAGTACGGTCAAAGCGGAACATGGATATATAACAATATATCGCAGATGCATGAATAATACAATAATTTTAGTGATTTGATGAAAAAGGAGTAGCTATGAAAAGAAAAATAACTCTTGGATTGGTAACTGTATTTTTTGCAGCTTTTTTTATTACGGGCTGTGGAGACAATAATGCTTCTACAGAAGATGTATCAACTAATACTGATGCTGAGGCTGCTTTAATTGAGAAAACTGAGGAAGAGGTTGTGGAAGAAATTACAACTGAGAAGATAACTACAGAAAAAACCACAACAGAAAAAGAAACAACTGAAGCTGTAACTGAAGAAGAGGTTACAACTCAGGCACCAAAGAATACAACAGCACCAACTACACAAGCTCCCGCACCTGTAGTAATAGATACACCGGCACCTGAACCGGCACCTGAACCGGCACCTGAATCGGCACCTGAACCGGCACCTGAACCGGAGGTTCCTGCTGATGATGGAGGCAGTGACGAAAGTTGTATAGGAAATGAAGGATTATTCAATTAATATGAATGAGAGTAATAAACATATAGCATATCTTTCATATATCAGGGCATTTGCTTGTATTGCAATCATAGTTTTACATACTTATACCATGGAGGCTATGTATTACAGATCTGAAATAAGTGTAGCTTCATATGCAGTAACAAGCTGTGTGGCATATATGATGATGTGGGCGGTACCATGCTTCGTGATGGTAACGGGTGCACTTTTGCTGGATACAGATAAAGAAATATCATTAAAAAGATTATATGGAAGATATATATTAAGGATATTTGTTGTCTTAATTGTGTTTACTGTTTTATTCACAATAAGCGATATAATATATGACAAGGAAAAGCTAAGTGTAATTGGAGTTATTAAGAGAATAGGCTATAAGCTTTATTCAGGCACAAGCTGGGCTCATATGTGGTATCTGTATTTAATAATAGGCTTATATATTCTGCTTCCTGCATTTCGTGCACTGGTTAAGGGATTTGGTTTAAAGGAACTTTGGTATTTGTTAGCTGTATATTTCGTGTTTAATTCTTTTATACCGATGATTAACCAATTCTCAGAGGCAAAAATTGGCTTTTATATTACTACGAATTCCATTTTTCCGTTTTATCTTATAATGGGATATATGCTTAGTAATAATTTGATTAAATTAAATATGAAGCTTTCGGTATTATTGTTCTTACTCGGAGAAGCTGCTATTATTATAATTTCAATTTTGGGTATAAAAAATAACAGTTCCGATGCTGTTACTTTACTTGGTAATTATTCTTTTGTACCTGTTGTAATAACAAGTATTGGTGTTTTTGGGATATTTAGAAATTTAAGGCTTAATAATCCGAATAAATTCATACTTCTTGTTGATAAATTATCCTTCGGAATATATCTTGTTCATCTTGGATTTTTAAGATATGGTATAAAATCAGAATTAATAAATCCATATGAAAAGGGTGGAAATATATTTATATTTGTTATAGCGTTGATTGTATTTGGTTTATCGTTTTTATTGACATTTTTATTAAGATTAATACCGGGAGTAAAGAAGCTTTTGTAAAATATATGAAAATATGCATAAAATATGAAAAAAAGTGCTTGATAGCACTTTTTTTATATGTTATAATCAGCTTTGTGTGCGGCTTAGTTAAGACGATGCCGTAAAATATTAAACATGTGGGTGAATAAACGAAATGGTGCTACTTGACGCAGTAGTTTTCGTGAATAAATATTTGAAACCCACAGAGGTATAACCATAGGAGGTATATTATGAGCGTTATTTCAATGAAACAATTACTTGAGGCAGGTGTTCATTTCGGTCACCAGACCAGAAGATGGAACCCTAAGATGGCTGAGTATATCTATACTGAGCGTAATGGTATCTATATTATCGACTTACAGAAGTCAGTTGGTAAGGTAGATGAGGCTTACAAAGCAATATTTGATTGTGCAGCAGATGGTGGTAAGATATTATTTGTTGGTACTAAGAAGCAGGCACAGGATTCAATTAAGTCTGAGGCTGAAAGATGTGGTATGTATTATGTAAACCAGAGATGGTTAGGTGGTATGCTTACTAACTTCAAGACTATCCAGACAAGAATTGCCAAGCTTAAGAAATATGAGGCTATGGAAGCTGATGGTACATTTGATGTACTCCCTAAGAAGGAAGTTATCGAGATTAAGAAGGAGATGGATAAGCTCCAGAAGAATCTTGGCGGTATAAAGGAAATGAAGGATATTCCTGATATGATATTTGTTGTTGATCCGCGCAAGGAGAAGAACTGTATTCAGGAAGCTCATACACTTGGAATTCCTCTTGTTGGTATTGCAGATACAAACTGTGATCCTGAAGAACTTGATTATGTAATTCCGGGTAATGATGATGCTATAAGAGCCGTTAAGCTTATCGTAGCTAAGATGGCTGATGCTGTTATCGAGGCTAATCAGGGTGAGGATGAGATGACAGAGGAAGAGGCTGAGTCAGCAGCTGCTGATGCAGAGGAAAATGAGACTGAGGAGTAATCGGCAAAGGTCTGATTATAAATTATGACAACTTGCCTTATGCATATGCAATAGGCATAATATATAGGAGGTTTTTTAAAATGGCTAATATTACAGCGGCTATGGTAAAAGAGTTAAGAGAGATGTCAGGTGCCGGAATGATGGACTGTAAGAAGGCTCTTACAGAGACAGACGGCGATTTTGATAAAGCTATGGAGTTCCTTAGAGAGAAGGGACTTGCTACAGCACAGAAGAAGGCCGGAAGAATTGCAGCAGAGGGTATTGTTGCAACTACAGTTATAAATGACGGTAAGAAGGCAGCTATCGTTGAGGTTAATGCAGAGACTGACTTCGTAGCTAAGAATGAAGTATTCCAGAGCTATGTTAAGGAGGTTGTAGACCAGATAGTTAACAGTGATGCGGCAGATGTTGAAGCTTTCAAGGCTGAAAAGTGGGCACTTGATACTTCAATGACTGTTGAAGAGAAGCATGCAGCTATGATTGCTAAGATTGGTGAGAATATGAACATCAGAAGATTTGCTAAGATTGATTCTGATGGACTCGTTGTATCATATATTCATGCAGGCGGTAAGATTGGTGTTCTCGTTGAGGCAGCAACTGATGGTTCAGGTGATGCTATAGAAGAATGCTTAAAGAATGTTGCTATGCAGGTTGCGGCTATGAATCCTAAGTACTTAAGTTCAGACGAGGTACCACAGGATTACAAGGATAACGAGATGAAGATTCTTAAGGAGCAGGCTAAGAATGATCCTAAGAATGCTAACAAGCCTGACAATATAATCGAGAAGATGCTTACAGGTCGTCTTAACAAGGAACTTAAGGAAATCTGTCTCTTAGAGCAGGAGTATGTTAAGGCTGAGAATAAGGAGACAGTTGCTAAGTATGTTGAGCAGGTTGCAAAGGCTAACGGATGCTCACTTGCAGTAAAGAGCTTTGTTCGTTTCGAGACAGGTGAAGGTCTTGAGAAGAAGAATGAGGACTTTGCAGCAGAGGTTGCAGCTCAGATGAATAAGTAAAAATCTGAATTAAATAAAAATTACCGCCAGAGTGATTATCACTTTGGCGGTATTTTATAATAGCGGGGACGATAAATTGAGTTTTTTCGAACTTTTAATGATTGCATTGGGACTTTCCATGGATGCCTTTGCTGTTTCTATATGCAAGGGACTTTCACTTAAGAAAATTAATATTAGACACATGTTTATTGCGGGGCTTTGGTTCGGTGGTTTTCAGGCACTTATGCCTACGCTTGGATATTATCTTGGCTCGCTTTTTTCTGAGGCGGTAGATAAGTTCGACCATTGGATTGCATTTATTTTACTTGCAATTATCGGTATAAGTATGATTAAGGAGTCATTTGAAGAGGTGGATACCTCCGATTCAGATATGGGTGTTAAAACTATGCTTATGCTTGCTATAGCTACGAGTATTGATGCTTTTGCAGTCGGGGTTTCCTTTGCATTCCTTGGTGCGGATATAGTTATAGGAGACCTTGTGATAGGTCTTACGACCTTTATCTGCTCGGCTATCGGAATTAAGATAGGTGGTATATTTGGACTTAAATATAAAGCCAATGCTGAGCGCATCGGTGGAGTAATTCTTATAATAATTGGAATTAAAATATTATTAGATGGTCTTGGAATTGTCCTTTTCTAATATAATTATATAAATAAGATTAATAAATAAAAATAATGAGATTATTGTCTTGTTATTTTTATTTTTTTGTTTGTAAATTATATGAAACATAGATTTAAAATGATTCTATTGATTCTTCTGCTTATAATGAGTTTAATAATCGCAGATGGCACAATAAATTATGACTGGACTGATATTATGAAGATTAGGGTGTTTTTTACAAATTTGTATTCAAGCGTAAGGGAGGATATAAAAGATAATTATATTAATACGGATGAAAAATATGATAATATTAGCAGTTTTGGAAATGAGAATGATTACTTTGAAATGTCAATTATCGTGGATTTAATAAGTGATTTTAATGAAAAATCAGAATATTATACATCAGATATTATAATAGAGAATGACAAAGTTATTAACTCAGAAGATGATTTGTATGTAGATAATTCTCAGAATGTTACTGCGTATAAGGCGTCTCACGAAGATAAACGCGCTTGTTGGATTTCCTTTTTGGATATAGAGGTGAACCTATGTGATTTGGATGAAAGGGCATTTCGTATAAGGATAGGTGAGATGTACGATAATATTATAGCAGATAATATGAATACAGTTTTATTTCATGTAAGACCTATGTGCGATGCGGTTTACCCGTCAGAATATTATCCATATTCCACATATATATCAAGTGACAGAAGTAACATGGGATATGATGCTTTACAAATTGCTATTGAAGAGGCTCATAGAAGAAATTTGAGCTTCGAGGCTTGGATTAATCCATACAGGGTTTCAAAAAATGAAACTACGACTAATTCATTTAAGGAGACAGAGTTTTATGATAAATATAAGGATTTCATAATAGAATATTATAATGTGGACGGAGAAATTTGTCTTTCACTTGATCCTGCAAAAGAAGAAAGTATAGAGCTTATAGAGGAGGGCATATCAGAACTTTTGGATAATTATGACATAGATGGTATACATTTTGATGACTATTTCTATGTAAGTGGAATGAGTTACGGATTATCTGTTGAAGAAAAGAAAGATAATATTAATAATATGATTAAGCGTGTCTATGCACTAATAAAGGAGAAAAAAACGGATTGCGAGTTCGGCATAAGTCCGGCAGGTAATATGGATAATGCAAGAAATGATGGTGCAGATATAGATACCTGGCTTTCGGAAGATGGATATTTAGATTACATTATGCCTCAGCTATATTGGACAGATAATTTTGTAACAGACGATGGTGAGTTTGTAAAATTATTTTCAGAAAGATGTCAAAACTGGATGGAAATAAATAAACTTGATAAACCGATTTATACAGGACTTGCATTATATAAGGCGGGAGAAGAATATGATAATGATTTAGGATGGTATTATGCAGACGATAATCTCTCCGCTCAATATAAGAATGCCTATAATATGGGATATGATGGTTTTGCACTTTTCAGATATGCGTGGCTGGAGGATGAAAGGTCATACAAAGAGATAGAGAATTTGAATAATTACATAGAAAATATTTATTAAATCAGGATAAAGAAATATAATAATTAATCGTAAAAAGAATTGAAAAATGCTTGCATTTATTTGCTAAAGTGCTATAATATCAATAGACACAGATACTTATGACTTAGAGAGTGGGTTTTTAACCCACTCTTTGTTTATGACAAAGGTGGTATGAGATGAAGAAAAGTGAAATTGAAGACTATTGCACTAAGCTTGTGACTCCGATTATTGAAGATAATTCATATGAGCTTGTGGATGTGGAATATGTCAAGGAGGGCGCAGATTATTATCTTCGGGTTTATGCTGATAAAGAAGGTGGAATCAATATAGATGACTGCGTGCTCATAAGCAGAGCTTTGGAGGCGAAGCTTGATGAAGAAGACCGGATAGAAAATGCGTATATATTAGAGGTTAGCTCTCCCGGCCTTACAAGACCTCTTAAGAAGGATAAGGATTTTAAGAGAAGCATAGGTAAAGCCGTAGATATAAAGCTATTTACTAAGTTTAACGGAGTTAAGGAACTTACGGGAGTTTTGGAGGAATTCACTGACGAGGAGATAAGTGTAACATATAATGATGAGCTTATAAATATCAAACGAAAAGACATTTCAATGATAAGATTAGCTTTTGAATAAATACGCCGTTGCAGAACATGGCACAACAAATTATTAGGAGGATAAAAAAATGTCAGAAATAATTGACGCATTAAATCAATTAGAGAAGGAAAAAGGAATAAGCAAGGATAAGATTATGGAGAAAATCGAGAGCTCACTTGTCTCAGCTTGTGAAAAGGACTTTGGTAAGGATGCGGTTATAGATGTATCCATGGACAGAGAAACGGGAAATATATCCGTATTTCAGAAGAAGATAGTTGTTGATGAAGTAGAGAATGATGCAAATCAGATATCTATTATTCAGGCAAAGGCTATGAAGGATGATGCAGCTATAGGAGATGAGATTAGCTTTGAGGTTAAGACTAAGGAATTTGGTCGTATCGCTGCTCAGAAAGCAAGAAGCATAATAGTTCAGGCTATCAAGGAAGGAGAGCGTGATGCAATATACGAGCATTTTGCCTGCAAGGAAAAGGATATTATAACAGGTGTTGTCCAGAGATATGTTGGCAATAATATAAGTGTAAGTCTCGATGACAGAACGGATGCGCTTCTTACTGAGAATGAACAAGTCAGAGGTGAAAGATATAACAGAGGTGACAGGATTAAACTTTATGTGGTTGAAGTAAAGAAGAATCAGAAGGGTGGATTTAAGATACTTGTATCAAGGACACACAAGGATTTGGTTAGAAGATTGTTTGAGAAGGAAGTAACTGAGGTTGCTGACGGAACAGTGGAGATTAAGAGCATTTCCAGAGAGCCTGGGTCAAGGTCTAAGATAGCGGTATGGTCTAATAATTCTAATGTTGACCCGGTTGGTGCCTGTGTCGGTTTAAACGGAACAAGAGTAAATAATATAGTCGATGATTTAAAGGGCGAGAAGATAGATATAATTAATTGGAGTGAGGATCCGGCAGTATTCATCGAGAATGCTTTAAGTCCTTCCAAGGTTGTATCAGTAAGCGTTGATCCGGATGAGAAGAGTGCGGAGGTAATAGTTCCGGATTATCAACTTTCCCTTGCAATTGGTAAAGAAGGCCAAAATGCGAGACTTGCAGCAAGACTCACAGGTTACAAAATAGACATCAAGAGTGAATCCCAAGCTAAAGCTCTTGATAGTGATGAAGATTTTGAACTTGATTTTGGCGATGAATATGATGATGAATACGATGATGGATATGATGAAGAAGATTATAATGAGTCTTCTGATGATGAGGAGTAGATTTAATGGCGAAGAAGATTCCGTTAAGACAATGCATAGGCTGTAGGGAATCAAAACCTAAGAATGAATTAATCAGGATAATCCGAACTCCTGAGAATGATATATGCTTCGATAAGACGGGAAGAATGAACGGCAGAGGTGCATATATATGTCCTTCAGAGCTCTGTCTTGATAAGGCTATAAAATCAAAGGGGATTGAGAGAGCATTAAATTGTGAGATTCCTGATGAAATATTTGAGATGCTTCGAGGAGTTGATTTGATTGACGCGAAATAGGGCATTATCCATGTTATCAATATCGGCAAAAGCCGGAAAAGCAGTAAGCGGAGGCTTTCTGACAGAGAAAGCTTTACAGGAGGGCAGTGCCTGTCTTGTAATAATTGCAGAAGATGCATCGGATAATACAAAAAACAAATTCATAAACAAGAGTGTATATTATAAGGTGCCATATTATATATTTGGCGATAGCGGTGCACTTGGAGGCTCTATCGGGAAAGAAGACAGAGTGGTTGTAGCAGTTACTGACGAGGGTATCGCCAAGAAAATAATCTCAGAAATTGAAAGTAGTAAGGATATGGAGGTGTAATCTATGAGAGTACACGAATTAGCAAAGCAGTTGTCAAGTGAATTAGATAAACAAATTACAAGTAGTGAGCTTCTTGTTAAGCTCAACAAGAAGAAAGAAGGCTTAAGACCTCAGAGCAATGTAAGTGAGGACCTGATAGAATATATTAGAGGTTTGTACATTAAGAAGCCTACACCTGTCAAGACTGAGAAGCCGAAGGAGATAAAAGAGGTTAAGAAGGAAGATTCTAAGCCTGTTAAGAAGGAACCAATCAGAAAAGAGGCGGCTAAAAGAGAAGTTGTCAAAAATGCAGATGACAAGAGAGAAGCCGTAAATAAGGATACAGTCAAAAAGGAAGTAAGAAAGGAAAATATCAGAAGAGACGCACCAAGGAAGGAAGCTACAAGAAACAACGAGAGAAATGATGGCTTCAGAAGAAATAATACTGAAAAAAATTCAGATAGAAGCTCAGACAGAAATCCTGACAGGGGTAATTCTGAGAAGAGATTTTCAAGGAATGACGGCTCTACACGAGATGGAAGAGGTACACAGAGAAGAGATGGAAATCCAAGAAGAGACGGAGCAGGAAGAAGAGATTCTGCACCTGCTGAGAATATTCAGGATGATGCAATAAGGAAAGAATCAAGAAATAAGAGCAGAGAGCGTGACAAGGAGAAAGAAAGAGACAGAGACAGAAATCGCAACAGAGATAGGGAAGGCTCCATGGAAAGACCTATGAAGCAACGCGATGGCAAGAAGAAGGAGATAAGAAAGCCTGAACCTCCAAAGAAGGAAACACCGAAGCCTGTAGAGCCTGTAATTAAGTCTGTAACACTCCCTGAGGTTCTTACTGTAAGTGAGTTGGCAGGAAAGATTAAGGTACCTGTAGCACAGCTTATTAAGAAATTATTTATGGCAGGTAAGTTATACAATGTAAATTCTGATTTATCATTTGATGAGGCTGCTGAAATTGCTTTGGAATACAATTACATAGCAGAGGAAGAGGAGAAGGTTGATGTCATAGAAGAACTTCTTAAAGAAGAAGAGGAGGATGAATCTCTTATGACCCCAAGACCTCCTGTTGTATGTGTTATGGGACATGTTGACCATGGTAAAACCTCACTTCTTGATGCTATAAGACATTCTGATGTAACAGCAGAGGAAGCCGGTGGTATAACTCAGCATATTGGTGCATCTGTGGTTAAAATTAACAGTCAGAGGATAACATTCCTTGATACTCCGGGACACGAAGCATTTACTGCTATGCGTATGAGAGGAGCACAGTCTACAGATATTGCAATCCTTGTAGTAGCTGCTGATGACGGTGTTATGCCTCAGACTGTGGAAGCTATAAATCATGCTAAGGCTGCCGGAATTGAGATAATAGTTGCGATAAATAAGATAGACAAGGAAAGTGCCAATATCGATAGAGTTAAGCAGGAGTTAATGGAATACGAGCTTGTACCTGAGGATTGGGGAGGCTCAACAATATTCTGTCCTGTTTCTGCGCATACTAAGGAGGGTATTGATAATCTTCTTGAGATGATTATATTAACCTCTGAGATACTCGAGCTTAAGGCTAATAAGAACAGAAAGGCCAGAGGTATAGTTATAGAGGCTCAGCTTGATAAAGGACGAGGTTCTGTAGCTACCGTACTTGTACAGAAGGGAACTCTCAAGGTAGGAGATTATGTGGCTGTAGGTGCGGTACATGGCAAGGTAAGAGCTATGTTCGATGATAAGCACAGAAATGTCAAGGAAGCGCTTCCGTCAACTCCGGTAGAGATATTAGGACTTAATGGTGTTCCTGAATCAGGCGAGATATTTATGACAACTAATAATGAGAAGGAAGCCAGACAAATATCGGATGCGTTTATCAACAGAGGTAAGGAGAAGCTTATCGCAGATACAAAGTCTAAGATGTCTCTTGATGACCTGTATAACAGAATTCAAGAGGGTAATGTCAAGGATCTTAACCTTATAATTAAGGCTGATGTTCAGGGTTCAGTGGAGGCTGTAAAGTCGAGTCTGCTTAAGCTATCTAACGAAGAAGTCGCTGTTAAATGTATTCATTCTGGCGTTGGTGCGATAAACGAATCTGATGTTATACTTGCATCTGCCTCAAATGCGATTATCATTGGCTTTAATATTAGACCTGATAATCAGGCAAAGGATGTTGCTGACAGAGAAAAAGTTGACATTAGACTTTACAGAGTAATATACAATGCTATAGAGGATATAGAATCAGCTATGAAGGGTATGCTTGACCCTATTTATGAAGAGAAGATTATCGGTCATGCCGAGGTAAGACAAACCTATAAGGCTTCGGGGGTAGGTACTATAGCAGGCTCTTATGTACTTGATGGTGTAATTCAGAGAAACTGCACAGTCAGAGTAAGCCGTGAGGGTGAGCAAATATTCGAAGGACCTCTTGCATCGCTTAAGAGATTTAAGGATGATGTTAAGGAGGTTAAGTCAGGCTTTGAATGTGGTATAGTGCTTGAAGATTTTAATGATATTAAGGTCGAAGACCAGATTGAAGCTTATATTATGGAAGAGGTGCCGCGTTAATATTATGAAGAAGACAAGTCATAAAAACCAGAGAATTAATGGTGAAGTCCAAAGGGAGCTAAGCCGTATAATAAGTCGTGAGATAAAAGATCCGCGCATTGCTCCGATGACATCAGTTACAAGTGTTAATGTCACGCCGGATTTGAAATTCTGCAAGGCATTTATCAGTGTGCTTGGAGATGAAGATGCTGCAAATGACACATTGAAGGGTTTAGAGAGTGCTAATGGCTTTATTAGACGCGAACTTGCAAGGTCAGTTAATCTTAGAAATACTCCTGAGATAACTTTTGTACTTGATAATTCTATCGAATATGGCATTAATATGTCCAAGAAGATAGATGAGGTTATGGATAGGGAAACTTCGGATTTAACAGATATTGATGAAAATGATTAAATTGCTCAAATGAAGATGAGGAAATATATGAATAAGTTGATTGAGAAAATTGAAGAAGTGGACAGTATAGCGTTATTCGGACATACGAATCCTGATGGTGATTGTATCGGCTCATGTCTTGGTCTATTTAATTATATCAGAGACAATTATCCGGATAAAAAGGTTACTGTATATTTGCAGCAACTTGTAGAAAAGTTCAAATTTCTTAAGGGGGCAGCCGAGGTAGTAAGCACGCCTGATGATAAAAAATATGATTTAGGTATTTCGCTTGACTGTGGAGACATGGATAGGCATGGCGAATTTGGAAGTATATATAAATCTGCGCGATATACGATATGTTTTGACCATCACAGGAGTAATGAGGGCTTTGGGGATTATTTTGTATGTGAGCCGGATTCCTCATCGTGCTGTGAGGTATTGTTCGGATATCTTGATTATGACAAGATATCAAAGAATTGTGCGGAAGCGCTTTATCTTGGTATAGTTCATGATACAGGAGTTTTTAAGTATCAGGCAACCACAGAGGCAACCATGACGATAGCAGGCAAGCTTATTGCCAAGGGAGCGAGGAGTCAGTATGTCATTGATGAAACCTTTTATAAGGTTACATATAATCAGAACAGGCTTACAGGCAGAGTTTTACTTGATGCCAAGCGTTATATGAACGACAAGGTAATAGCCTCATGTATTACTAAAGATATATTTGAAGATTACGATACAAGTAAGGATGACACTGATGGAATTATAGATAAATTAAGAGTTACAGAGGGGGTTGAGGTTGCCGTTCTTGCATACCAGAAAGGTGAAAATCTATTTAAATACAGCCTAAGGTCTGTAAGTAAAATTGATGTAAGTGCTATAGCTGTGTCATTTGGCGGTGGCGGACACATAAGAGCAGCGGGCTTTGATGCAGAAGGCGCGTATGAGGACAATCTAAAGCGTATTCTTGTGATGATAGAAGAACAGGGAATATAAGAGTCATGCGACTTGGAATACGAGGAAATATAATTGATAGATGGAATAATAAATGTATATAAGGAAAGAGGATATACCTCTTTTGATGTGGTTGCTAAGCTTCGTGGTATATTAAAGCAGAAAAAGATTGGACATACAGGGACACTTGACCCAATGGCTGAGGGCGTGCTTATAGTGTGTCTTGGCAAGGCAACTAAGTTAGTTGATATACTAATCACGAGCAGTAAAGAATATTTGGCGGATATGCAGCTTGGCATAACGACAGATACTGAGGATATAACAGGAGAGATATTAAGCAAAAGTGATATATGGAACAATTTATCTGATAAAGATATAATAGATGCTGTAGAAAGCTTTGTAGGTTCATATGAACAGCTTCCGCCTATGTATTCGGCAATTAAAAAGAATGGAAAGAAGCTGTACGAATATGCGCGTGAGGGCACAGAAATAGAGAGAAATAAACGCCCGGTTGAGATTATATCCATAAAGGATATATCTGTTGAAAAGCCTTATGTGCATTTTATGGTTAAATGCTCTAAGGGAACATATATCAGAAGTCTCTGCCGTGATATTGGAGAGAAGCTTGGCTGTGGTGCAGTTATGTCGGGACTTTTGAGGAATGAACTTCATGGCATGAAGGCAGATGGCTCCTATAAATTAAGTGATATTGAGAGATTAAGGGATGATGACAGGCTTTCGGAATGTATTATACCCATGGATGCTATTCTTAAGGATTATAGAAGACTTAATATTAGGAAGACTGCTTCAAAGCTGCTTACCAATGGTAATAAACTTTTGGTGAAAAGCTTTGTGGAAAGTGATGCTTTAAAGGCTTGCGATGGTGATATTTTTAGAATATACGAAGATAACAGACTTATGGCGTTATATAGATATATGGAGGATGAAGATATCTTAAAGCCTTATAAAATGCTTTTATGATGAGTATAATATTAAGTCAGTATATTGTAAAATCAGGTTTTAATAATTGAGGTAATATATCTTGGAGATTATAACATATGATGAAGCACAACTTGATAATTCTGCAGTTGCTCTTGGAAAATTTGAGGGTGTACATAAAGGACATATGCTGCTTATAGATAAAATAGTAGAGCTGGCACACCAATCAAAGAAGGCTATAAGTGTTGAAAATAAAAATGAGAAAGGTAATATTTCTGCAGAAGATAACATAAAAAGTGTTGTATTTACTATAAATATGCCGGATGAAAGAGTTATTAATCTTGAGTATGAAAGATATGAGATTTTTGAACAAAACGGTGTGGACTATGTATGTGAATGTTCTTTTGACGAGAGGATTTCCAGATTATCTCCATATAAATTTATAAAGGATATATTGGTAGAAAAGCTCGATGTCTCATATGTTGTAGTTGGTGCTGATTTTAGATTTGGATATAAGCGGTCAGGTAATGTAGATACATTAAAGGAATATGCAGATATATATGGATATAAGGTTATTGTTTTCGATAAGCTTAAGATTAATAATTATATAGTAAGTTCATCAGCGATAAAAGCATTTCTTGACGAGGGTGCTGTAGATAGAGTTAGGGAATATATGGGCAGAGCATATTCTGTATCCGGTGAGGTAGTCTATGGTAAGCAGCTTGGTAGAACTATTGGATTTCCGACTGTTAATCTTATACCTGATAAAAGAAAAAAACTTCCACTGTCAGGCGCCTATGAGACAAGAGTATATATTGATGGTGATAAGAATGTATACAGGGGTATAACCAATGTAGGTAATAATCCTACAGTAGATGGCGATTTTGATAATGTTGAAACGCATATTATTAATTTTTCCGGAGATTTATATGGTAGAGACATAAGAGTTGAATTTATTAGATTTATAAGACACGAGATAAAGTTTAAAGATATTGACGAATTAAAAGCTCAACTTGTGGAAGATAAAAAAAGTATTAAGAAATAATAATATAAATTATGCACCAGTAGCTCAGTGGATAGAGCAATGGCCTCCGGAGCTGTGTGCGTAGGTTCGATTCCTATCTGGTGCACTTTTCAATAAAGCATAAGGCTTTACTTTTTAGATTTTGTATAGTGTATTGTGTAATTTACGGAGGAAAAAATGTTTAAAAAAAAGAAAAAAACATATATAGATAAGATAAATTTTGATTTGTTTACTGACGATAATGACGAATTTGATTTGTTTGATTATGATAGTGATGATGAGACAGAAACTGATATTTCAGATGCCAATGAGAATTTATTAGATGAAAAATTCGATGTAGAATCAGAGAAGGAGTCAAAAACTGACATTGAAGAAGATGTAAAGGAAGAATCTGATACTGATAATGAGGAAGAGATAAAGGAAGAACTTGATTCTGGAATTGAAGAACATGATGAGAACATAGAAACTGAAAATGAGGAAGAACCAGAAGAAGCGGAAACTGAATATGAGGAAGAACAAAAAGAAGATTTAGAGGAAGATACAGAAGATACGGATAAAAAAATAAAGGACAAGAAAAAGAAAAGTAAGGGAAAAATTGCATTTTGGATAATATTCTGGATTTTACTATTTTCTTCCGGTGTACTGGCGTTTTTATATTTTAAGACAGATTTACTTGAAGGATTATTTGATAAAAAGGATAAGGAAACTACAACTGTTACTGAGATGGAAACGACAGATGAGCCGGTTATTGATGAAAGCTTCAAGACCATATACTCTTATGAAACCAATGCTAATATAGACATCAATGCGCTTATGGCAGATTATTATGATGCTTTGGTTAAAGGAGACAAGGACAAGCTCAAGGATATAGTTACTGAGCCGGATGCATTCGGCGATATGGTGCTTTATGAGACTAAGTCACAGGTCATAAGCGAATACAGCAATATAACCTGTTATACGATTCCCGGACTAAAGGAAAATGAAATCCTCGTATTTACAACCAGTAATCTTAATATAACAGGTGTTACCAGTAAGCCGCTTGATATACAGAGATTTTATGTGGTAGATACCGGAAGCGGCTATAAGATAAATAACGGTGTTTTATCACAGGAGACTATAGATTATATTAATCTCCAGACGGGCAGCCCTGATGTTCAGGCACTTTATAAATCCGTTCAGGAGAATATTAATCAATGTCTGGCTGAGGATACAACCTTTGCGGATTTTATGAATAAAATCAGTACAAATACAGATGCATATTAATATGGACGATGCTATGAATGAAGGAACAAGATTAAATAAATATCTAAGCGATGCGGGAGTATGCTCAAGGCGTCAGGCGGACAGGCTTATTGAAGCGGGAAAAGTTACTGTTGACGGAGTGACAGCCGGTCTTGGAACAAGAGTTATGTCAGACTCTAAGGTCTGCTGTGACGGGAAGCCTGTAAGGATAAATAAGAATACGGTAATATATGCCTATAATAAGCCTAACGGCTATGTCTGCACCTCGAAGGAGGCTGACAAGGACAGTATATTTAACTACACAGAATTTCCTGAGAAGATTAATTATGTCGGCAGGCTTGACAAGAATTCTCAGGGACTTTTGCTTCTTACGAATGACGGTGAGCTTGCGAATGCAATTCAGAAGTCGAAGAACAATCATGAGAAGGAATATATTGTAAGAATTAATGGCTTTGTCTCGGATGAGTTTATAGAGGGGATGTCAAACGGCGTACCAATACTTGACACTGTAACCAAGAAATGTAAGGTGGAAAGGGTAAGTACAAGGACATTCCGTATCATACTTACCCAGGGGCTTAATCGTCAGATAAGGAGAATGTGTGAATACTTCGGTTTCAGGGTTTCGTATCTTAAGCGAGTAAGGATTATGAATATAAAGCTTGGAAACCTTAAATTAGGCGAGTACAGAAGGCTCACTGAGGAGGAAGAACGGATTTTACGAAAAAATTGCGGATGTGAATAATAATATGGGTGTTATGAGCTTAGTGAACTGTTTGAACTATATGAGAGCTTTTGCGGAGGTGTCACATGGACAAGACCGAAAGAATAAAAGAGTTAGTTAAGATATTAAACGATGCGTCAAGGGCTTATTATCAGGAAGATACCGAGATAATGAGCAATTTTGAATATGATAAATTATATGATGAATTAGTTTCATTGGAGCAGGAGACAGGACTTGTACTGTCAGGAAGTCCAACATCGAAGGTCGGATATGAGATATTAAGTGAACTACCTAAGGAGAGACACCCTGAGCCTATGCTGTCTCTTGACAAGACCAAGAGTGTGGATTCATTAGCTGCATGGCTAAATGGCAGGATGGGAGTTATGTCATGGAAATTAGATGGACTTACTGTCGTGCTTACCTATGATGGTGGAGAGCTTGTCAAGGCTGTAACCAGAGGTAACGGTGAGATTGGCGAGGTCATAACCAATAATGCGAAGGTTTTTGCCAATGTTCCGAAGAAAATAACCTATAAAAGCCCGCTTACCATAAGAGGTGAAGCGATTATTACCTATACTGACTTTGAGAAGATTAACCAGACTATAGAAGATGTTGAATCTAAGTATAAGAATCCGAGAAATCTCTGTAGTGGTACCGTAAGACAGTTAAATAATGAGATAACAGCGAAAAGAAATGTCCATTTCTTTGCATTTTCCATGCTTGATTCAGGAGATGAGGAGATTGACAGGACAGTCAATTCGCGCTTTGATTTTCTTTCAGACCTTGGTTTTTCTGTGGTTGAGCATAAAAATGTCACACCTGAAAATATATATGATGTTGTTAAGGAATTTTCAGATAAAATCAGCACTAATGATTTCCCTTCAGACGGACTTGTGCTTTCCTTTGACGATATAGCCTATGGTAAGTCGCTTGGAAGGACAGCGAAGTTCCCGAGGGATTCCATAGCATTTAAGTGGGCTGATGAGGAAGCCGAAACCATAATTAGAAGCGTGGAATGGAGCCCGTCAAGGACAGGACTTATCAATCCGATAGCAGTATTTGATGCAGTGGAGCTTGAGGGCACCTCAGTAAGCCGTGCAAGTATTCATAATGTTAGTATAGTTAAGCAGCTTGAGCTCGGAATAGGTGATACAATAAAGGTATATAAGGCTAATATGATAATACCGCAGATAAGCGAGAATATAACGAAAAGTAATAATCTGACTATACCTGACATGTGCCCCGCTTGTAGTGGTAAGACAGTATTAAAGGATGAGAATGGAGTTGAAACCCTTTATTGTCCTAATCCTGATTGTCCGGCAAAGTCTATAAAGCTTTTTACACATTTTGTATCCAGAAATGCAATGAATATAGACGGTATGTCAGAGGCTACTTTACAGAAATTCCTCGATAAAGGATTTCTTGTTGAACTCTATGATATTTACCATATAGACAGATATGAGGAAGAAATTGTTGATATGGATGGCTTTGGCAGAAAGTCCTATGACAATATGATAGAGTCGATTAATACTTCAAGGAATACTGATTTGGCAAGAGTGTTATATGGTATTGGAATTATAAATGTAGGAAATGCGACTGCCAAGCTTATATGCAAATTCTTTAAAAATGATATAGATAAGATAATAAATGCAACTGAGGATGAATTCTCCGAGATAGAGGGAATAGGTGAAGTAATAGCCGAAGGTATCGTGACATACTTTGCTGATGCAGAGAATGTACGGGTGTTAAGAGCCATACTTGATGAGGTAAATATTATAGAAGAAGTTAATGATAAGGAGCAGGATTTAGAAGGTAAGACCTTCGTAATAACAGGCTCACTTGAAAGCTTCGCTAACAGAGATGAGTTAAAGAAGCTTATTGAGGACAGAGGTGGCAAGGTTGCAGGAAGTGTATCTTCTAAGACAGACTATCTTATTAATAATGATGTGACATCTAACTCCTCAAAGAATAAAAAAGCAAAGGACTTGGGAATACCGATTATTTCCGAGGAGGATTTCTTGAAGTTATAGCTTAAAAGTGTTATATTTAATAAAAATAATGACGGAAGGTTAAATGATATGCCAATTAGAGTTTTTAATGATTTACCTGTAAAAAAGATACTTGAAGATGAGAATATATTCGTAATGGATGAGCATCGTGCAACTACTCAGGATATTCGTCCATTGGATGTGCTAATACTTAATCTTATGCCGCTTAAGGAGGACACGGAGCTCTGCCTCTTAAGAAGTCTATCTAATACGCCGCTTCAGGTCAATATATCATTTATAAGAACGGTATCCTATGAGTCCAAGAATGTATCGGAATCGCACCTTGCTAAGTTCTATACTGATTTTGCATCTGTTAAGGACAGAAAGTGGGATGGACTTATTATAACGGGAGCGCCTGTCGAGCTTATGGAATTTGAAGATGTTGATTACTGGGATGAGCTTACTGAGATTATGGATTGGTCTAAGGAAAATGTTACTTCCACTTTACATATCTGTTGGGGAGCACAGGCAGGACTTTACTACAGATACGGTGTTAAGAAGATAAAGCTTAACAAGAAGCTCTCAGGAGTATATGAGCATTATCCTTTACACAAAAAGACAGAGCTGGTTAGAGGCTTTGATGATACATTTATGGTGCCTCAGTCAAGATATACAGGTATAGACAAACAGGCGGTGATTGATAATCCGCTGCTTGATATAGTCGCTGAGTCTGATATTACAGGACCATATCTGATAATCGGTGAGGATGGAAAGAATATATTCGTGACAGGACATCCGGAATATGATACATTAACGCTTGATAAGGAGTACAAGCGAGATGTGGCAAAGGGGGTTAACCCTGACATACCGGTTAATTATTATAAGGACAACAATCCTGACAATAAGCCTGTTAAGTCCTGGAGATGTCATGCGAATACCTTATATTCCAATTGGCTTAACTACTATGTATATCAGGTAACTCCTTATGATTGGACCGGTAAGGATAAGAACAGTAATGATTATAAGCCGTATAAAAAGTAATATGCTAATGGATTTTATTACTTATGTTATGGTATATAACATTTCTTGTCATAAATATAGTTTTGAATTAAAAAAGTATATATCTAATACCTAAATTAATATCGGTATGGATATATACTTTTTTGATATTAAAAAACTCTTATAATTTGCTTTAAGTCTATTCACAATACATTTTATATTGACAATATATTTTTAATATACTATTATATTTTTTGTATATTAATAATAGGAGGTGGTAATTTGAAGAAGAAGGTTATGGATAAACGCGAGCAGAAGATTATGCAGATTCTGTGGGAGCATCAAGATGATGTACAGGGACTTAGTGTGGTTGATTTTGAAGAACTGTCATCTGATGAGAAGCTTAGCAGACCATCTATATTCAAGGCTCTTCAATCGCTTATGGACAAGGAATACATAGAGGTTGCAGGGCTTGAGCAGATCGGGACGGTATATGCGAGAAAGTATATTCCTAAGATTACCCGTGAGCAGTATGCGGCAATTCTTCTTGCTGACAATGGGATAAGGTCATCCTCACTTGGAAGTCTGGCACTTGCTATGATTGGCAATGACAGGGATGACGAGCCGGATAAAAGTAAAGATGATGAGCTTATAAGTGAGCTGGAAGCTGTTATAGAAAGGATAAAAAAGGGTAAGGTGTAGATATGCCAAATGATAATTTTATTGGGATATTTGCTTTGTTCTATGAGATGCTTTTTAAGGGGAGACATGTTATCAGCGTATATGCAATTATGTCATGTGTTTTTTGGAGCAGTCTTATAATACTGATTTATTCATTAATCAGTGAGAGCAGATTTTTCCTAAAGATTTCGGGAGGCAAAGGGATTCTTGCGGGTTACACATTATGTATGCTTCAGATGTTTCTTCCTATGGATTTAAGCTCACAGCAATATATCGTTGTAAAAAGTTTGAATCCTATTGGGAAGCTTATGATTTATAAGATTTCACTACCGTTTGGAAAGATAACCGTATCAAAGCTTCTGCTTATTATTTGGAGTTTAGGGATTATAGTTCAAACTATCAGATTTATATATGGAAGAATAAGGATGAGCAGGCTTGTTAAGAGTCTTCCGATGGTTTTGATGGATATGCCCGAAGCAGTAAGTAAAATAATGCCAAGTAAAACAAAAGCCTACATTTGCACGGGAATATCGGTGCCGATGAGTATCGGAATCATTAACAGGATGATACTTCTTCCTGACAATAAATATGAGGATGAGGATATATGTAATATTATCAGACACGAATCAGTTCATCTTAATATGTATGACCATATTACGGTTATTGTATCAAATGCGCTTTGTATAATATATTGGTGGAATCCATGCGTATATCTTCTTAGAAGAAATATGGAAAAGGCTTTAGAAGTAAGATGTGACAGAGAAGCTGTGAAGGATATGGATAGTGAGGAAGTAACAGGATATTTGTCAACGCTTATAAAGGTTTTTAAGAACCGTTATAATGACGGACAGTACGCAGGACTTGGAATGCTCGGAAGCGGTCGAAGTATGCGTAAGGAACTAAGAGATAGATTTAATGCTATTGAGGCAGATGTATCGGGTAAGAAGCTTAAGGGGATAAATCTTGCGCTGACATTCATTCTGTTAGGGATTATGATTTTATCATACAGATATGTGCTTGGACCGTTATTTTTGCCTGAGCCGTATGGTGAATACAATATGATAGATAAAGATGGATATGTCATGGATGATAGTGGTATTCATTTTGATGAATCGGGGCCGTTTATAATGGTTGATGATTCAACATATATCATAGATTTTGGGGATGGACGATACAAGGTAGTAAACAGCTTTTACGAGCAGGAGATATCTGAGCAATGGTTTGAGGCATTGAAGGATATGGGTGTAAGAATCGAAAAATCAAAATAACAGAAAGGGTAATATAAAAATGAATAATGTTACAGAAGAAAATGCTAATATCAACGAAGTGGCTGATGGAAAAACAGATAATAATGAACCTAAAAAGATAAGGCTGTCATCAATTATAATTATACTTGCCATTGCAGCGGCCGGTGTATATTTTATTTATACGAACTTTTTTGGGGCTAAGCCGGAGATTACCGTAAACGGTAAAAAGGTGACGATGAGAAGCACTATACAGGAGCTTTATGACGATGGTTTTGTATTATGCTCGGATTCCGGAAGTGTATTAAGTCCAAGTGGTTCTGTCGGCGGAAAGCAGATATATAATATAAGCTATCATCTTGGCGTGCCTCGCGGAGACGGCGGCTATGCCGACCTTACAGGAATTATTATTACTCCTGCTAATTTTGATTCAGGTAGTAAGGATATAAAGGAATGCAGTATATATGAGATTGTTTATTATCCGGCTTATGATTCTGCTGCGGCTGATGTGCTTATTGGCGGAGAGAAGCTTGACACTGATGATTTGGCTACATGGGCAGACTTTTTTGCTGAGAAAAAATATCCGTTTGAGGAGTCGGAGATTAACAATTTTAGAAACGGTAATAATACTATGTTGCTTGGAAAGACCGGAAGATATAAGTTTGAGGCTCGTGCTAAGGGGTATGGAGAGGAAGCGTTTTCATATATCAGATTCACAAGAAATATAGAAGTAAAATACGAAACGAGGTAGAAGGATGACATTATTTTACAGATATTATAGATACTCGGGATTGGCAACCCTTATATCAATTTTGGCAAATTTAGGAAGTATATTAGCTATAATAGGCGCAGCATATATGCTGCTTGTTGATGGAAAATATGTATTAGGTATTATACTGGCGGCGCTGGCAGTATTCCTTTTTGTATATGTGGGACGAATACTCACAGATAAGCTTGCAAGAAAATGGGGTGAGAAGAATATAGCCACGAAACCGCATATTGCCAAAGAATATTGCACCGAAAATCCTGAGGAATATGAGAGAGTTGCAGCAATTAATCAAAAATTCGCCGAGAAATATATGCTTGGCGCAAACGGAAAGATAGTTAAGAGAAAATAGAAATATAACTTTAATATGAATGAGGCGACTATAAAAAGCTAAACTTTTATAGTCGCCTCATTCGATATTATTATGTTAAAAAATTAAAATCTTAAAAGGTTCTGAATAGTCCGACAACTCTGCCGAGTATGGACATATTATCCCTTACTATAATAGGATCCATTGTGTCATTTTCCGGCTGTAATCTGATATAACCATTCTCTCTGTAGAAGGTCTTAACAGTAGCAGAATCATCGATAAGTGCAACCACGATATCAGTATTATTAGCCTGATTTGTCTGCTCAACTAATACGAGGTCTCCGTCAAATATACCGGCATTAATCATACTTTCACCCTTAACCTTAAGCATAAATCTGTCCTTGTTGCCTTTAAGGTATTCAGGTGGGATAGGGAAGTAGCCGTCGATATTTTCTACTGCAAGTATCGGTTCGCCTGCGGTTATAGTTCCTACTATCGGGATATTGACAAGCTCACGCCTTGAAAGATTAAAGGTGTCATCGAGTATCTCTATAGCTCTTGGCTTGGTAGGGTCTTTCCTTATATAGCCCTTAGCTTCCAAAGTCTCTAAATGTGCGTGAACGGAAGATGTAGACTTAAGATGTACCGCATCACATATTTCTCTTACAGCAGGCGGATAACCCTTCTTCAAAATACATTCCTTAAGGTATTCTAATATTTCCTGCTGCTTCGCTGATAATGGTTCCATATGTAGCCTCCTGATTATAAATTAAAAGAAATAACGACTTTGTCGCATTGTTTTCACTTATATTCGTTATTATAACACACATCTGTTCGAATTGCAAACTAATGTTCTCTGTTTAATAAAAATTATTTTGTATCTCAAGTTGGTATTAAAAGGTAAATATAAATTTACTTGAATTAACATTAAATTTATGGTATTCTTTCGGAGAAATTGTTGTTTTAGATTCATCTAAATGTTTATATTTTTTTTAAGGAGAGAGTAATATGAAGAGAGCAGGAAGTTTTAAAACTGTTGCGGTTATATTGGCATTTTTGTTAATTATAAGTATGTCATTAGGCGTTGCAACACCGGTAAATGTAGAAGCTGCCGGAAGTATGACAATTACAGTATCTGACAGTCTGATATCAAAACTGACTAATACAAATAATACAAGAATTACTGCTGTTGTAGGTTCAGTCAGTGATATTACAGGTTTAGAAAGATTTAGCTTTACCGGAGATACCAGTTTATTAGTTTATTATGATAGTCGTGAAGAATATGGTGATGGACCGGATGTAAACTGGGTAAATGAATATGGTCAGGTAATTAACGCTATTGCTATAAGTTTTAGTGCAAATATTACTAAAGAATCTTATGATAGCTTTATGGCTGATGGTATTGATTCTGTAAATATTCAGGGTATAAGTGTACCTGATATCGGCTGGAATGAAGGTTGGAAAAGGTTCTCGATTGGCGGAGAAGACCCTAAGGGTGAATTATGGGTAGGTCCGAACGGTGAGATAAATCCTGATACTGGAGATTTTACTCCTGATGGAACATATTTTGTGTCTTTCAATGTTACGCTTCCAATTAATGATTCAGGATACAAGATTACTACAGGTGGTGGAAGCTCACATACAGCGGGTGCATCAGAGGATTTAAAGATAACATGTGATGGAGCATTAGAGGATTTGGTATCTATCAGTGTGGATGGTACAGTTATTGATAGTGCTAACTATACACTTGAGTCTGGAAGTACAATTCTTACGCTTAAGGCTGAATATCTTAACACTTTATCCGCAGGAAACCATACTGTAACATTTACATACAACGATGGACAGGCGGTTAATGCTGCATTTACGGTTGAAGCACAGACTCAGGTAACAACACCTGAGCAGACAACTACAACAGAGACACAGGTAACAACTCAGACAACGACTTCAACAAGTAATACTCCGACATCACCTAAGACCGGAGATTATACTTCAATTTCATCTAATAGAGCAGATAATACTTTGGTTATAGTATTTATCGCACTTGTACTTGTGGCAGGAATTTCCTTCCTTGCAATCAATTATAAGCGAGCTGACAGATAATTGAGATTATTACGAAACAGCTTATGGAGGTTTATAACTTCCGTAAGCTGTTTTTTGATTTATATTAGCTCGCCAAATAAGCGCTTTTGCGCTTGCTTGCCACATTTATTTATGTTATAATATCATATTGAATTTTTAGATATAACAAGGAGATGTATTATGAACGAAAAACTATTACATACCCCTGATGGTGTCAGGGATATATATGACTTGGAATGTAAACGCAAGCTAAAGGTTTTGGAACAGATTCATCATGTCCTTTTGTTATACAGTTATCAGGATATTTCTACACCGACCTTTGAGTACTTCGATATATTCAATATGGACAAGGGTTCGGCACCATCAAATGAGATGTTCAAATTCTTTGACAGGAATAATAACACTTTGGTGCTTCGACCTGATATGACGCCGAGCGTGGCAAGGTGCGTGGCAAAATATTATGCTGATGAGGAGCTTCCGATAAGACTTTGCTACAGTGGTAATTCCTTCAAGAATGCACTGCTTCATCAAGGTAAATTAAGTGAGTTTACTCAGGTTGGAGGCGAGCTTATAAATGATGATTCTTCTGCGGCTGATGCCGAGATAATTGCCTGTGTCATAAGCTGTCTTAAGGAGGTCGGACTTAAAGAATTTCAGATTGAAATTGGAGAGGTGGATTATTTTAAAGGCATTATAGAGGAAGCCGGTATAGATTCTCACACGGAAGAAAAAATACGCGAATATATACAGATTAAGAATTTCTTCGGTCTCTCAGAGTTTGTTGACAGACTTGACATTTCTGATAGAACTAAGAGAGCGCTGTCGGGCTTTAATATGCTCTTTGGTGGTCTGGATATGCTTGATGTTGCGGCAGCGCTTGTTGATAATAAGCGTTCTTTGGAAGCTATAGAGCGTATGCGGCGTGTATATAATGCAATTTCATCCTATGGCTATGATGAATATATAAGCTTTGATTTAAGCATGATTAACGGATACAACTATTATACCGGAATTATATTCAACGGATATACATATGGAACCGGAGACGCTATAGTCAAAGGTGGAAGATACAATAATCTGATGTCAAAGTTTGGTAAGGAGGCAGCTTCAGTAGGATTTGCAATATATGTTGACGACCTTATGAATGCGATTTCACGCAATAAGATAGAAGTGCCGCTTGATTATTCGAACATTCTTATCCTATATGATAGGGAATATCAGAAGGAGGCAATCGAGCTTGCTGCATATTACAGACAGAATGATAAGAAAGTTGAGCTTGTCAGAAAATCCGTGAAGCACGGTATAGAGGATTATATAGAATATGCGAAGCAGATGCATTTCCTTAATATGTATGTAGTTAAGGAGAATGAACAGCTTGATGTATATTCGATGGCAAATGGTACGGTAACCAATTCAGATATAAAGACTATCAAAGGTCTGGTTATAGATGAGTGATTATATAGATATATTCATTAAAATTAATTTATTGAGGATAAAATGATATGAGATATTTGACATTTGCTCTGGCGAAGGGCAGACTTGCTAAGAAAACATTAGAATTATTCGAACAGATGGGGATTACCTGTGAGGAGGTTAAGGACCCTGATACGAGGAAACTGATATTTACAAATGAGGAACACAAGATTAAGTTCTTTCTTGCGAAGGCATCCGATGTACCGACATATGTTGAGTACGGTGCTGCTGATGTCGGTGTAGTAGGTAAAGACACGATACTTGAAGAAGGCAGAAATCTGTATGAGGTTATGGATTTGGGCTTTGGAAAATGTCGTATGTGCGTATGTGGTCCTGCTTCTGCGAAAGAACTTCTAAGCAGGAATGAGATAATAAGAGTGGCAAGTAAATATCCGAACATTGCACAGGATTATTTTAATAATAAAAAGAATCAAACTGTAGAGATTATCAAGCTTAACGGCTCTGTCGAGCTTGCGCCTATAGTTGACTTGGCGGAGGTCATCGTTGATATAGTTGAGACAGGTTCTACGCTTCGTGAGAACGGACTTGAGGTATTAGAGGAAATCTGTCCACTGTCAGCAAGGGTGGTAGTTAATCAGGTTAGTCTTAAGATGGAGCATGAGCGTATAAGAAATATACTTGATGAATTAAACCGAATTATAAATTGTGAATAAGTAATTTGTAAGCTATACAAGTTTGTTTGTGTTTATTAACAAATATAATTAATCGAACTTAAATTATGGAGGAATACAATGAGAATTATAAATCTTACAAGTGAGACAAAGAAGGACATACTGAGCAATCTTTTAAAGAGAAGTCCTGATAATTATGGCGAGTATGAGAAGATAGTTAAGGATATAGTAGAGGATGTACATATAAATAAGGATGAGGCTTTATTTAAGTACACCGAGAAATTCGACAAGGCTAAGATAGATGCGTCTAATGTCAAGGTTACAAAGGAAGAGATAGATGCAGCCTACGAAGAGGTTGATGAAAGCTTACTCAAGATAATCAGAAAGGCTATAGTAAATATAAGGACTTACCATGAAAAACAGAAGACCTACAGTTGGTTTGATTCCTCTGATAATGGAATACTCTTGGGCCAGAAGGTCAGCCCTATAGGAAGGGTCGGCGTATATGTTCCGGGAGGAAAGGCTGTATATCCTTCATCGGTACTTATGAATGTAATACCTGCGAAGGTTGCGGGCGTAGGCGAGATAATAATGACTACACCTTGTGATGCGTCGGGCAAGGTATATTCGACTACACTTGTAGCCGCAAATGAAGCTGGTGTTGATACGATATACAAGGCAGGTGGAGCGCAGGCTATAGCTGCGCTTGCCTACGGTACAGAGAGTATACCTAAGGTGGATAAGATAGTAGGACCGGGTAATATATTCGTAGCACTTGCTAAGCGTACCGTATTCGGACATGTAAGTATAGATTCCGTGGCAGGACCAAGTGAGGTAATGGTTATAGCAGATGAGACAGCCAATCCAAGATATGTAGCGGCAGACCTTCTGTCACAGGCTGAGCATGATGAGATGGCTTCATGCATACTTATAACGACCTCAGAGGAGATTGCAAAGAAGGTGTCTGACGAGGCAGAGAAATTCATTGAAGTCCTTGAACGGAAGGAAATAATAAGAAAATCAGTTGATGACTACGGCTACATACTTGTAGCGGCTTCTATGGAGGAAGCTATCGAAACTGCGAACGATATAGCCAGTGAACACCTTGAGATAGTGACGAAGAATCCGTTTGATGTAATGACAAGGATTAAGAATGCGGGAGCAATATTCTTAGGAGAGTACTCCTCAGAGCCATTGGGAGACTACTTCGCAGGACCAAACCATGTCCTTCCTACAAACGGAACGGCAAAATTCTTCTCACCTTTAAGCGTAGATGACTTTATCAAAAAATCAAGCATAATATACTACTCAGAGGAAGCGCTCAAGCCGGTCTCACAGGATATAATAGATTTCGCTACTGCTGAAAAGCTTACCGCCCACGCAAACTCAATAAGAGTAAGATTTGAATAAAATCAATATTTATGTTATAATATATAATTGTTTTACTAATCGTATTAGTTAATTTGAAATTGAAATTAAGAAATCGTGACATATTACAACTTCATAAGCAAACCATTTGCAGACATTGGTACTTAGTGATTTGTCTAGAAGGAATAATTACCTTTACGAAGTAAATAGGTAATTATTCCTTATGGACAAAGAGCTTAGTACCACTATGTCGAAAGTTGAGCGAGAGCGTGTTTGTGTTGAAGTTTGTAATATGTTACGATTTCGAGCTAGCAAAATAAGGAGTGAATGGTATGTCAGAAAGAATTGCAGAAATATCAAGAAAAACAAGTGAAACTGATATAAAGCTTACGATTGATTTGGATGGTGCCGGAAATGCAGAAATAGATACCGGTATAGGCTTTTTCGACCACATGCTTAACAGCTTTGCAAGACATGGCTTTTTCAATCTCAATGTAAAAGCCATAGGAGATATAATCGTCGATTCGCATCATACCATTGAAGATACAGGCATAGTCTTAGGACAGGCTATAGCTAAGGCTGTTGGTGATAAGCAGGGTATAGAGAGATTTGGTTCATTCTTACTTCCTATGGATGATGCGCTGGTATTATGTGCAGTAGATTTATCCGGCAGACCTTATCTATACTATGATATGACGCTGACGACTGAAAAGGTAGGATATATGGATACCGAGATGGTTAAGGAATTCTTCTATGCAGTATCCTATAGTGCAGGCATGAATATACATTTGAAGCAGATTTCCGGTGAGAATAATCATCATATTATAGAGGCGGCATTCAAGGCATTTGCCAAGTCACTTGATATAGCAACAAGATATAATGACAGATTGGAAGGCAATGTATTGTCAACAAAAGGAAGTCTGTAATATAAGCACTATAAGATAGGAGGAGCACAATGGAATACAAGAAGATAATTCCCTGCTTGTCACTTGACAATCCCATTGAGGAAGCATTGTTCTATAATGATGCCGGAGCAGATGAGATCGCGTTTTTTGACAGCTCATGTGCGAGGGAAGATATAGACAAAAATATTGCAACGATAAAAGAAATAACCGGACAGGTTGATGTGCCGCTTGTTGCCTGTGGCGGTGTTAGAAGGCTTGAGGATATCAAGAAGCTTCTATATGCCGGTGCATCGAAGGTATGTATGAAAAGTGCTCCCTTAGAGGACATTAATATAGTCAAAGAAGCTTCTGATAGATTTGGTGCAGAGAGAATAATAGTTACCATAGACCTGTCAGAATGCGAAAATCCTGTTGAATATGGCAAGGAGCTTAAGAAAGCCGGTGCGGGAGAGCTTCTTCTTATTCATAACAATAAGGTGGATAACTATATCGAGCTGGTTAAGAAAATAAGAAATGATGTAGGACTTCCGGTTATCGCATCGACATATTCTACCGATCCGACAGAAATATCCGATATGCTTAAAACAACAAATGCTGAAACCATAAGTCTGTATAACTTAAAGCAACATGATGTGATGGAGATTAAACAGGAATGTAAGGCAGTAGGCATACCTGTAAATCTTTTTGATAGTTCACTAAGCTTTGATGCATTTAAGCTTAATTCAGACGGATTAATACCTGTTATTGTGCAGCATTATAAGACCTCTGAGGTGCTTATGCTTGCATATATGAACAAGGAGGCATTTGAAAAGACGATAAAGACAGGTCGTATGACATATTACTCAAGGAGTAGAAAGACACTTTGGACCAAGGGTGAGACAAGCGGACATTACCAGTTTGTGAAGGCGCTCACAATTGACTGTGACAATGATACTATACTTGCGAAGGTATCACAGATAGGACCTGCCTGCCATACCGGAAGCCCGACCTGCTTCTTTACTGATTTAGTGAGAAAAGAATACAATGACACTAATCCTTTGAAAGTATTTAAAGAAGAATACGATATTATCGTGAACAGACGCGACAATCCAAAGGAAGGCTCTTATACGAATTATCTTTTCGATAAAGGTATAGATAAAATGCTTAAGAAATTAGGTGAGGAGGCTACAGAGATAGTTATAGCTGCCAAGAATCCTGATGCAGAAGAGATAAAATATGAGATAGCTGATTTTATGTATCATCTTATGGTTGTGATGGTCGAAAGAGGCGTATCATGGGATGAAGTTATAAAGGAACTTGCAGATAGAAGATAGTTAGAAAACGGAGGTAAAAGTATGAGTGCTTTAGCTACAGAGATAGTAAGTTATGTGTTTAAATTTATTGTAATGATTATATGCGCAGTATGCGGCATATTAGTCGGCAAGGTTTTAAGAAAAAGAAAAGATGAAAAGACTGCTTCGGAAAGCAGCAATGAATAAAGAAATTTACCTTTTTGGAGGATGTAATCGTGAACAAATACGGAGTTAATGAACTTAGAAAAATGTATCTGGATTTTTTTGAAAGTAAGGGACATCTTAAGATGAAAAGCTTTTCGCTTATTCCTCATAATGATAACAGTTTGCTTCTTATAAATGCAGGTATGGCACCACTTAAGCCTTATTTTACGGGACAGGAGATTCCGCCGAGAAGACGAGTAACCACCTGTCAGAAATGTATTAGAACAGGAGATATAGAGAATGTAGGAAAGACGGCAAGACATGGTACATTCTTTGAGATGCTTGGTAATTTTTCCTTTGGAGATTATTTCAAGCATGAGGCAATCAAATGGAGCTGGGAGTTTTTAACCGAGGTAGTCGGACTTGACGCTGACAGATTATATCCTTCGGTTTATCTGGATGATGACGAGGCATTTGATATATGGAACAAGGAAGTAGGTATATCTGCAGACAGAATATACAAGTTTGGCAAAGAAGATAATTTCTGGGAGCATGGTGCAGGTCCATGTGGACCATGTTCAGAGATATATTATGACAGAGGCGAGAAGTATGGTTGTGGCAAGCCTACATGCACGGTAGGATGTGATTGTGACAGATATATGGAAGTCTGGAATAATGTGTTTACCCAGTTTGAGAATGATGGCAAGGGTAACTATACATTGCTTGAGAATAAGAATATTGATACAGGTATGGGACTTGAGCGTCTGGCTGTAGTTGTTCAGGATGTGGATTCTATATTTGATGTAGATACAATAAAGGCATTAAGAGACAAGGTCTGTGAGATGGCACATACCTCTTATAAAGCAGATGAGAAGAAGGATATATCAATCAGACTTATTACCGACCATATCCGCTCCGTAACCTTCATGACCTCAGATGGTATACTTCCGTCTAATGAGGGGCGTGGTTATGTATTAAGAAGATTGCTTCGAAGGGCTGCAAGACATGGAAGACTGCTTGGTATCAAGGGTGCCTTTTTGGCTGAGCTTTCAAAGACCGTTATAGAATGTTCGAAGGACGCATATCCTGAACTTGAGGAGAAGAAGGAGCATATATTCGCTACTCTTAATACTGAGGAAGAGAATTTCAATAAAACTATAGATCAGGGACTTTCTATCTTAAATGGTTATACAGACGAACTAAAAGACAGTGGTGACAAGGTATTATCCGGAGATAAGGCATTCAAGCTCTATGATACCTATGGATTTCCTCTTGATCTTACTAAGGAAATACTGGAAGAAACAGGTATTACTGTAGACGAAGATGGCTTTAATGCTTGTATGGACGAGCAGAAGAATAAAGCGCGTTCAGCGAGAAAGACAACTAATTATATGGGAGCTGATGCTACGGTATACGAACAGATACCGCTTGGTATAGATAATGTATTCGTAGGTTATAACTCCTTAGTGCATAATTCCAAAATCAATGCTCTTACAACCGAGACAGAGGTTGTTAAGGAATTAAAAGAAGGCGAAAACGGTTCAGTATTCGTAGCCGGTACACCATTTTATGCAACTATGGGTGGACAGTGCGGTGACTCAGGCTTAATAATCTCTGATACAGGAGAATTCGTCGTACAGGATACTATTAAGGTTGTAGGTGGCAAAACTGCACATATCGGATATGTGAAGAGCGGTTATCTCAAGGTCGGAGGCGAGGTTAAGCTTTCAGTTGATGAGAATCAGAGAGCACTCACCTGTAAGAACCACTCGGCTACTCATCTTCTACAGAAGGCTCTTAAGCTTGTGCTTGGCAATCATGTAGAGCAGGCAGGTTCATATGTAGCCATGGACAGATTAAGATTTGATTTTACGCACAATAAGCCTATGACTAAGGAGGAGATTGCCAAGGTCGAGGAGATAGTAAATGCGGAGATAGAGAAGGACATAGAGGTAACAACTGATGTAATGACATTAGAGGAAGCCAAGAAGACGGGTGCTATGGCATTATTTGGCGAGAAATACGGAGAATCAGTGCGTGTAGTAAGTATAGGAGATTTTTCAAAAGAGCTATGTGGTGGTACTCATGTGGAAAGCACAGGAACCATAAATACATTTAAGATTATCTCAGAGGATGGTGTTGCAGCAGGTGTAAGGCGTATAGAGGCACTTACTTCCAAAGGTGCTTTTGAATATTATAAGAATATTGAAGAGGAAATAATCGAAGCTGCCAAGGCTGCCAAGACTGAACCTTCAAAGCTTAAGGATAAGATAGAGTCAATGCTGTCAGAGCTTAAAAACCTTCAATCAGAGAATCAGAAACTCAAGGACAAGATGGCTAAGGAGTCCGTAAGCGGTGTTATGGATAATATCGAGGAATGTGGGGAGTATAAGATATTACCTATATCCGTGAAGGATGTTGATATGAATGCACTGAGGAATCTCGGAGATGATATGAAGGCTAAGATTATTTCAGGTGTATTGATACTTGCTTCAGATTGTGGAGATAAGGTTAATCTTATCGTCATGGCTACTGATGATGCTGTTAAGTCCGGTGCGCATGCCGGCAATATCGTCAAGAATATTGCATCATTTATTGGCGGTGGCGGTGGCGGCCGTCCGAATATGGCTCAGGCAGGAGGCAAGAATTCTTCAGGTATACCGGATGCATTAAAAGCGGGAGTAAAAGAAGCTAAATCACAGCTTTCGGGAGAGTAATACTAAAATGGCAAATGATGAAAAGCAGAAAAGGGTAAATGAGTTAAGAAATGAGAGGCTTCGTCTGAGAAAAAAACGCCGCAGAATTAAGGTGGCGATGACATTTATATTCTTTATGATTTTAATTGTCGCAGGTATCTGGGGTGGAATTACCATGATGCATAAAATCGAGGAGAATTCGCCTGAGAATAATACAATAAATGTAACAAAGCCTTCTATGATTTTATCTGCTGATTTTGATATACAGACTCCGCCCAAGGAAGTAACACTTACCGTCATAGGCGATGTTATGATGCACGAATGGCAGATAGAAAGAAGCTATGATAAAGAGACTGATTCCTTCGATGTATCAGACAGCTTCGTATATGTTGAGAAATATCTGTCACATGCGGATTATACCATAGCTAATCTGGAAACTACATTACCCGGCAGGAATAACGGTGCGATGAAGGATGTATTAGGATATTCAGGTTATCCGATGTTTGCAGCTCCGGAGTGTCTGGCTGATACGCTTCAGGATATAGGAATTGATTTCCTACAGACTGCGAATAATCACTCACTTGATTCGTGGGAGGATGGTATATACGCAACTATTGATTATCTTGATTCAATTGGTTTTGAGCATACAGGAACCTTCAAGACAAAGGAAGACAATGACAAGCAGTGTATAATTGAGATAAATGGTATAACCTTCGGATTTGTAGCCTATACCTATGGTACTAACGGACTTCCGGTTCCAAGTGAAAGACCATGGTGTATTAATACCCTTGAGACCTACAGAGACGATAAATTAGAGGAGATGTATCAGAAGGTCAGGGACTTAGATGCAGCAGGAGTTGATTTCGTATGTCCGTTAATTCACTTTGGTACAGAATATACAGAGGTGCCGGACTCATGGCAGGAAATGGTTGTAGACGGATTGTTTGATGCCGGTGCAGATGTAATATTTGGAGGACATCCTCATGTGGTTGAGCCGATAGATGTCAGGACAATAACCAATCCTGACGGTTCGACAAGAACAGGATATGTAGTATATTCTTATGGCAATTTCATTTCCAGTCAGAGATATGATGGTGTTAATAAAGATTTAGGTATGATAACGGATTTTACCTTTAAGAAGGAATATGTGGACAACGAAGCTGTTAATTCCGTAACCGATATCAAGGTTTATCCTACCTATGTATATTGGACGGATTCGACCATAGGCGTCGTGCCGGTTTTAGAAGCGTACAATAATCAGGATGCATTTTCGTTCCTTTCTGATTATGACTGGCAGAGGATTAACTATGCCAAGGAACATGTAATTGAGGTTGTCACTGCGAAGGGCAGCTTTGATTATAATCAGGAGGGAGATTATTTCACGATAACACCTAAATAATGTCAAAAATGGAAAAAATTGCAATATTTTTACAATAAATTTCATTTTTTGGTTGACGAAATAATATATTGTGTTATAATATTTTTTGTGCGATTTGGAAATACCCAAACAGTTGTTACAGCACGAACATAAGAGATTTTACAACTGGAGGGAGGTTGAGGATAGAATGTCAAATGTAATCGTAAAAGAGAACGAAACTTTGGATAGTGCATTACGCAGATTTAAGAGAAACTGTGCTAAGGCAGGTATCCAGCAGGAGATTCGTAAGAGAGAGCATTACGAGAAGCCAAGCGTTAAGCGCAAGAAGAAATCAGAAGCGGCAAGAAAACGCAAGTATAAATAAATATTAATTATTTATATATAATCGAGCAGGTAAAGCCTGCTCGATTTTTATATTTTTCTTGACATTTATCTCATGTTATTCTATTGTTATAGATAATACTATAAAAATAGAATGATTGGGGGATTAGTATGCGCATAAGCTTAATGTCATGGAGGATAATCGGCTTTTTCTGCTTATTTATTGTATTTATGAATACGGAAAAAGCATATACGGTATATGCTGAGAATACAGATGAAACAATATATGAATACGATGAATCCGGTAGGATTACAAGTGTGACATATGCTGATGGCAGCTATGCCATTTATTCTTATGATGCCAATGGCAATCTTCTTAATGTAGAATATAAATCTTCAGATGATACTTCAGATAATAAATCAGATAATATACAAGACGATACAACAGATGATAATACATCAGATAATTCACAGTCTGATAATTCTCAAAATACAGGTGATTCACAGGGTAGTGAAAGTTCACAGTCAAACAATTCACAGGATAGTGATAGCTTTCAGTCGAATAATTCATATGGGAATGGTAACAAACAGTCGGATAATCCGTCGGACATAGATAACCCACAGTCTGACAATCCACAGAATACGAACAACTCACAGGATGCAGATAATTCACAGTATACTAACAATTCACAGAATACGAATAATTCACAAAACTCAGACAACTTATACAATTCAGATATTTTGCAAGATAATGCTGCAGCACAAGGAACCGGTTCAGGGGATGAAGAGGTGCTACATACTGATAACTTGGATAAAAACGAGGATAATGTTGCGGCAGATAATCAGAATTCAGATGAAGGACAGACACAGACAGTCAATGAGCCGGAAGTTTCGGATACAGTCAGTGTAAGACATATAGTATATGCAGGCATAATAATATTAATGCTGATATTAATCATAATATTGATATATCTGTATATAAGGAAAAGACAGAAAGATGATAAAGAATAATCGGATAATAGGAGGAGAAGGTTATGCGAATGATAAAAGGGGTAAAAAGATTTATAGTAGTTATTATGACCGCAGTATTTTTATTAAATGATATATATATAGCTAATGCTGAGGAGCTTGGTAATACAGAAGCGCTGACCGAGCAGGTTACGGAAGAAGCTGCAACTGAGGAAGATATGACGGAAGAAGATATAACCGAAGACTTGGCTTCTACCGAAGAAGTTTTTACAGCGGAAGCAACCACAGAGACAACAATTGAGACAACAACTGAGGAAGAAGCCGGAATTATTGAAGAAGAAGCAACTGATGAAAAGGATAGTAATACATCTGATGCTATAAATGATGGATTAAATATAGAAGCTGTAGATGACGAATTAGTGGCAGAACCGGAATATGATGACCTTACATTAACTGGCTCGATGACTCTTACAGAGGATATGACGGTGAATAATCTCAGTATAACTAATAATGTTACACTTGACTTAAATGGATATAAATTGACTGTAAAAGGAGAATACTATCAAAGTAAAGGAACAATTAATTTTAATAACGGACAGATGTATTGCAGTAAAAATATGTCTTTTGGTAATGCAGTTGTAATTAATATGAATAATGTAAATGATTATCTAAGTGTAGAAGGTAACCTTACTATAAACAGCTCATACAAAAAGGATATATCGGCAGGCATCGTATATTTATATGGTGATTTCTATGCCTCTACGGCTTTTAACGCCAAAGATTATAATACATTCGTCTTCGCAGGAGATAAAAAACAGACTATAAATCTTAATTCTGATAGCAGTTTCAATATTCTTGAATTCAGAAATTTCAGTGATGAAGGAATATATATTAAATATGCTTTAAAATATAATAAGTTGATAGATAATGACTGCAAAATTACATATAATGACCTCGGTGGCGAGAGGGGATTCACACTTGAAGAAGATACTGAGATAGACGGTATGTATTATCTAATAACTGACAAGCTTGATTTGAATGGACATACTCTAACCATAAATGGCGACCTGATACAAGGCGGTGGTGATATATATGTAAATGGCGGCAGTCTTATAATAAATGGAGATTATAGGGTTGCAAAGCTTAAAAAGGATGTAGACAAGGATGGAAATATAACATATACATACAGTGCTGGAACAGGTACCCTTACTATGAACAATAGTGAGGATTATGTATATGTATTGGGCTCATATATCAATAATCTTGATAATGCTAAAAAAAATGATTTCAAGCTTACTAATGGAACAATAGAGTTAAAGGGTGATATTGATACGGATTTATATGTTGCATCAGGTAATCATACAATAATTTTATCAGGAGAGGAAAAGCAGACAATAAGAATTAATAAAAGCACGACATATACCCCAAGCTATATTAATAATCTCATACTTACTAATTCGTCAGAGGAGAGCATAAGCTTTTTAAACGATGTCAGTATAAATGGGAATTTTACAACGAATGATGTGAAAACTGAAGGTCGAATAAGGATAACAACAACTACGACATTCGATAAAAATCAGTACACAGGAGATGTATATATTTACGACTTTAATAGTAGTATAAGTGATTTTACAATCTATGGAGATGTGTATGCTTCTTCAATGAAAGTAAATCAGAACATAAGCATATATGGTGATGTTACAGGAAACTCAATAACTCTTAATGGCGGCTCCCTATATATAAGTGGAGATTCTGAAGGTGTATCATATTATTCTGATAATTCAAGCTCTCGAATAGTTATAGAAAAGAATTTAGTTTTAAATAATGCAAGAATTCAATCCGGAGAGCTTGAAGTAAAGGGGAATTTAACGGTTAATGGTATAGCTTCAATATACAAGCTGATTCTAAGTGGAGATGAAAAACAAAATATCACAAATGCCAATAATATAACTCTTAATACACTTGAGCTAAGAAATTATAGTGAAGAGGGTATATATTCTGATTATGTAATGAGTAATTCTACATATATTTCAAATGGAAATTTCATACATTATGATGATCATAATTGGGTACATGGTTGGACCTTGGATAAGGATGAGGTATATGATGGGGATTTGATATTGTGTGATGGTACACTTGATTTAAATGGACATAGTCTGACTATAAATGGAAGTCTTATTCAACAGACATGCGATATAAATTTTAATCATGGAAATCTCACGATAAATGGGGATTATATTGCATATAAAATTAACGATATTGATAAACAGGAATATAAATATAGCGATATTGAGCTTATTATGGAAAATAATGATGATAAAATGCTTGTAAACGGGAATTTTATCTGGGGTAGTCATTTGCCAAATAATATAAATTCGGGAGTAATAGAGATAAAAGGAGATATATTAATTAATCAGGAAACTACATATAATTCAAAAAAATATATTAGAAATAACATATCTGCATTTAGCATAAAAGGAGATTGTACGCTGATTTTAAGTGGCGATACAAAGCAGAATATAATAATTTATGATAGCTATTTGTATACAAATAGATTAGAGTTTGCAAATACATCAGAGGAAGGTATTGATATTTGTGAAAAATATATTTATTTGCCTCGATTTCAAGTTGTAAAATATTATAATGACAATGATACATATGTATCTGGAGTTATAGGAATTTATGCATCCACAGAATTGGCTGATAACACCTTTAGCGGAAGTATGTGTATTATAGATGGCAGGACAATCTCTGATGATTTGACTGTATTGGGCGATGTGAGAATTATATATTATATACATCCTCTGATAATAGATAATGCGACTCTGAACATATATGGAGATCTGTATGCAAGCGGTGGAGGAGTACATATGCAGCATGCAAATGACAGAATAAATGTATATGGTAATTATATTCATAAGGTGAACCCTCAAGATTCAAAACTGACAGACGGTATAATGAGTGTAAAGGGAGATTGCGACTTTATTGGAAATTATTATACAAGTGAGAATCACAAGCTGGTATTAAATGGAGATAAATTGCAAAACATAACATTTAAAGAATATATATCAATCAGTATTTTGGAAATTGATAATCATAGTGAGGAAGGCGTTGTAGCATCTGAACCTTTTGAAAAGGGAGAATTGATTACCAACGGCTGTAGATTCAGATATGATGGGGTAGATGGTGAAATTGGCTGGAAGCTAAATGGTGATGAAGAATATGATGGCGATTTAACTATTATTGATGGAACCTTAGATTTAAATGGACATACATTAACTGTACATGGTAGTTTAAACCAAATATCCGGAGAGGTGCATTTAAACGGAGGTCACCTTATAATAGATAATGACTGTAATATTATGGATATTAGTGGTACAGATGGACATGCATTAGGTAATGGCATACTAAGGATGGATAATGCCAATGATGTGCTTGATATATATGGGAATTTTAGTTTTTGTTCAAAATACAACTCGGGATATATAACGGACGGATGTATAAACTTATATGGAGATATGAATTTATATTTTTGTAGCAATTTCTATAGTATTGAGATGTCAGGAAATTCGACGATAAATTTTGCAGGTGATACACAGCAGAATATATACAGATGTACATCTAATTATGGTAAAGTAGTGCTGAATAATGTAAATAGTAATAATACATTACCTGTAAATTCTGATTGCGTTGTATATGTGTTAGGCAAAATCAATACAACTGATAAAGTATTTAACGAACCAATATATATAAAATCTTTTACGGAATTCAAAGATAATGAATATGGTGGAAGTATATATATCGCAGATAATATATATTTATCAAGAGATATAATAATACGCGGGGATTTACATATTGTAAATGCTTCTTTGAGAGGTGGAAATATATATTGTTATGGTGATTTATATGTAGATAAATCAACTGCTACATCAAACAATATTATATTATCCGGAGCTTCAGTACAAAATATAATAATAACCAGTAGCGGCAAACTTGATACACTCACTATAGATAATACTAGTGATGAAGGAGTAAATTGTGAATCATACATTAGAACGAATAGCATAGTAGATAATAGTGAAAACTTTAATTATAAATATCAAAATGGATTCAAATTAGAAGAAGATACGGTGATAGATGGTGATTATTATCTCGGTTATGGTAAGCTGGATTTGAATGGATATAAGCTGACCGTAAACGGTAATTTAATTCAGGCTGATAGTGTCATAGATATAAATGGTGGTACCCTGGAAGTAAATGGAAACCTTGAACAGCGTATAGGAGAAAATAATACTGATGCTTCTTTGGGAAGTATCATTATGGATGATGTGAATGACTATATGCTTGTAGAAGGGGATTTGTGGCTTCAATATACAAATGGAAAGCAATATAATTCTTTTAACGCGGGAGAAATTGAATTAAGAGGAGATATAAATTCAGTGCCATATACCAGCGCAACTGTTGCTACATTCCAAGGAAATGTAAGATTAACATCAGATAAAGAACAGAGGATAAAAACTTATGTGACAATTGCTAATCTTATTATTGGGGATAATACAGAGATTTATATTAATGCCTCACCAACTATAACAAATAAGTTGTTTTGCGATGGTTCAAATATTTTAAGTGGTTATGTATGTGTGTCAAGCCTTGATGTTCTGCAAGAAGGATATTATAAAGGGAATATCGGTTTGACCCAAAATTCAAAATTAAATCAGAATGTGAATATAGATGGTAACTTATATATTTATCAAATGATTGATTTGAATGGTTATGAGATAAGTGCAAAAAATATTACAGCCAATGCAGAAGTATATATAAATAACGGCAGGATTAATTGTTCGAATACCTTTACGGTTGATAGCAAAGGTATATTAAAAATGATAAATGAGGGTGACTATATATTAGTTGGAGGAAATATGAAGTTTAACTCCTATATGTCACATGATACACTACTTACTGCCGGAACCATAGAACTTACAGGAGATTTTACTCAGTCATACAATGATCGCTTCACAGCTTCAGGAACACATAAAACCATACTGAATAATCATTACATATCTTCTGAAAGATATTATATTCAGACATTGAAATTTTATAGTGCTAATGGAAGAAGTATATTTAATATACTTATTTTAAAGGCGGATAATGAAAATTATGTATTCTCAAGAGAAATAGATAAGATGGCACATGAGATAGTATATGATGTACCTGATGAAGAACCTCCGGTTAAACCTGAGGTGAAAGCTATTAATATAACAAATTCATCCATTACTCTTGAAATAACTGCATATGATAAGGATGATGTACTATGTTATGAGATATATAGAGATGGAAGCAGAATAGCAAAAACAAGCAAGGATACATACATAGATAAGGAATTGGCATATGATACAGAGTATGTATATGAGGTATATTCATATGATAATTCTATGAACAGATCCGTAGATGCTTCGAAGATAACTGCATGCACTCTGAAGGATACACAGGCTCCTACAGTTCCGCAGGGAATATCTATCAATAAGATTACAGGCATTTCCGCTGCATTTACTTGGCAGGAGTCTACAGATGATAGGGGAGTTGCAGGGTATGATATATATAGGGACAATGAGTATATAGATACTGTAATTAAGACATTATATTATGATACAGGATTAGAGACAGATAGAATATATGAATACAAGATAATAGCATTTGATGAGTCAGGTAATAAGTCTGATTATTCAGAGATAATAAGGATAGAGCCAAGAAAACCGAATATAATCAGGACATATCCTGAGGATTTAAAAAAAATAAATAAAAATAATGAAAGGCTTGGTGTATATTTTAAGAATTATGGTAGTGAAGTTTCATATAAAGTAAATATAGAATACTATGATTTAAAAAGACATTCATGGAATAATGTGACAGATAATGAGATAAAAATTAACACTTATAATCTTGAAACTAAATATGCAACAGTTAATTGGGATACATCCAAGCTTGATAATACTGAGTATCTTGTAAGATATACCATAACAGATGAAGATGGGAATCAGACATCTAAGAAGGTTACATATTATGTAGATAATGTACCTCCAAATAAGGTTGATAATGTAAATATATTATCGGATAATGGTACGATCAAGCTTAGTTGGAATATATCTATAGCGGCTGATTGTGCAGGATATAAGGTATTAAGATGCTCTGACGGAGATTTTGAATGTGTAGGCAAAATATACGATAAATATCAGAATACCTTCATAGATACAAATGTTGAATATGATACATTTTATGAATATTGTATTGTAGCATATGATGAAGATGAAAATGATAGTGAAAGGTCTGCTGCGGTCAAGGCAAAGGTCACAGAGGATAAAAGTGCGCCTGTAATTAATTCCGCTAAACCTGAGTCGTGCAGGATTAATAAAATAATTACGATTAGTACAACTGCATATGATAACAAAGAATTAAAGTCAGTAATATATGAGATAAAGGCAGATGATGATACAGATTGGACATATCTTGCAGAGTGTGAAGTGAATTCGAATAATACGGCGAATTACAGTCTGAACACAGAAAAATATATTGACGGTATATATTATGTCAGAATGACGGCTGTAGATAAAAGTGGAAATAGAAGCGAGGACGAATATCTGAGAAGATATGAGATAGATAATACAGGTATAGGGCAGATACAAATAATAAAGACAACAAAATCAGCTTCTTATGTGCAGCTTGAATGGAAAGATGTTGTCGAAAATGACTGTGCATATTTTGCCGTGGAGAAATTTAATAATGGAAGATATGAGCGTATTGGAACCGTTGATAATGTACTTGGTTATACAGTATATGGTTTAAAACCAAACACAAATTATATATTCAGAGTTGTTGGATATGATAATCTGGGCAATAGAGGTATAGAGTCAAAAGCATGCAGCATAACAACGGATAAAGATAATATTGCGCCTGTTATTATAAGCGCCGGTCCATCAATAAAATCGTATAACAGCTTCCTTGATTTAAATGTAAAAGCGAGAGATAACGGGGCAGTAGCATATGCAAGCTTTTACTATTCACTTGATGGAGAAAACTATAAAAAAATCACTGATGTCAAGTCTGGTAAGTATAACAGCTATGCCGAGTTATCGTATAAATTCGATATTAGAGATTATCCTGAGGGGGATATATATATAAAATTCGAGGCTTATGATACGAGTGGCAATAAAAGCTCATTATCTGATGGAAGCGAATTGATAGCAAAATATACTATAGACAGAACACCGCCTGATAAGGTTAAGAATGCACGAATAATGACGACTGAAGGCTCTGTCAGTCTTATATGGGATATACCGGAGGATGATACGGCAGGTTTCAAGATATATCGTGCAAATCTTGATGATGGAAATTACAGCATGATATGTGATAATGGAAGTTATATTAACTACTATGATTATAATATAACGCCGGGAGAGACATATGCTTATAAGATAGTGCCATATGACTATGCGGGGAATGTCAATTATAATGCAGATATTGTAATCGCGACAGTAGAAAAAGACAGTATAAAGCCTGAGATAAAGGGTGTATCTCCGGAATCAAAAGGCATAGTCGGAGAGAAAACCTACATAAAGGTTGCAGCATTGGACAACGCATTATTAGATTATATCATAATGGAATACAAATCTCAGAACGAATATATATGGCTTACAGCAGATAAGAAAAATGTATCGGACTCAGGAAATATATATACTCTTGAATTATCTTTGAAGGACATGGAAGAGGCTGAATATGATATCCGAATAAAAGCTGTTGATAAAGCAGGAAACGCAAGCGATTATTATGAATGTAGCTATATATTGGATAATGAGGCTCCTGTAATCGATGTTAGTGCTTACAGTGAGGGTAATGTCATAAAGCTGGAATTCGTTCAAGAAAACTCTGATGATATATCAAGGTATGAAATATATAGAAAAGAAATAGGAGTTAATGGTGCTTCTGACGGCAACTATAAAAAATTAGGCATTGTTAAAACCGATTCATATATTGATGAGACTGTTGAACCATTTACTTACTATCAGTATAAGGTGATTGTATATGATAATGTGGAGAATTTCGCTGATTATTATTCTGATAATATATATGCTACTGATGAGGATTTACAGGCACCTACAGCGGTTCTGCCGGACAGATACAGTGCAATAGAGGCTATGGAACTTAGGCTTGATGGTGGAGAGTGCAGTGATAATAAGAGAATTGACAGCTATGAGTGGGATATGGGCAATGGAGATATAGTGTATGGAAGCAGACCAACCTACATATATAGTGAACCCGGAACATATACAGTAAGACTAACGGTAAGAGATGAAGCTGGAAATGAGTCATATACCGAAAGTAAGGTTGAGGTATTGTCAAGAAAAGACACAGGAAGCGTAAATATAACCATAACTGATACAAATGGAAATATATTACCATATGCGTCCATATACATCAACGATAATAACAAAGGTGCATGCTATAAAGCAGACTGTCTTGGACATCTGACATTGGCTTTAAAGATTGGAGACTATGATGTAGCAGCATATAAAGCCGGTTATATTCCTAAGGAATCAAGAATAAATATCAGTGAATTTGATACGGCGAATTTGAATATACAATTGCCATCAGGAGATATAGTAACCGGAGATTTTCGGATAAGCAGGATGAGTCTGCAGGAAATAATTGATGCAGGTGTTGATATAAGCAACCCTGAAAATATAAATGTATTCTCATTTAGTGTTACATCAGCTTATGAAGAAAAGCCGATTATAAAAAATACGGTATATATTGATAATGCAGGTGGTGTATCAACCGGAGGAAGCACTTCATACAGTGGTAATTATGATGGTGGTAGTGGTGTAGGAGCATCATCACAACCTCTGTCAGAAAGTGGTTATCATGGTTTTTCTGTTATTAGTTATCCTGCATCAACAGATAGCAGAGTAGTAAATAATGACGACAGAATTATAATTTATGTATCAGTATCACAGTCTGTTAGCTGGCTTAAGGATATGTTCATGGTGGATTTGGATATATTCAATAATGCTGATTCAAAATACTATATAAGTGACGCTGCAGCAAGTATAAACCTGCCTGATGGTATATCTCTGGCTGCAACTGAAAAAGGTCAGACAAGGTCATATTCATTGGAAGATATATATGGTCAGGATATGCAAACTGCTTCGTGGATAGTCAAGGCAGATAGTCCCGGAAGCTATGAAATAAGTGCAGATTTCAATGGAATACTTAATCCTTTCAATTGCCCTGTAAGTGCTCATTTTGTTGCCGAGAAGACAATTGATTCAGACGATTATTCGGGATTAATAATAGATGTTATGCCTGAAAGAAGTGTCTATCCGGGAGAAGAAGCCTATATTCAGTTCGCCATAACAAATAATACTGACAGACAACTGTATAATTTTAAATCATCATTGGACAAATTTATAGATCCAGGGGTTGTATACTCGAGGACAATAATAGATAACGCACATGATATATCAGATGATGACTATATGGGTGGGGTTACTAATTACAGAGAAAAAGAAGTAGTTGTCGATGGACTTAATGAGTGTGGACAGACCTATGTATATAGAAGCGGAGATATAATGAGCATTCCACAGCTTGATATAGGTGAAAGCATATATGGAACATATAAGGTAGATATCAGTGGAGACTCAGACAAATACTATACCTATATTAATAGTATAGTAGAAACCGTTGAAGGAGAGAACCTCGGCGTGACAGTCAGGATTTCACCGATTTCTGCACATGTATATAAGGATATAGTCAATATAGAAAAAAAACATTATTACTGTGGAGACCCCGTCGATATGAGTACGGGAGCATATACAGATGAATACGAGGTGCTATCGCTTAACGGTAAAGCTAAGCTTCCATTTACTCTGTCATACAATTCGCTTAATTTTGAAAAAAGCGGCGATATGGGATATGGCTGGTCGCATAATTTTGAGACAAGGATAGACGATAAGAAGGGTCTTATCTATTATTATACATCACCAGCCTCATATGCAACATTTATAAGTGAGGACTCCATGAATGACATAGTATATGGCAGAGAAGAAGGGGATAAAATATATTATTCCGGAGAAGCGTCTGACAGAGATATAACATATAAGAGCATAACACCGTGTATGGATGGATACACTCTTACAAAAAAAGCTGATGGAAGCTATATCATGGCAACACCATCGGATAACATATATGAATACGATTCGGATGGACTTATAGTATCTATAACGCTTGCAAATGGTGAGAAGTGCCATATAACACACAATGACAGCAGTATCTCCATAGAAGATGACTATAATAAGCTTACACTCAATTATAATAATGGACTTATAACCTCAGTTACTGATAATACAGGGCGAGAAGCCAAATTCTCATATGCCGATGGAAAGCTCACACAGATAACATGTGTAACAGGTGACACACTGAAATACGGATATAACAGTGAGGGCATACTTGACAAGGCATATAATGACGCGGATGAGTTATATATCGAGAATACCTATGATGAAGAAGGCCGTGTGCTGACACAGACTGATTCATATGGAGCAGTTCTTACATTTAGCTATGAGGACAGCAGTACAGGAATGAAGGTTATAGCTACTGATGTTAATGGACAAAGCACTGTATATGAGAGTGATGCAATCTGCAACATAACAAGCATTACTGAGCCAAACGGATATATTCAGACCAATAGCTATGAGAACGGTAGATTAAGTTTAACTACAGATTCTACCGGCAAGTCCTATAATTACATGTATGATGACGAGGGCAGGGTGACAGATTTAACCACATCTGCCGGAGAGACACTTCACTTTGCCTATGATGATAATGGTAACCTGACTTCATTTAAGGGAAGTGACGGAGCATACATAGATATGACATACGATGGCTATAATCTCACATCTATGGATAGGAACGGTATAAAGACCACATATGGCTATAATGAAGCCGGACTGCCTGATACGGTAACAGCAGAAGGTAAAGGAACTGCAAGCTACACATATGACGAACTTAACATAAGCACATATACCGATGCACTCGGACATAAGACATCATATGATTATGACTCACGCGGAAACCTTATAACTATAACAGATGCAGAGGGAGGCGTAACTCGATTCTCGTATGATGCGGCGGATAGGATAACAAGTATTACCAAGCCGAATGGTGGCAGCACAAAATATACTTATGATATGTACGGAGCCATAGCTTCCATAACTGATGAGGTAGGTAATAAGACTGTATATGCATATGATACGGCAGGTAACATAGACGGTGTAACCTATCCTGATGGAAGCAGTATAAGCTATGATTATGATATAAACGGCAGATGTACTGGTATAACGGGTACAGATGGCAGGAAGATATGTTATGAATATGATATATTGGGAAATGTAACTAAGATAACATACCCTGACGGTACATCAGAGAGCTATACCTATGATGTATATGGCAGAAAGACATCATATACGGATTTAGACGGTGAGACAGTCACATATGAGTATAGTACCTTGGGAACGATTGACAG
>JAFVBE010000029.1 GCA_017480195.1 Lachnospiraceae bacterium
AAATTCAAAATATATACGATCACAAAAGAAAGTTTTGATATAATTGACAGCTATGATTTCGAAATTGAACTATAATTTTGTGTGATTTGTGACTTTACAAAAGTCTGCACAGCAGCACACTTAAATGTATGTGGTTTAATGAACTAATTTTAATAATTCGGGCTAATCCATTGAAAATAAATAGATTTTATGGTAACATAACTAAGTTGCATTATCAATGGAATATCGTTATTCCATAGGTTAATGGCGTAAAAATCAAACTGAAAGTCTGGAAACCATTGAAAATAAAGGAGAAATTAAGATATTATGAAACTAGGCATAGTTGGTCTTCCGAATGTTGGAAAAAGTACATTATTTAATTCACTAACAAAGGCGGGAGCAGAATCAGCAAACTATCCGTTCTGTACGATAGACCCTAATGTAGGTGTCGTACCTGTACCGGATAAGAGACTGGATATACTTACTAAGATGTATAACTCAGCTAAGACAACACCTGCTGTTATAGAGTTTGTAGACATAGCAGGACTCGTTAAAGGTGCATCCAAGGGTGAGGGACTTGGCAATCAGTTCCTTGCAAATATCAGAGAGACGGATGCAATCGTGCATGTAGTAAGATGCTTTGATGATTCTAATGTAATTCATGTGGATGGCTCGGTTGATCCGATAAGAGATATCGAGACGATTAATCTTGAGCTTATATTTGCTGACATGGAGGTTCTTGACAGAAGGATTGCCAAGAATGCAAGAGGTGCTAATAATAACAAGGAGCTTGCGAAGGAAGTCGAGATGGAGAAGAGACTTAAGGAGCATCTTGAGTCCGGTAAGCTGGCGATTTCTTTTGAGACGGATGATGAGGATGAGCAAAAATGGATTAAGGAATACAACCTTCTCACAGGTAAGCCTGTCATATATGCGGCTAATGTCTCTGAGGACGACCTTGCAGATGATGGAGCTTCCAATGAATATGTTAAGAAGGTAAGAGAATATGCTTCTTCGATGGGTAGCGAGGTATTCGCTGTATGTGCTCAGATAGAGCAGGAGATAGCAGAACTCGATGATGATGAGAAGACTATGTTTCTTGAGGAGCTTGGAGTCAGTGAATCAGGTCTGGACAAGCTTATTAAGGCGAGTTACTCACTGCTTGGACTTATCAGCTACCTGACATCAGGTGAGGATGAGACGAGAGCATGGACTATAACTAAGGGCACGAAGGCTCCGCAGGCAGCGGGCAAGATACATACTGATTTTGAGAGAGGTTTTATCAAAGCTGAAGTTGTTGCCTTTGATGCACTTAATGAATGTGGCAGTATGCTTGCGGCTAAGGAGAAAGGTCTTGTAAGACAGGAGGGCAAGGACTATGTCGTACAGGATGGAGATGTAATATTATTCAAGTTTAATGTGTAAATAATCAGTAAAGCGGCAACAAATATGATGGCATGGAAAAATCTTTTGCAGATTATAATGATTTAGCGAGGATATAAAGAATGTATGATATAAGATTTCCACATTTGGGAATTACCTTCCACGATGTGAAGACGGGATTTACCATATTCGGATTTGAAGTAAAATTTTACGGACTTATTATAGGACTTGGATTTTTACTGGCATATCTCTGGGTGGCTCATGAGGCGAAGCGGACAAAGCAGGATCCTGAGCTTTATTTGGATGCGTTTTTATGGCTTGTTATACCGGCTATAGTAGGTGCAAGAATTTATTATGTTCTGTTTAATGCTAAGGAATATTTTATCAAAGGACAAGGATTTTGGGAGACTATAAAAGGCATAATCAATATAAGAAATGGCGGGCTTGCAATCTATGGCGGTCTGATAGCAGGTATTATAACAGTTATAATATTTGCAAGGAAGAGAAAGACTAATATTTTTCTTATGTTAGATACAGCTTCAATGGGAATTCTGATTGGGCAGATACTTGGCAGATGGGGTAACTTTTTCAACAGAGAGGCATTTGGCGAATATACAGATTCATTATTTGCTATGCAGATTCCGACGGATTTCTTTGTTCGACATGGAAGCTTAAGAAGTATGATTGATAATGGTATAATAACTGAGAAGATGGCGCAGAATGTAGTTACTTATGATACAATGCAGTGGATTAGCGTACATCCTACATTCCTTTATGAATCATTATGGAATCTTGTGCTTTTAATCTTCTTATTCATATACAGAAAACACAAAAAGTTTGACGGTGAACTGATTTTGCTTTATATCTGGGGCTATGGTTTAGGACGCGTGTGGATAGAGGCACTTCGTTCGGATTCACTTATGTTCTTTGGCACAGGACTTAAGGTTTCACAGCTTCTTGCAATGCTTTGTGTAGTGGTTTCATCAGTGATAATTGTTAAGAAAAGACTTGATTATATGAGAGAAAACAATTAAAACTGACGAAAACAAACAAATGTTTTGTGAATTATTACAGTGGTTTTATTATAAAGAAATGCAATTTTTCTATTGCATTTCTTTTTTTCTTGTTATACAATAAAGGACACAGTGGTTGCTAAGTGGAGTAAATGTGGTTTAAAGTAGATGTAAAAGGAATACAAGGCATATGACAAAGGGAATGAAAGGACAATCAAATCATAGTCTGGATTCAAAGGGCAGACTAATTATTCCGTCAAGGCTAAGAGATGGTCTTGGCAATAGTTTTGTGCTTTGTAAAGGAATGGACAAGAATATTTATGCTTATCCGTCTGCTGAGTGGGAGAAGTTTTCTGAGAAGCTCAATGCCCTGCCTGTATCTGATTCAGGAGCGAGAAAGTTCAAGAGATTCTTTCAGGGCTCTGCCAACGACTGTGAGATGGATGGGCAGTTCAGAATAGTTATTCCACAGAGCTTACGAGAGTGGGCAGGTATAGATAAGGAAGTCATCATGGTTGGAAACGGAGCCATAGCAGAGATTTGGAATATAGACAGATGGAACGAATTTAATAGCAAGGATGAAGACAGTATCGACGATATTGCCTTTGATATGAGCGAGAAATATGGAATATAATGAGCATAAACGAAAAACAAGCGACTGCGAAGCAGACGATAGAGCGCAAAGCATGAGTCTGCGAGGTATGTTGGAATAGGTATAAAAATGGAATTCAATCATAAGTCGGTTCTTCTTGAAGAAACCATAGAAAGTCTTGATATAAAGTCGGATGGAATATATGTAGACGGTACACTTGGAGGTGGCGGTCATTCGCTTGAGATACTTAAGAAGCTTGGAGATAAGGGGAGACTCATAGGTATTGACCAGGACGGCGATGCCATAGCGTTTGCAAGTGAGAGATTAAAGGAATACGAAGATAAGACAAGCCTTGTACACAGCAATTACAGCAATATAAAATCCATACTCTCAGAGCTTGGGATTGACAAGGTAGATGGAATTTTACTTGATCTGGGAGTCTCATCATACCAGCTTGATAATGCAGAAAGAGGCTTTACATATCGTGAGGATGTAACTCTTGATATGAGGATGGATAGGGAAAGCACCGAAACTGCGCAAGATATAGTTAATAATTATTCCGAGCAGGAGCTTTACAGAGTCATAAGAGATTATGGCGAGGACAGGTTCGCAAAGAATATAGCTAAGCATATAGTTAAGGCGAGAAGCATTAAGCCTATAGAAACCACAGGAGAATTAAACGAGATTATAAAAGCTGCCATACCTGCAAAGGTAAGACAGACCGGAGGACATCCCTCCAAGAAAACCTTTCAGGCGATAAGGATAGAATTAAATCACGAGCTTGATGTATTAGAAAATACCTTGGATGACATGATTGATCTGCTTGACAGCGGTGGGAGACTCAGTGTCATAACCTTTCATTCGCTTGAGGACAGGATAGTTAAGGAAATTTTCAAAAGAAATATGAATCCCTGTACCTGCCCGCCGGAATTCCCGGTGTGTGTGTGTGGTAAAAAATCTAAAGGGAAGGTAATTACGAGGAAACCGATTGTTCCAAGTGAGGAAGAATTATATGAGAACAAAAGAGCAAAAAGTTCGAAGCTTAGAGTATTTGAACACATTTGAATGAGATACTGCAAAAATCATAGGGAGATGATGAAATGAGTGAAAGAGTAAGGGAAAGATACTACATTGATGGAAGCACTGTAAGAAAAGTGCGTGAAGTACCTGAGAGGATTGAGAAACCGAGACAGGTTCCGGGGCAAAAGACTGCTCCGAAGCAGGAGAAGAGAATAACAAAAAAGGCTGACAGAGCGCTTGCATTTGATTTTAAGTATGCAATGTTCGTGATGACTTCAATACTTATCGTGGCATGTGCATGTCTTTTTATGCTTCATATGGAGTCACAGATAAGTGAGCAAAAAAATCATATCAACAGCATGGAGAATGAGCTCGAAGCATTGGAAGATGACAATGCTGCTTTGAAGCTTTCACTTGAGAGCATGTACAGTCTTGATGAAATATATGATGTAGCTACAAATGAGCTTGGAATGGTGTACGCAAGAAAGGGACAGATTGTATATTACGAAAGTGCTAATGAGGATTATGTTAAGCAGTATCAGGATGTTCCTGAATAGGTTTGACATAGGTTTTGAGGTGAATTGACTTGGCGCAGAGAAAAAGACATAAGTTTTTATCGAGGATGAAGAAAAGACTGCTGGCAGTGATTGTTATAGCGCTGGCAGCTTTTGCTGTGCTTATCTTTAATCTTATAAAAATCAATCTTGAAGACGGTGCAAAATATGAGCAGCAGGTGCTGGCGCAGCAGAGATACAGCAGTACTGTTGTTCCGTACAAAAGAGGAGATATAATTGATAAGAACGGAACTGTTCTTGCAACTACGAAGAAGGTATATAATCTTATCCTTGAACCGAAGAATATTCTGGAGAAGGAAAAATATACCGCAGCTACAACAAATGCGTTAAAAACATATTTTGGCATTACCGATAGTGAAATGGCTGAATTTTTATCTGACGCAAATTCTTATTATAAGGTTGCGAGGAAAAAGCTTGATTACGATGTGGTGAAAGAATTTGAAGCTTTCTGTGATACAGAAGATGGCAAGGATATAAGAGGCATAGTATTTGAGGAAGAATATGAGCGTGTATATCCTAACGGGAATCTTGCATGTCATCTCTTAGGATATACGGTAAGCGGTAATGTGGGTCAGTACGGCATAGAGCAGTATTATAATGATGAGTTGAATGGCTCAAATGGACGAGCCTATACATATCTTAATGAAGATTATGGATTAACCAACACTATAGAATCTGCAATTAATGGGTATAATCTAGTTACCAGCATCGATGCAAATATTCAAAAGATTATTCAGGAAAAAGTAGATAATTATATGGAGACAGAGGGGGCTAAGAATGTATCTGTGCTTGTCATGGACCCAAATACCTGCAATATACTTGCTCTGTATAATTCACATCCCTTTGACCCAAATGATGCATATAACTTAGATGCGGTTGCATATCAGTTCGAGGATGGTTATTCGGATTGGGATTATGAAAGTCTTGAGGATTTTAAAGATAATGCAACTGATGAAGAAACTGTAAAGGCACTTAATGAGGTGTGGAGAAATTTTGCAGTAAGTGATGTGTTTGAGCCGGGCTCAACCTACAAGACATTTACCATATCAGGTGCACTTGAGGAGGGCGTTATTGTACCTACCGACACCTTCTATTGTGACGGTGGCGAGCAGAAGGATATATATTATATAAAGTGCCACTATGCCCAGCATGGAGGACATGGTATGCTGGATGTATCGGGTGCATTAGAGAACTCCTGTAATGATGCATTGATGCAGATATCAGCCAAAGAGGGGGCTGAAAAATTTGACAAATATCAGGTGCTTTTCGGTTTTGGACAGAGGACTAATGTAGATATACCTGGTGAACCTTCAGAAGCGGGCTTAAGTGCAAATGTATATCATGCAGATACGCTTCATGTGACGGAGCTTGCAACATCCTCTTTCGGACAGGGCGTGTGTGCCTCTATGATGGAGATAGGAACAGCGTTCTGCTCGGTTATAAACGGCGGATATTACTACCAGCCAAGTGTTGTACAGCGTATTGAGGATGAGAAGGGAAATATAATTGATAATAAGGATAATGTCTTGGTTAGGCGTACTATCTCTGAGGAAACCTCGGAGATAATGAGAGAAGAGCTTTTCCAGGTTGTTGAAAGAGGAACAGGAAAGAGAGCTTCCGTGGAGGGATATACCATAGGAGGCAAGACCGGTACAGCAGAAAAGCTTCCGCGTGGCAACGGCAAATACCTCATATCATTTATAGGATTTGCCCCAGTTGATAATCCGCAGGTTGTAGTATATGTAGTAGTAGACGAGCCTAATGTAGAGGATCAGGGTTCGAGTGCAGCGTCATCTTACCTTTTTGCAGATATTGCTACAGAATTATTTCCGTATATGAATATATACAAGACAAACGACAACTATGATATTGATTTGATAAATGCTGTTGATGAGCCGACAGATTCTATATATGAAGGTGAAATACCTGAAAATGATGTGGCAGGAGGCAGTGATAATCCGTATGTTGAGCAGTCAATAGGCGGAGAAGATAATACGATTTCTGACACTGAGGCTTCAACAGATGATACAGATGAAACATATTATGATAATACAGAAGCTCCGATATATGATGATACATCAGGGGATGAAAATACCGAATAATTAAATTAAGATTACAGGTTATACATTTTGAATAATAAAAATACAATTAAATAAAGAATGAATTGGTGCATATCTATGGATGTTTTTACTCATCATAACAAACTCAGGCTGCTGCAATTTATAATAATTGCATCTCTTTTGCTGACAGTTATGGTTATAAGACTTGGATTTATAATGATAGTAAAATCAAATCATTATGGCGAGGCTGCCGAGCAGATACAAGAGAGAGAAAGGAGTATTAAGGCACCGAGAGGACTTATATATGACAGGAACGGAGTGGTAATAGCTGATAATAAGGCAGTCTGCTCCATATCGGTCATACATAGCCAGATTACCGATGCGGAAGAGGTTATACGAGTCCTATCCGACAGGCTAGAATTAGACGAGGCGGATGTCAGAAAAAGGGTTGAAAAGGTATCCTCCAGAGAGAAGATTAAAAGTAATGTGGACAAGGAAGTCGCAGATGAGATAAGAGCCATGAATTTAGATGGTGTGATGGTGGATGATGATTACAAGAGATATTATCCGTACAGTGAGCTTGCATCGAAGGTTGTAGGCTTTACCGGAGCTGATAATCAGGGTATAGTAGGAATTGAGGTGCAGTATGATGATGTACTGATGGGAACAGATGGAAGCATTAATACGCTGACTGACGGTAAGGGTATAGAAATACCAAATGCTGCTGAAAGAAGAATCGAGCCAATCGCAGGCAATAATTTAGTCCTTACTTTAGATGTGAATATACAGATGTATATAGAGCAGGCTGCTATGAAGGTAATGGAAGAAAAGAATGCTAACAGAGTATGCATTATAGTAATGAATCCTCAAAATGGCGAAATCTATGGTATGACAGATGTACCGGAATACAACTTAAATGAGCCATTTACTTACAATCGGGAGCTTGAAACCGACATAGAAGTAACTCAGGATATGCTCAATAATATGTGGCGTAATTTCTGTATAAATGATACCTATGAACCAGGCTCAACCTTTAAAATAGTGACTGCTACCTCAGCTTTTGAGGAGGGAGTAGTAAGTGTAGATGATACATTCTACTGTCCCGGGTACAGATTGGTAGGAGACAGGCGTATAAAGTGTCATAAGACAGTAGGTCATGGCTCTGAAACCTTCAAGGATGGAATTATGAATTCCTGTAATCCTGTCTTTATGGAGGTTGGAGCAAGAGTCGGGGCAGAGAATTTTTACAAGAATATGGAGAAGCTTGGACTTTTTGAAAAGACAGGCATAGACCTCCCGGGAGAAGCCAATTCCATATTTCACAAATTAGAAAATGTAGGTGAGGTAGAGCTTGCTACAATGTCATTTGGACAGTCCTTCCAGATTACGCCGCTCCAGCTTATGAGAGCTGCCTCTGCGGTAGTAAACGGCGGAACTTTAGTGACACCTCATTTTGGTAAATATATAACAGACAACAACAATAATATAATACAGACTCTGCAATATGACATTGAAAACGGAGTTATAAAGGAAGAAACCTCAGAGACCATGAAGTACCTATTGGAAGCTGTCATAGCAGAGGGTACAGGACATAATGCATATATTGAGGGGTATTCCATAGGAGGTAAGACAGCAACCAGCGAGAAGCTTCCGAGAAGCAGTAATAAATATATATCCTCATTTATAGGATTTTCTCCTGCGAATAATCCGAAGGTTATGACTCTTATACTTATAGATGAGCCGGATGGAGTTTATTATGGCGGAACAATAGCGGCGCCGGTTGTAGGAGAAATATATGGAAATATACTGCCATATCTTGGCATAGATAAGATAGAAGAAAAAATAGAAGAAACGAATTAAAAGGAGCATAGTTATGAACAGATATGATGTTATATTACCGATACTGATTTCGTTTGGCATTAGTGTAGTTTTAAGTCCAATATTTATTCCTTTTTTAAAAAAGCTTAAATTTGGACAGTTCGTAAGAGAGGAAGGCCCGGAGTCACATCTGAAAAAATCAGGTACTCCAACTATGGGTGGACTTATCATCTTATTCAGTATTGTCATAACATCACTTTTTTATATTAAGGATTATCCTCAGATAATCCCTGTGCTTTTTGCAACTTTAGGCTTCGGAATCGTGGGATTTTTGGATGACTATATCAAGGTTGTCATGAAGCGTTCCATGGGACTGCATGCATGGCAGAAGATGTTAGGTCAGTTCGTAGTAACCGGAATATTTGCATACTATATACATGCACATACAGATTTGGGTACAGAGATGTTGATTCCATTTACTGATAAATATATAGATTTAGGCTGGGTTTATTATCCGCTTATGTTCTTCGTTATGCTCGGTACTGCAAATGGAGCAAATTTTACGGATGGTTTGGATGGACTTGCTTCCTCGGTTACGGTTCTTATTGCGACATTTTTCACGATAATTGCTATTGGATTTAACTCGGGAGTAGCACCTATTACCTGTGCGACAGTTGGAAGTCTTCTTGGATTTCTTGTTTATAATGTATATCCTGCGAGGGTGTTCATGGGGGATACAGGTTCATTGGCACTTGGCGGTTTTGTCGCATCTACGGCTTATGTGCTTAAGATGCCTCTTATAATACTTATTGTAGCCTTTATATACTTTGCAGAGGTTGTATCAGTCATAATACAGGTTACCTCGTTCAAATTAACCGGTAAGAGAGTGTTTAAGATGGCACCTATCCACCATCACTTTGAGCTTTCAGGATGGCCGGAGACAAAGGTAGTTTCAATATTTGCGATAGTTACAGCTATACTCTGCTTCATAGGAATATTAGCTGTTTAGATAATGGGAGGAAATGATATGCTTGGTAAGAAGGTTTTGGTTGCCGGTGCGGGCAAGAGCGGTATTGCTGCATCTAAGCTGCTTGCACGAAATAATGAAAAGGTAATTCTTTTTGATGAAAATAAAAAGGGAGAGCTTGATGAAGATAAAATCTCAGAGAATTTCGCAGATAATATCAAGGGAAATATTGAGATAATCTTAGGAGATATATCAGATGATATTATATCTGACTGTGAATTCATGGTTATAAGTCCGGGCATCCCTACGGATAATGAATTCGCAACAAGAGTTAAAAATGTTGGATTAAGGATAATCAGTGAGATTGAACTTGCTTATCTGTATGAGAAGGGTGAGGTTCTTGCGATTACGGGTACAAATGGTAAGACTACTACCACATCCTTGGTCGGAGAGATAATGAAGGCACATAATGAGAATACATATGTAGTCGGAAATATCGGTATACCATATACGCAGGTTGCAGATGAGACAACTGAGGATTCCATAACAGTTGCAGAGATAAGCAGCTTCCAGTTAGAGACGATTGAGAAATTCAAGCCGCATATTAGTGCGGTGCTTAATATAACACCTGACCATATAGACAGACACCATACCTTTGAGAATTATGCAGACTGTAAGATGGACATAGCGAAGAATCAGACTGAGGATGATTATATAGTTCTTAATTATGATGACCCTGAGACGATTAAAAGAGCCGGTCTTGATAATGTAAATGTTGTATTATTCAGCAGGCTTAAGCATCTTGATGAGGGAGTATATGTTGACAGAGACGATGTGGTGATAAGAAAGGATAATGTCATAACTAAGGTTTTATCTTTAAATGATATCCAGCTTCTTGGAACACATAATGTAGAGAATATCCTTGCGGCAGTTGCAATTACATATTATGCGGGTGTTCCGATTAAGACTATAGAAAAAGTATGTACTGAATTCAAGGGTGTGGAACATAGAATAGAATATGTCAGAACCGTAAACGGAGTAAAGTATTATAATGATTCTAAGGGTACTAATCCTGATGCTGCCATCAAGGGCATCAAGGCTATGACTACGACTACATTTCTTATAGGCGGTGGATATGATAAGGGTGTAGGCTTTGACGAATGGATAGAGGCATTTGATGCGAAGGTTAAGTATCTGGTACTTATAGGACAGACTGCAAAAACGATTGCAACCTGTGCAAAAAATCATGGATTTAACAGTATAATGTTCATGGATTCACTTGAGGAGGCTGTGGACTTTTGTTATAAAAATGCCAAACCGGATGATGCGGTGCTTCTTTCTCCTGCATGTGCAAGCTGGGGGATGTTCAAGAACTATGAGGAAAGAGGCAATTTATTTAAGGAATATGTAATGAAACTTGAGGAGTGAAGTTTTAGTGGAAAAAGCCAGACATACAACTAAAAACAGCTTTTGGATAAGAGGCGGATACACTGATTATCAGAGTATATTTCTTATATTTGTTATAGTGCTTTTCGGGCTTATGATGGTCTACAGTGCCAGTTCATACAGGGCTATAACAAGTGGATATTCGGGTACATATTTTATGCTTAGACAGAGTGTATTTGCCGTTGGCGGATTTATGATTATGTATGCAGTATCCAGAGTAAATTATAAATATCTGTCTAATCTTTCTCTTGTATTGATGTATGCTGCGATAGCCTTACTTATCGTGGTTATAATCATAGGCAGGGCAAGTCATGGTGCTACAAGATGGATACAGATAGGACCTATGCAGTTTCAGCCATCTGAGATTGCCAAGCCGATTCTTATAATATATATGTCGGATGCCTGTGTAAAGAAAGCAAAATATCTTAATAAGATGAAGGATTTGCTTAAGATGTTAATTCTGCCTGGCGTATGTATAGTTCTTATCGCCTTAGAGAACCTAAGTACCGCTATCGTATGCTTTGCTATAGTGGTTGCGATATTATTCGTAGCAAGTCCTAAGATATGGAATCTCGTAATTTTAGGAATTATAGGCGTGGTGCTTGCAGCGGTTGCCGTTCTTACGGTTGGCTACAGAGGTGACAGATTTGACGCATGGCTTCATCCTGAGACAAGTGATAACGGATATCAGACATTGCAGTCTTTATATGCCATCGGCTCAGGCGGAATATTTGGCAGAGGTCTTGGTAACAGTATTCAGAAGCTTGGATTCCTACCGGAGTCACATAACGATATGATATTCTCAGTTATCTGTGAGGAATTAGGTTTATTCGGAGCATTGGTTGTAATATTGTTATTTGTAATGCTTATATTCAGATTTAAGTTCGTTGCAGATGGTTCGGCGGACAGCTTCGGTGGATTTATAGTTACCGGAGTAATTACACACATAGCTGTACAGCTTATCGTAAATATCGGAGTTGTAACGAATACGATTCCTCCTACGGGTGTTACACTTCCATTTATTAGCTATGGAGGTACCTCACTTGTATTTATGCTCGCGGAAGTAGGACTGGTACTAAGTGTTGCCAGACAGATGCGACTTACGGAATAAGTTTACAGATAGATTCCAAAGATGCTAAGTTTGTGAAAGAAAAACATTTGGTTTGTGGCTGCTTGCATGAATTGATTGGAGAAAATTATGAAAAAACGATATTTAATAATAGGAGTATTAATCGTTTTAATTGTCAGTGTAATATATCTTAATACATTTACGATAAAGGAGATAAATGTATCGGGCTGTGAGAAGGTTGATGAACAGACGATAAAAGATGCCGTTATGTCGCAGGCTACGGCAAATAATACTATTATATTATATATACAGAATAAAATGCATCCGATAGAGGATATCCCTTTCGTGACAAAGCTTGATATAGAATTTGAATCGAAGAATAAGGTTAATGTTACGGTATATGAAAAATCCATAGCCGGCTGTGTAGAATATATGGACGGTTATGTTTATTTTGACAAGGACGGTTATGTATTGGAATCGTCCCAGAATCTTATAGAAGGTGTACCCTGCATAAGAGGATTAAATTTTAGTGAGTGGGAGATGGGTGAGAAGCTTCCCATTGATAACGAAAGTAAATTCAAGTCTATACTGACGATAACCCAGCTTATTGAAAAATACGAGCTGGATATAGACGGCATAAGATTTACTGCGGAAAATGAAATAATCCTTGTACATGACGGTATAACTATTGAACTGGGAAAGGGGGATTATCTTGCAATTCAGATGATGAATCTTGGAAGTATTCTGGAAAATCTTGAGGGAATGGAAGGAACTTTATATATGAAGGATTTTGATTCTGATGAGTCAACTGCAAGTTTTAGCAAGAAAAAATAAGAAAACTATTGATATTTTCTAAAAAAAATTATATTATATGAGTAATAATGCAACAATGTGGGTTATTTTACCCTGTTGCATAGGGTAAAAAGAGAAATTTATATTAAGGAGGAAAAGACCTTGCTTGAAATAAAATCAAACGATGAAAAGACCCCTGCAAGAATTCTTGTAATTGGTGTAGGTGGTGCCGGTAACAACGCAGTGAACAGAATGATTGATGAGAATGTGGAAGGTGTTGAGCTAATTGCTATCAATACTGATAAGCAGATCTTATCACAGAGCAGAGCTACTACTAAGATTCAGATTGGTGAGAAGCTTACCAAGGGACTTGGTGCGGGAGCGAAGCCGGAGATTGGTGCAAGTGCCGTAGAAGAGAATAGAGAAGAAATTACAGATATAATGAAGGATGCCAACATGGTTTTCGTAACCTGTGGTATGGGTGGCGGTACAGGAACAGGTGCTGCTCCTGTGGTTGCAGAGATTGCAAGAAATCTTGGCATACTTACCGTAGGTGTTGTAACAAAGCCTTTCTCATTTGAAGGAAAGCCAAGGATGAACAACGCTGTAAATGGTATCGCAAAGCTTAAGGAAAATGTTGATACACTCATAGTCATCCCAAATGATAAGCTTCTTCAGATATGCGATAAGCGTACAAGCTTACCGGAAGCATTGAAGAAAGCTGATGAGGTTCTTCAGCAGGGTGTACAGGGTATCACAGATTTGATTAATAAGCCTGGTCTTATCAACCTCGACTTCGCAGATATCCAGACAGTCATGAGAGACAAGGGTGTAGCTCATATCGGTATCGGTAGAGCAAGTGGAGATAACAAGGCAGTTGATGCTATTAAGTCCGCTATGGACAGCCCATTACTTGAGACTACTGTAACAGGTGCAACTGATATAATCGTCAACTTCTCAGGTAACATCGGTATCGTGGAAGCATACGACGCTATTACATATCTTACAGAGGTTGCAGGAGACGGAGCCAATATCATATTCGGTACTGTTGACAATGATGTCATGGGTGAGGATGTATGTATTACAATCATCGCTACCGGTATCGAGGGCAATGTAACACAGACTACTGTATCAGTTCCGGCATCAACACCGGCAGCTAAGCCTGCACAGACAGCACAGGAACCTCAGGTTAAGACACCTACTTATTCCGGACAACCTATCACAGGTGCTTCTAACATTAGACCGCTTCGTACACAGGTTAAGCCTGCAGCAAGCAATGTTGATTCAATCAAGACTGCTGCTGCAACTACTACTACACAGAGCGCTAATCAGCAGGGTGGAATCAAGATACCTGACTTCTTGAAGAGAGGTTAAGAATAAAAATAATAAGCAGTAATATTCAGGCGGTTGCATTTTGTGTAACCGCCTTTTCTTAAGATGTAAAATAAGAGGTATAATAATGTTTAAGATTGCAATATGCGATAATGATGAATTTTATTCCAATAAAATAAACTCTATTGTGTCTGATTATATGAAAGAACATCAATTGGAATATGATATTGATATATATAATTCAGGTGATGAATTTGTAAGATTAGGAATTAATATGTCACAGTATAATATTATATTTCTTGATATAGAAATGGATGGATTGAATGGGATTCAGACGGCGCAAATGTTGAGGGAATATTGCAGTGACAGCTTTATTATATTTGTAACTGCCTATGCAGAGTATAGTCTGCAAGGATATTCAGTTGATACGCTAAGGTATATAATTAAGAATAACTCTATGCTTAAAGAAGCAATTGAAGAAAGCCTTAATACTATATGTAAAAAATTAAAATACAATCTAAAGCTATATACATATGATTTTAAAGAAGGCATCCAAAAAATTAATCTTGAAAAGATATTTTATATAGAGAGTATGTCTCATAATCTGATTTTTCATATTCTTACAGAACAGGGAGAAGAATTATATACATTAAGGGGAAGCCTCAAGGATTATGATGCGGAATATTCAGATAGAGGATTTGTCAGAATACATCAAAGCTTTTTGGTTAATTGTAGATACATCAAAAAAATAAAATATAATTATATATTGCTTAAAAATGATAAAGAGCTGCCTGTTTCCAAGGCAAAATATAAAGCAGTTAAACAAAAGTATATCTCGTATAAGGGGAATATATGATGGCTAATATATTACAGGAAATTTTAATATTATTTATAGAAGTGCTTTGCTGTACAATATTTGTTGATTCATTTTATGAACCCGTATTTTTAAAAGGCAAAATAATATCAAAAATGTCGAGACAAATACTTATGGTAACAGCAGCGTTTATAATGGTGGGGTTATTTAATGAACATATTATTATTAAAATCATTGGACTTATGCTTGGCTATGCGATAATACTAAAACTGTACAATAAGCAAACAATTATTAAAAATTTTATAATTTGTCTGATTTTTCAATGTCTGCCCCTGATAATTGACTATATCGCAATAGCAATTTATACGATTAATGTGCCGGATGAGAATATGCTTACATATACACAGGTGCTTCTTGTTGTATTATCAAGAACCGTATTATTTATATGTATAGTAACTATCCGCAGCGTAGTGGATAAAAGAACGATAGAATATCTGGAGGATTCTCAATGGATAAAGCTATTAATATTTCCTGTTTTCACTTTAATTATAACAACAATAATGGTTTATAATTCTGAAAGGATTGTAGAAGGTAGATTAGAAAACTTATTTTGGATTGTCGCATTTGGTTTAATCGGTATGGATATATTTGTCTTTTACTTTATTATGGAAATTGCAAAAAAGAACAGAATTTTGAAGGAAAACGAATTGATAAGCCTGCAATCCCAGAATCAATTGGCATTATATAAAAAGGTGCAGGAGGATAATGAAAGACAGAAAAGAATGTCTCACGAATACAAAAATCAGATTGAAAGTATGTGGGCATTACTTGAGGCGGGGAATATATCAGAATTAAAGGAGTATATGACTAAGCTTACCGGAAACATAAGAAATGATATGGATTATATAAATACTAATAATGCGGTAGTAAATGCTGTAATAAATAATAAATATCAGGAGGCTGTAAAAAAGAATATTGTATTTATATTTTCTATAAACGATTTATCAACGATAAGCTTAAAACCAGATGATATAGTAACAATTTTTGCCAATCTTCTCGATAATGCGATAGAGGCTTGTGATAAGTGTGACAGGAAGATAATAAAACTCAAGACTGTATATGAGAATGATGAATTAGTAATAACAGTGAAAAATTCATATAATGGCATCATTAATATAGAAAATGGAAACATAATTACTACAAAAGAAGATTTCGGCAATCACGGAATAGGATTAAAGAATATTATCCAAGCTGTAGAAAATAATAATGGGGATTATGTTATTGATTATTCGGATGATGAATTCAATGTATCAATAATAATACCGCAGTAACATAATATAGATATTATCAAATGAGCAATGCATAGAATATTGGCATTGCTTTTTTTGTGAAACTGTCTAAATATGACAAAAACTTTCTGATTATGCCACATATATTTTGCTTTAACAGATGAAATGTTATTGTCTTATCATAATTAACATTATGGGGATACTACTAAGAAAGCAAGAGAGTGTGAAGATAAAGAAATATGAGTGATAACAATTTAAATGACAATGATTCATATAAAATAAAATTGATTTCTGAAATGAAAAGTAATGAAATAAAGAAATATAAAAAAAGATTGCGAAATTGATATGATACCTCTTAAGTAGACAAGGTAAATAACCAAAATCTATTTAAGGGGTATTTTTATGTCCAGAAAATCTAAGTATTCTATAGAGCAACGAGTACAAGCATGTGAGGACTATCGCAATGGAACTCGTAGTTTA
>JAFVBE010000030.1 GCA_017480195.1 Lachnospiraceae bacterium
CCCCCGTCCCCAAGGGCGATTCGTCCCCTACCCCCGTCCCCAAGGGCGATTTCAAATTAACCAACCAACTCAGCAAGGAAGTCCATATCACCGAGCAGCTTTATCACAGCTTCCGTCCTCGGTTCATGCTCATATGAAACTACTGCTTCCTTTTTCTCAAGGCTTACCTTACATGCAAGACCTTCAATGCTATTTATCGCTTCTGTTATTCGTTTTTCACAGTTCTTACAATGCATCCCATCTATGTGAAGTCTGTAGCTTCCAGCCGGATTTTTAAGTTTTTTATGCTTAACCTTTACTTTTTCCGTACCACAACAGGTTTCCTTTGACCTTATTCTTTTAATCAAAGGAAAGCTTATCAATAAGATTAGAAAAATTATCACAATTATGGTTATTATATTTGCAGTATTCATTTCAATCTTTCTCCTCTTATCCAATACACCGAAGGCTTAAACTCAAGCTTATGTGTTCCACAGCCCTTACAGCTTCCACAGCTTCCGGAACAGCCGCCACCTGAATGCTCCACGACGCGTTTCACATAACCAAGCTGCTCATATCTTTCAAGCCTCGCATAGATAAATGCTTCCGTCATATTAAGTTTTTCTGCAAGCTCCGGCATAGATATGGATTCGGAGTCAAGCATAATTGAAAGTAATTCGTCCATAATTATTCTCCATAAAGCAAAGGCTTAACCATCACATCTGCTTTATAATATCAGTACCGCAATATGATATACAACAGCAGCAAGAACAAGTGCAGTAACTATATAATAAAGTCCGATTTTTGCAGTCCATTTGACAGAGTGGGTTTCGTTGTAGGTTGAAACTACTGCCTGTAAGCAAGGTATGTTAAATGTAACTGCAATTATAAATGCCAGAGCCTCGGCTTGTGGGATTGCTGACGCAACAATCTGTGCTATATTATCCGAAGTAGCAGCAAGACCTGTAGTTGTGTCTATAACACTTCCGCTGTTTGCAAAGATGGCTGACAGAACGCCGAGTACGGCTTCCTTAGATACCATCGCAGCAAAGAATGACATAAATGTCTGCCATTTAAGTCCGATAAATCTTGATACCGGCTCAATAAAAGTTCCGACTTTATATAATATGCTTCCTTCTATTCCACTCTTTGAATAGCTTAAGAAGAAGAATATAATACATACAATAAGCTCTATGCTGAAAGCCTTCTTGAATACATCCCACATACGCATAAGTGAGTTCTTGAATATAAATCCCCATCTTGGTTTATGATACGGCGGCAGTTCCATAACTATGCCCGTTCTCTTATCTACAGGATTAAGCTTCTTACCAAAAACCTTAGCTGTTATAATTATATGTAAAAGCATAATCAGGAATATAAGAAGAATCACCAGCATACCGCCTCCGGTACCAAAGAATGCATTTGCAAGAGTTGGAATAACCACGAAGGTTGCTCCGCATGGCACCGCCCATGCAACAGCGATTGTCATTATCTTCTGTCCATAGGAATCTATAACTCTTGCGCCAGAGGTACTTCCCATCGTACAGCCAAAGCCCATAATCATAGGCATAAGTGCCTTACCCTGAAGTCCGATTTTACTCATGGAACGGTCAAACACATAAGAAACTCTTGCCATATATCCAACCTCTTCAAGTATTCCAAACACAAAATTCATTGCAAAGATAAATCCAACCATTGCCACAACCCAGCCAAGAGAGGTTATAAGAGTAGCTTTTATAAAATGAATGATTGAACTTGATACTCCCATCTTTCCAAGCAATGAGTCTGCCACAGGATTAAGCAGGCTTGGCAATGCCCCACCAAGTCCCATCAAAGGAGAAGCAACAATCATAGCACCCATAAGTGCAACAATCATCATGCCAAAGGCTACCCATTTACCGCTTCGCGGTCCTATTGCCGCCTTATCAAACTTTGTTAGAAGCTCTGAAGGCTTCTTGGCATCTGTTACTACTCCTTCAAGCAAGTCTTCTATCCACTTAAACCTTGCATCACTTGTATATAAGGCACCTTTGGAATCATGCTCTATATTCTTTTCGCCCTTTATGGCAAGTTCCCTTAAGATAGCCTCATCCTCTTCCAAAAGCTTCATGGCAAGCCATTCCTTAGAACGCCTCTCACTTGCAATAACCTCTGCCTTTTCCATATACTTGTTGAAGCTTTCTGCTCCTTCGCCATCCTTAACAATATCATAAAGCGCATCTGCATTGAGTGACTTCGCAGATTTTATTGCTTTTTCAAGGCTATCAAAAAACACACCATAGCTCTTCTTATCATATGCAACTATACTGCATACCTCTATGCCCAGCTTCTCAGACAGCTTTTTGGTATCTATTTTCTTGCCCTTGCTTTCGGCAACATCCATCATGGTAAGAACCATCATAACAGGAGTACCTATACCCGCATAATCAGCCAGCATATACATACTTCTTTCAAGCTGTGACGCATCCGCCAGAAGGCATACAAGGTCCAAGTCATTTTTAGCTATGTAATCTCTTGTAACTATCTCCTCATCGGAATTGGCAGATAATGAATACGAACCCGGCAAATCGGCTACTGTATATGTAACCTCATTATGTGTAAATGTTCCTTCCTTCTTCTCAACGGTTTTTCCCGGCCAGTTACCGACATGCTGGTGCATACCGGTAAGAGTGTTAAATATCGTAGATTTACCGGAGTTTGGCTGTCCGAGTAATGCTATATTTTTTGAATTTTCCATTATGCACTGACCTCCACCTTTATTCTCTCAGATTCTTCTCGATTTAACGCTATCATGGTATCTCTGCCATAGATTAAAAGCGGCTTTTTCTTCACATTTTGAAGCATTTCAATTTTACAGCCTACATTAAGTCCTATGGATGTAACTCTTGACAGATATCTTCTGTCACCGTCAATCTGGACTATCATGGCTTTCTCACCTTGCTTAACCTCAGTTAGATTCATATTTATCCAATCTCCTATCATTTCTATTAGCCTTATTTTATAAAGGCTTTGCAAACAAGTGACATTATATGTTAGTCATAGCTAACTTTCTATACCATTTCGTCAAAAAATGACATTTTAACACTTGCTTTTACATCTACTTGCATGGTAAAATTTTGACAAATTAGTTTGCTGATTTTGAATAAATACCTTAATTAGACAGCTTAGGAGTTTATTATGAAAAAAGACATTTCTATATATGATTTTTCCTTTGAGGACATTAAAAAGATTGAAAATGTGTCTTTGATACACAATGAAATGGAAAATGGCTATGTAAACATTACATTTTATCCGTTTCTCCCGGGAATAATTGTATCATTAAATGATGTACACACAACTGAAATGCCGATAAGCGATTATCTATACGACAAAGACCTGATGATTATAAATTATTGTATATCAGGCAGATGTGAATTCAAGGTATCGGAGAATGTCTACAGATATGTAAAGGACAACTATACAAGCATAGGCTCACTCATTGTATCGGACAGATTCTACTACCCGTCGAATTATTATCTTGGCTTTGAAATATACATCTACAGGGAAATGTTCACAGATGAAACTATAAGTACGCTTAAGCAATTCAACATTGATGTTGACGTCTTAGGTCAAAAATACAACAACAAAGAAAAACTCTCAATATTAGAAACCGATATCCATATCCAAAGACTTTGGATGGAACTCTATAATAAAAACAATCCCGACAAGGGACTTATACAGCTTAATATACTTAAGATACTCCACTACCTTTCAAACAGTAAAAGCATAATGCCTGCCAACACCTCATACCTTACCAGAAATCAGGCAATGCTTGCAAAAGAAGTACAAAGCATTTTGACCGCAGATATCTCTAAACACATTTCCATGCGTGAAATATCAGCTAAGCTAAATGTAAGCGAAACCAGCCTTAAAAATTATTTTTCTGCTATGTTCGGTGTAACTGTCTCCGAGTATATGAAAAGCATGCGATTAAAGAAGTCCGCTGAGTTATTAGCCAAAACCGGACTGCCAATCTCAGATATAGCAATTAGCTGCGGCTTTAGCAATCAGGGACGCTTCGCTAAAGTATTCAAGGAATACTATGGCATGCTTCCTCTTGAATACAGGCATCACTGCTTTCTCCAATAGATAATACGATACCTGACTAACCCATATAAATTCCCGCAACAATAAGCAAGACAGCAAACATCATAAATCCAACGCCTAAAGCACCTATAATTCTTATCTTGAGTTTTTTGAGAATCATCAAAACAACAGTTGAAGGAATAGGATTTAAAAGCAGACAAAGCTTTGGAACCTCAAGATAACCTTTAATGATAGATATTATAATTATCACTGTAGTTCCAAGCCACAATGACAAAAAGCCTATGATAAGCGGTACTACCGATACCTTATCTATTGATGACATTGTTTTACTAACCTCATCCTCCGAAAGCTTTGTATGAATATTCCTATACATCAAAGGTTTCAAACAAAATATTAAATGACACAAAAGTCCTGTATAACATCCGATAAATGTATTTATCTTAAGAGCCATACCAAGAGACTGATTATTCCCTGATATAAGAACCGCCAGCATCCACATTGTAATATATGTTCCCGGCTGGCCTAAGAAGGATAACCAAAAGGATGTGGTAAAGCGTTTTTCCGGTACTTCTGCCCACCACTTCTGTACGCTCTTTAAAGGAAGCTGCTCTGAGCCCTTATCCGGATTTACAAGCGGAACATCTGCAAGTGCAGCAACAAATCCGCTTATTATCCCAAATATTCCTGTAGCAATATAAACATTCATAATTTAATCTCCTATGAAATTAATTTATTTTAAGTTAGTCTTAGCTAATATATATAGTAACATATGAGATAATTGTTTGACAATATAAAATCTTTAACTCAACAAGATTTCAACCTCAATCCCCGTATCAATTAATTCCTTGAATTTTTCTCCATACGAGGCATCTCCGATTATGCTTCCGTAATGTATCGGAATAACCTTCTTAGGCTTAAGCTTATTTATCCATTGTGCAGCATCCTTATAGTCCATAGTGAAAAGTCCGCCTATAGGCACAAGTGCCACATCACATTTTACAGACAAATTCTCATCGAGTGCATCCGTATCTCCCGCAACATAATAAGACTCACCATCCACAGTTACCACATATCCTACCCATTTATTCCTCTTCGGATGGAATGGTTTTATCTTGTTATATGCATAGACAGCCTCAATATGGATGCTTGTACTATTTACTTCGATGTCCTTCGTCATGTTCGGTTCCATACAGATTATATTATCATCCGCAATCCCCATTTTGCTGACATTATTTTTAAGAGATAAAGGTACTACAAATTTTGTATCTTTTTTAATTACCTTTTCTATATCTCTCGGTGAGAAATGGTCGGAATGGTCATGTGTAATAAAAACCACATCCGCATCATTATTACTACCCGATATACTAAGCGGATCAAAATATAATGTGGCACTTCCGCCAATCCTTATACTGCTTTGAATGTTTATTCTTATATCTGACATATGCACTACTCCTTATTATCTAAAATATTTTATAAAAGTATAGGCTAAACACCCGCAAGTGTAAAGAATATATTATTTCCCTCACACTAAAAAGCTCTCCTGATTATCTATCCATGACTTCTGAGGCACATCATGGATTTTATCCTCCTCCTTATAATCCCCAATCAGAAATGGAGACTTCGGATTATGCAGGCGGCTATGAGCCAAAACCTTTGAAGGTTCTGCATTTGCATAGCAATATCTGCACAGATGCCTGCAGGTATTGTAATCACCGATATCGCAGGACAGATAACACGCACATTCTGCTCTTGCCCCCTTTTTCTTCGGTGCAAGTAAGCGTCTGCCAATTGCCTTTTCGTAGTCACTTATTTTCATACAACCACTGCAGTCAGCTCCGTATTCAGCCAGCTCATTCCCTTCTGCACAAGGCTTGACTATCATACTATGAGATTTTGCAATATTTATTATTTCCTTTCCCATCGCAAGTCTTACATTGTGTGAAACCTCTCTTGCCTCAGGAAAATTCTTAATAACCTTAGGATATAAATCTATAAAACTGATTACAACCGTTTCTGTGTATCCGTCGAGTTCTTCAGCTATCTGTTCGAAGGCATGCAGATGATATTCAAAGGTATATTTATCGGAGATAAAAATCGGATCGTACCTCCAGCCGATAGAGTTAATCCCGACTATATCTGATAGCTTTTTAAAGTCATCTATAAGTCGATGCTTATCCGGCACATTAGGCTCTATGTCCCGTCCGTAAGGCGTAAGTGTTACGAACCAATACTGTCCGTAATCCTTTAGAAGTTCCATATATGGAAACATCGGAGCCGGATTTTTTGTACAAAATCCTATCACGTCAACTACTTTAGGGTCGAGTCTGTAACGGCTTACCTGATTAGGATTATAAGGATTACGCACACAGACAAATCCACTTTTTAACCTATTGGCAAACCACTCAGCATAAAATGCCGGTATGTCCGTCCTCTGTCCTGTATTGATAATCATTTTCTCACCGTCCTTGCCACTAAAGCATCAAACATTTCCAAAGCAGCCGCATAGTAATACTTATCAGGGTTCCTCATAACATCGTCAATATCCTTACCCTCCGATACGGATATAATTTCTTTAATTCCGTGCTCATAAAGCTTCTCGTAGCCATCACCCAGGCTTCCACATAAGGCAATAACAGGGACACCATACTTTGCTGCCCTGTCACCGACTCCCTGAACGACCTTACCGCAGACACTTTGGTCATCAGCTCTTCCTTCACCTGTTATGATATAATCAGCCTCACAGATATATGAATCAAAAGCAATCATATCAAGGACAGTCTCTATGCCTGATTTCATATCAGCATTCAGGAAAATCTTTAAGGCAGCTCCCATTCCACCTGCTGCACCACTTCCTAATATTGTATCAGGATTTATACCAAATGTATCTATAATTACATCACGGTAATTCATCATACCCTTTTCAAGCAATTCCAGTTCTTCATCGGATGCACCCTTTTGTCTTCCGTATGTATATGTAGCACCGTTTTCTCCACACAAAGGATTCGTGACATCACACATAACCGTAAAATGTGCCTTCACTGCTTCCTTCATTAATCCTGACATATCAATCTTAACAACCTTACTAAGATTAGCGCCTATTCCTTCCAGACAGTTTCCATCCGCATCTGTAAATCTAACTCCAAGCGCAGTAAGAAATCCCATACCACCGTCATTTGTAGCTGAGCCTCCGATACATACGGTTATATCCTCTGCTCCATTAATAAGCGCAGCCTTTACAAGCTCTCCCAAACCATAAGAAGATGTATAAAGAGGATTTCTTCTTCTCTCCGGAATTAGCGTAAGTCCTGATGAAACCGCCATCTCGATAATCGCTCTTCTTTCATCTATCTTTCCGTAATAAGCATTTACTTTCTCCATAAGAGGTCCATGCACTGTAAGTTCCTCTATCGTTCCACCCAGAGAACCAATGACTGCATCTATGGTACCTTCGCCGCCATCAGCCACACGAAGCTTTACCGTCTTGACATCTTCCAAAACCTCATGTGCCGCCTTATCAAGAAGCATTGATATCTGTTCACTTGTTAATGTTCCTTTAAAGGAATCCGATGCAAATACAAGTTTCATAGTCTACTCCCATAAATTTATTCAAAAAACGATTGCCATTACATGACAATCGTTTTTATCAAAATGTTATTATAGTCAAGCACTCCTTATGCCTTCCAAAGACCGTGCAGATTACAATATGCATATACTTCTACAATAGAATCATCATCTGTCAATATGAATTCCGCACAAGGCTTTTCATCAGGCTTAAGCACTTTTCTTTGTGCTCCATTTACAGTTTCCAATGCAATCCATTCGATATAATGCGCGTCCATCATAGGATGCTCTACAGAGCCGACTGTAACAGTAACCTTGTTACCCTCGACAGAAACTACAGGTACATGCTTCTCAACCGCACCATCTGATGTGCCCGGAACAAGCTCTTTCATTTTCTCGCCGCAGCATGTCATCGGTGCTCCCGACTCCTTAATCATTCCTACAAAATTACCACATTTTTCACATACAAAAAACTTCATAATAACACCCCCGTATTTTAATAATTTTCCTGACGCACTTCGAAGAAGGACTGAGGATGATTACATACCGGACACACTTCAGGCGCCTCAAGTCCTACAACTACATGACCGCAATTACGGCACTCCCACATTGTTACGCCGCTCTTTTTGAATACTTCCATAGCTTCAACATTCTTAAGCAGAGCACGATATCTTTCCTCATGCATCTTTTCGATGGCAGCTACGCCTCTAAACTTCTCTGCAAGCTCAGGGAATCTTTCCTCCTCAGCATCCTTAGCCATCCTTTCGTACATATCCGTCCACTCGTGATTCTCACCCTCTGCAGCCTGAAGAAGGTTTTCCGCCGTATCACCAAGTTCGCCAAGTGCCTTGAACCAAAGCTTAGCATGTTCCTTCTCATTTTCCGCAGTCTTTAAAAATAAGGCTGCAATCTGCTCATAACCTGCCTTCTTGGCAACCGAAGCAAAATATGTATATTTATTTCTTGCCTGCGATTCACCTGCAAAGGCTTCCCAAAGATTCTTCTCTGTCTTAGTTCCTGCATACGGATTCTTTCACATAACTACTTCTCCTTTTTCTTTAGTTTTCTTCCTGTTCTATCACATACTGATGATATGATATTGACATTATACCATTAGTTATGGTTTTACTCTACACTTTTTTACTCCACCCTTCCAATCTCCGTATAAATCATCCCGTTCTTTCCGTGCTCCGAGCACATAAGCGAAACTCCTGTAGCAACCATACCGCCTTTCGGCGGTTCCGATACCGGAATAGTTTTTCCGTCCTTATAGGAACTTTTCCTAACCAGTGTAATATGTGGAGAAAATCTCTTTTTATCAAATGGTATGCCCTGCTCGGAAAGCTCCCGACGCAGCCGTCTCACATATCCTGCAAGCTGCGGATTATCAGCAAGTCCAACCCAGAACAAATCTCCAAAGTTTCCGACTCCATCCAAACTGATTTTCATCGGACGAAAATCTACTCGTTCCATAGCATCAAGAACTCTTTCAGGATTACCGTAATCACCGATAAATGCCAGCGTGATATGCAGATTCTCCCGCTTGGTATAGTTCCCTGTAACGCCCTGTCTTTTAAGATTATTCTGAAAGTCTGTCAATGCGTTAATTATATTTTCTTCAAATTGAATTGCAATGAATAGTCTCATAATTTACTAAAACCTCTTTTCGTTTGCATGAGCATAATATACCACCTTAGGCTTGTATGACATCACCTTGTCCCAATCTTTTGCAAGTTCTTTGTTATCGTCATAAGCCGTAAGAAACGCAAGCGGTTCCAAATCTCCCACAATGCATATCCCCTCATCAAGAACAACCGACACGCTGTCCACACTATGGCTCGGAGTCCGAATAATCTCTCCGTCTATACCAAGCTTTCCAAGAAATGCTCTGCTCTCCTCAAAGGAAAGCAAAACCGCCGCACTCTCATCTATCAGCTTGTATCTAAGTCCCAGTTCCCTTGCAAATATCTCATCGGAATAATGAACCATTCCTGCTTGTGATTCCATAAGAATCAATCCCACTCCCTGCTCCATAAGCTCACTCACCAGACCGATATGATCGGGATGATAATGTGTAGCAAGAATGTAGTCGATATCATTTACGGTTATGCCGTGCTCTTTGATGCTTCGATAGAACATAGATAGCGTACCGGCATAATCGGTATCGATTAGAATATTACCGGATTTGCCTTGGACTAAAAATGTATTTGTATTTCCGTATTTTAGTTTTGTAATCATGAGGGTGGTCTCCTGTGGGGGTGGTAATTGATTTAAAGAATATTATATCTTGTTTTTCATTTTTTTCAAAGGCTTTGTTATTCTACTTATAAATGAATTATCATTCTATATTCTCATTGGAAATAAAATGAGAGCAGTGTACCTCACATATTGATATGATACCTCTTAAGTAGACAAGGTAAATAACCAAAATCTATTTAAGGGGTATTTTTATGTCCAGAAAATCTAAGTATTCTATAGAGCAACGAGTACAAGCATGTGAGGACTATCGCAATGGAACTCGTAGTTTA